>JABDJO010000050.1 GCA_013002465.1 Silicimonas sp. | reverse complement strand
GGCTTTGCTCTGCGTGGGCCCGGGCCTTTCTGGCTTCGGCCGGTCCGTCCGGGGAATAGCGCATGAACGCCTTTTGAAACCGTACAAAGGCAAGGCCCGAGTGACCGCGCGCCAGGGTCGGGTCCTGTTCAATCGCATGGGTCAGCATCTTTTCGGCAATCGCGTTATCTGCCCGATTGAATCGGCTCATATGACGAAAGCCAAGGTGCATTGCGGACCAGGCATCAAGGTTGTTCGTTTCAAGAAATGCAAGCCTTGTCGATTCGTGCTGTGGAATTTCCAGTTCGGCGACCAGGATGATGTTGGCCGATATCTCGGCGCGCAGAGATTGTATGTCGTCCACGTCAGCGGTCTTTCGCATGGCCCAAACAACTTCTGCCGTTCGGGTATCCGATATCTCGCAATCAATCGTAATGTTGCGCCCAATCAGTTCGACGATACCGGTCATGCAATAGCGCACCTTCAGAATGCGCCGCACTTCGGTCATATCGACATGGGTGCCGCGAAACTGAAACGCCGAACCATGGGAAACAACCTTGATCCATCGCAGACTGGCAAGCGCTGCAATAAGTTCGCGCGGGATGGCCTCTTCGATGGCAACAAACCCATCCTGATCGCCATTTCGCTGGAAAGGAAGCACAGCGATAGACGGTCGATTGTCATCCGACGTCTCGGACACGCTTTCAGGCGGCACCTGATCGCTTTGCTCTGGTGCCCGGGCCTCGGCACGCAGGGTAACTTCAGCTTCAAACCGAAATCCACGGCCGCGAATGGTCGAGATGAATTTCGGTTGTCCACTTGACTCGTTCAGCGCCCTTCTCAGATCGCGAATGCGGCTGGACACTGCGTCATCTGAAACGATCCTGTTGTTCCAGACCTTTTCGATGATCTCGTCACGGCTGATGACCCGGTCTGCATTCGCCACAAACAAAAGCAGCAGGTCGAACACCTGCGGCTGCATGTGAACGACGTCACCGTCCGCGACCAGTTCACGACGCGCATCGTCAAGGCTGAATATTCCAAATGCATAGATCACGCTGGTGCCGACCGCTCCATCTTGATGGGACAAGAATAGCCTCAACAGGAATCCCCGCAATATCCCAGTAAACTCCCGGGTCGCTCCCAGATGTCCGCGTGGAACGGGTTTAAGGAGGCAGAATTGATGTGTCAGCAAGGAGTTTTGACATGAACTACCCATCAGCGCATGCCGCCGATCTGCCAACTACGGGCGACCAGTTGTTTCTGACCGATGGCGGTATTGAAACGACGCTTATCTTCCACGACGGGATTGAGCTGCCGTATTTCGCGGCTTTCATCCTTCTTGATGACGACCATGGGCGCGAAAAACTGACCGAGTACTTCGAACGCCACATTGCGGTGGCCAGGGCGCATGACCTTGGATTTGTTCTTGAGACCCCGACCTGGCGGGCAAGTGCGGATTGGGGCCACCTTCTCGGTCGCACAGGCGCCGAAATGGAGAAGGTCAACACAGAAGCGATCTATCTGATGCGCACGCTACGCAACAAACACCAGCACGCGGTCAATCCGTTGCTGATCAGCGGCTGCGTAGGACCACGAGGAGACGGATACGATCCGGGCGACGTGATGACCGTTATCGAGGCCAAAGAGTACCACGTGCCACAAATTCGTGCGTTCGCGAACGCCGGTGCCGATATGGTGACGGGGATCACCATGACCAACACACCCGAAGCTTTGGGTATCGTCGGGGCGGCCAAAGAGGCGGGCGTTCCTGTGGTCGTTTCCTTTACGGTCGAAACGGACGGAGCGTTGGTCACCGGGCAGCCATTGTCCGAGGCCATTCGCGAAGTGGATGACGCCACTGGCGGCTACGCGACATATTTCATGGTCAATTGCGCGCACCCCGATCACTTCGAGGATGTGCTGCAGAAGGGCGGAAACTGGGTGAGGCGGATAGGTGGTGTTCGGGCCAATGCATCCCGGATGTCTCATGCCGAGCTTGACGAAAGCGAGGTGCTGGACGACGGCAATCCGTCCGAACTGGGCGAAGATTATCGGCGTCTTATGAAGCTGCTGCCGAACCTTCGTGTGTTGGGCGGTTGCTGCGGGACGGACCACCGCCACGTCGATGCCATGGCGCATGCCTGCAACCACGGCCATCCCGTTGCAGCGGAATGAAAATGCGGCGAGCGGTGACGCTCGCCGCCATCAGAATTGGGTGGCGACAAATGAATGAGACATTGGATACCGGCGCAATGACGATGCTCGGGGAGTGAATAGCATTCTGTCCTGCTTGTCCGCCAAGTTGGCTAGGACGTGCCTTCACAATTCGAACAGCACGTGTGTCGCCAGCTGCGCCCTGAAAGAGAAGAGCGCATCGGGCCGACCATTCTTGGCACTGTGATATTTCTGGTATTTTATCAATCACGCGGTCCGACAAGGATCGCAACCGAACCAAAGCGAGTTTTCCAAGGATGGACAAGCTTTCTGTCATGCAAGCCTTTCGCCGCATCGTCGAGCGCGGAAGTTTTGCACGCGCGGCAGAGGATCTTGGCGTGTCGCCCGCTTTGTTGAGCCGCGATGTTAAACTTTTGGAAGAGAGCCTTGGCGCAGTCCTGTTGACGCGTACCACGCGATCCATGTCTTTGACCGATGCCGGGCGGTTGTACTACGAGGAAGCACTGGAAATTCTTGATACAATATCGGCTGTCGAAAACCGTATTCGTGATGGCGCAGGCGCGGTTCGTGGCCATCTTCGCGTGAATACCTCAAGTTCGTTCGGTCAGATGGTCATTGCGCCGTTCCTGCAGGGCTTTCTGGAAACCTATCCCGAACTGCGCTTCACGCTTTCGATGGATGACCGGGTGATCGACATGGTCGAAGGTGGTTTTGACGTCTCGATCCGTATTCGGGCCGCAATGCCGGACTCGGCGTTGGTGGCGCGCAAGATTGGCGTCGTTCGGCAACGCGTATTTGCGTCACCTGCCTATCTTGAAGAAGCAGGTATTCCAGTGCTTCCCGAAGAATTGGCCAGCCACAAGATCGTTGGCTTTCTTCTTGCTGACCACCTGACAACCTGGAACCTTACCGGCCCGGACGGGGACACGACACTTGATCTTGATCCACGGGTTCGGGTCGGCAACAGCCTTGTCTTACGTGACTTGTTGATCGCGGGATACGGTATCGGCACATTGCCCGATTTCGTCTCAAACGATCCAGAGGCGCGTGGCACGCTTGTTCGCGTTCTTCCTGATTACGAGCTTCCGTCACCGGAAATATTCGCAGTCACGGCCTCGCGGCTGGGCATGGACGCCAAGGTTTCAGCGTTTATCGACCACCTGCGCGCGGCGCTGCGCGACTGACATTATTCAATCAGCGTAAAGAATGAAGTGAACGCGCCGCGGTTATTCCGGCGGGCCAATTGCGCCATTTTCTCACTCAGCAAATCTTCAAGCCTGAGAGGTTCCCATGGCCCGAATTCTCGTTCTCTATTATTCCAGCTATGGCCACGTTCGTGCGCTTGCCGAAGCCGAAGCCGAAGGCGCGCGCAGCATCCCGGGAACACAAGTCGATCTGCGGCGGGTTCCCGAAACCGTCCCCGAAGACATCCGTCACAAAGCAGGTTTTGCAGAAGATACTACGCCGCTGGCAACACCGGCGGAGCTGGAAAACTATGACGCCATCATCCTTGGTACACCGACTTTGTTCGGCATGATGGCCGGGCAGATGAAATCGTTTCTTGATCAGGCGGGCGGCCTTTGGGCGCGCAATGCGCTGGTCGGCAAGGTCGCGGCGGTCTTTGCTTCCACCGGTTCGCAACATGGCGGTCACGAGGCGACGTTGTTGTCGACCCAAATTCCTTTGCAGCATTTCGGCATGTTGATCGCAGGGATGCCCTACACCTTTGCCGGTCAGACCACAGGTCAGGACATCGTAGGTGGCGGGCCCTATGGCGCCGGAACAATCGCCGGAGCAGACGGATCGCGCAGTCCGACAGAGACCGACCTGGCCGGAGCGCGGTTTCAGGGTGCCCACGTTGCTTCTATCGCCGTGCGGCTTACCCGGGCCGAGTTGCAAGAGGAGGCCGCCTGATGTCGTCCCTCACGATAGATTTCTTCCACGACGTCGTGCGCTGCTGGTACTTGAACATCTCGTCGCGGTTGCGCGATCTCGCATCCGAGTTCAACCTTGATATTCATCACCGTACCTTTGTTCTGAAGACCAGCCAGGCCGAGATGGCGGCACGTTTGTGGCAGCCGATAAGGCAAGGGCAACCATCCTTGATCATTGGGCGGCCTGCCGACCTGCGCAACCTGTCGCGCGACCTGCCACCGCATCTGTTGCGTGACATCGGCCATGAGCCGTGGCCGGCAAGCCCACGCTGGACCCTTCACCAGCCCTGGTGACTCAACACCCTGGAGATACGCCATGTCTCGCACCACTGATATTCTGCTCACCGCTTTGGCCCCTGCTGTCTGGGGAAGCACATACATCGTCACGACCGAAGCACTTCCGGATGGATACCCGATCACCCTGGCCGCTCTGCGCGCCCTTCCCGCTGGGTTGCTGCTGCTTCTTCTCACGCGCTGCCTGCCGCCGCGCGCCTGGCTGGGGAGGGCGTTTCTTCTTGGCAGCTTCAACTTCGCGCTTTTCTGGGTTCTGCTTTTCGTGGCGGCCTATCGGTTGCCCGGCGGCGTTGCGGCGACATTGGGTTCGCTGCAAGCGATTATGGTCATCGCAATGGCGCGCGGCTGGCTTGGAACACCCATTCGCGCCCGGGCCGTCGCGGCGGCCGTAACAGGCGTACTTGGCGTAGCCCTTCTGCTGATCGGCCCCGAGGCGCGCCTCGATCCGATCGGCATCGCGGCAGGACTGGGCGGAGCGGCGTCCATGGCGGCAGGCACCGTGCTCAGCCGTAAATGGCAACCACCCGTTTCGGCGCTTAGCTTCACAGCCTGGCAGTTGACGGCCGGTGGGTTGGTTCTGCTGCCGCTGGCCTTTGTTCTAGAGCCGCCGTTGCCGCCGCTATCAAGCGTGAACCTGGCTGGTCTCGCCTGGCTTGGTCTTATTGGCGCCGCCGCGACATATGTCATCTGGTTCCGGGGCGTCGCGCGGCTTGAACGAGGGGCGGTATCAATGCTTGGTATGATGAGCCCTTTGACGGCGGTTGTCCTCGGTTGGGTTTGGCTGGGTCAATCCCTGTCGCCGCTGCAGTGTCTTGGCGCGGGTATCGTCCTGGTTTCTGTTTGGGCACGGCAACGAGCGAACCACCCTCGCGCCGACTGCGCCATGGCGCCTTCGTTTGAACCAAAAGCGAGGGTTGCCTGAGCCCATTCACGAAAGGAGCTTTCTCATGGCCAATCTAACACGGACATCCGGTTTTGTGCTGAAGGCTCGACTTGCTGGATTGCTTTATCTTGTGATCATAGTTTCCGGCCTTGGTGCCGAGTTGGGCCTTCGTGGACCCTTGATCAATCTCGACGACGCCAGTGGGACCGCTGCGGCAATCCTTGATGCTCCGGGCCAGTTCCGGCTGGCCGTGGCCGCCGACATTGTCATGGCGCTTTCAGATGCTGGCCTGGCCATCCTGTTCTTTCTGATCTTTCGATCCATGGCGCCCGGGTTGGCTTTGGCTGCAATGGTTTTCAGGTTGATCCAGACCGTGCTGATCGCTGCCAACCTCATGACGCTGCAAACAGCGTGGTTGCTTCTGTCAGGTGCCGATGGTCATGCCGATGCGGCCGGGCTCGCGTTGGTATTTCTCGAATTGCATGGTCAAGGCTATGATCTGGGGCTGGTGTTCTTCGGTGTGAATAGTCTGATCATGGGAGCGCTGGTCTGGCAGTCCGGTGTGTTTGCACGCGTGTTTGGCGCGGGCCTGGCAATTGCCGGGGTTGTCTATCTGGTTGGCAGCGGCCTTCGGTTCTTTGCGCCCGAGCTTTCTGGTCCATTCATGCCTGTATACGGGCTTACAATTCTTGCCGAGACTGCTTTCTGCCTAAGATTGCTGTTGCAACGACACCCGAACTGATTGGCGGGGCGTTTGCCGCCATCCGTACATTTGGCCACCATTGGCCTTTGTGTCTGCGCAATCAGTGATTGTCGCGCGGCGTGCCTTTGCTGCGGGCAATATCCTGGAACTCTGTTGCACCCTTCAAGACCATGCCCTCGGCGAATTGCTCGGTCTTTTCGCGGAATATCTCTTGCCAGGGCGACTGGCTTTCCGGAGCAAACGGCCGCTCGGGCAGGGCTGCACGGCGGGTCTGCAGTTCGGCGTTGTCAACCAGCATATTGGCGGTGCAGGCGTTTAGGTCGATCCGCACCCGGTCCCCCGATTGCACGAGCGCCAGGCCGCCGCCAGCCGCAGCCTCGGGCGACGCGTTCAGGATCGACGGAGATCCCGAGGTTCCCGACTGGCGGCCATCGCCCACGCAGGGCAGGGAATGGATACCCTTTTTCAGGAGATAGGCCGGGGGACGCATGTTCACGACTTCTGCGCCGCCGGGATAGCCGATGGGACCGGCACCGCGCATGATAAGGACGCAGTGTTCGTCGATATCGAGCGCCGGGTCGTCGATCTGGGCGTGGTAATCCTCGATTGAATCAAAGACGACGGCGCGCCCTTCGAAGGCGTCCGGATCATCTGGGTTCGACAGGTAACGGTCGCGGAATTCGTCGGAAATCACGCTGGTCTTCATGATCGCGCTGTCAAAGAGGTTGCCCTTGAGGTTGATGAACCCGGCATTCTGCAGCATCGGTTCGGCGGCGGTTTTGATGACATCGGTGTTTTCGCTGCGCCGCTGGCCGCAGTTCTCGCCGATAGTCTTGCCGTTGGCGGTGAGCGCATCGGGGTGGGGCAGAAGCCCGGCTTCGATCAATTCGCCAATGACAGCGGGAACGCCACCCGCGCGGTGGTAGTCTTCGCCAAGGTATTCACCCGCGGGCTGAAGGTTCACCAGAAGCGGGATCTTGTGGCCCAGGTTCTGCCAGTCGTCATTGCTGAGATCGACGCCGAGGTGGCGCGCGACGGCCTTGAGGTGGATTGGCGCATTGGTCGACCCACCGATGGCCGAGTTGACGACGATCGCGTTTTCAAACGATTTGCGGGTCATGATATCGGACGGTCGCCGGTCGGCGTTGACCATGTCGATGATCTGCTTGCCGGTTTCATAGGCGATCTGCCCGCGTTCGCGGTAGGGCGCCGGGATAGCCGCAGACCCCGGAAGCTGCATGCCAAGCGCCTCGGCAAGGCTGTTCATCGTGGTGGCCGTGCCCATCGTGTTGCAGAACCCGGTAGAGGGCGCGGACGAGGCGACAAGTTCCATGAAGCCGTCATCGTCGATTTCACCTGCGGCATGCAGTTCGCGCGCCTTCCAGACGATGGTGCCCGAACCGGTGCGGTTGCCTCTGAACCAGCCGTTCAGCATAGGGCCGACCGAAAGCGCGATGGCGGGGATGTTGACTGTGGAAGCGGCCATCAGAAGGGCGGGCGTTGTCTTGTCACAGCCGATCATCAGCACAACGGCGTCAATCGGATATCCATAAAGCGATTCCGTCAACGACAGATAAGCAAGGTTGCGGTCAAGGGAGGCCGTGGGCCGTTTGCCGGTTTCCTGGATCGGATGGACGGGGATTTCCATCACCGTGCCGCCCGCCGCGTTCACTCCGTCGCGAACACGTTTTGCAAGTTCGATGTGATGCCGGTTGCACGGCGACAAATCGCTGCCGGTCTGGGCGATACCGATGATCGGCTTTCCGGACTGAAGCTCTTCTCGGGTAAGGCCATAATTCAGGTAACGTTCAAGATAGAGCGCTGTCATTTCCTGATCGTCAGGATTGTTGAACCACATCTGGCTGCGCAGCAGTTTCTTGGTCACTGGAACGTCCTCCCTTTGGAGTTTGGCCTAGTCCAATGATGGCCTGGATTCCAGCGAAATCACCTGAGAGCGCAGTCATGCCGGAGAGTTGGTTCTGGCGTTTTAAGGCATTCTCCCGTCGGACTTAAGCCAAAGTTCACCAGTTTTGCCGTATCACCCCTTTGGTGGAGGCGAGGAGCGGGCATGTCCGATCAACCAGCGCCGATAATTATCAGGCGCAAGAAAGTCATTGCTGGCGGGCACCATGGCGGGGCCTGGAAGGTGGCCTATGCAGATTTCGTGACGGCGATGATGGCGTTCTTTCTTTTGATGTGGCTGTTGGGAGCAACCACCGAAAAACAGCGCAAAGGTATCGCCGATTACTTCAATCCGACAATTCCGGTGAACAAGGTCTCGGGCGGGGGCGAGGGCGCCTTTGGTGGTGACAGCGTGTTTACCCAAAACACCCTGGCCAAGAACGGAACTGGGGCCGGGGTGACGATGCCGACGGCCACGACACCGTCGAAGGGGGCAAACGGCGACGCCGACGATGATTCCGACGGTGCAGACGGTGCGGGCAAAGACCCGCTGGCCGAGTTGAAGGATATGCTTGCTGGCAAAGGCGGCGAAAGCATGGTCAGCGATTTGCTCAGTCGGCATGTAGTGACCCGGCTGACCGACGAGGGCCTGATTGTCGAGGTGTTCGATATTCCCGGCGCTCCTTTGTTCGTTGGGCCGACCACGCCAAGCCCGGTTCTGCAAAGCGTGGCACGGGCCGTAGGCGAAGTTTTTCAACTGGCAAGCAACGATATCGCGGTTCAGGGCCATATGGCTTCGGTGCCGCTGGCGGCGCGTGAAAACCCGGTTTGGTCCCGCTCGGCCGAACGCGCGGATGTTGTGCGCCAACTGCTGACGGGCGAGGGGCTGAGGCCGGAACGAATGCAAAGGGTCACCGGGTTTGCGGATCGCAAGCCAGTGTCGGAAGACCCGCTGTCGATCCGGAACAACCGGATCGAGATCATCCTGTTGCGCAATAATCTCTGAGAAATTTCCAGCGAATTTTAGCCATTAGGTGCCCGTTAAGCCGGAGCGATTAGGAAGAAAGCGGGGGCTTCCAGCAGAAAGGCTGAGGCATGACGATTTCTTCTTCGCTGAATGCGGGGGTGGCAGGACTTGCGGCAAACGCCAGCAGACTTGCAACCATCGCCGACAACATCGCGAACTCGGCAACTTACGGGTACAAACGCGCTGTCGCTGATTTTTCGTCTTTGGTGATCGAAAGCGGGCAGGGCACGTATTCCGCTGGTGGCGTACGCGTCACAACACAACGCATGATCGACCAACCGGGGGCCCTGGCATCGACCAACAACGCCACCGACCTGGCTGTGCGGGGGCGGGGGTTTCTTCCGGTCACGACAGAAAGCTCGCTATTGAACTCGATCGGGGATTATCCCTTGTTCCTGGCAACCACCGGGTCTTTTCGCACTGACGAAGAAGGGTTTCTCAGAACCTCGGCCGGGGTCACCTTGATGGGTTGGCCAGCGGATCCGGATGGATCCATACCAACCTATGCGCGGGATACTGGCGATGGGCTTGAACCCGTGCAAATCAACGTGAACCAGTTTACTTCGGAGCCGACCACCAGGATCGCCCTGGGCGTCAATCTGCCTGCGACGGAGACCGAATTTGGCGCCTCGGGTGCGCCGCTGCCCTTGTCGGTTGAATACTTCGACAACCTGGGCACATCGCAAAGTATCAGCATCGACTTCACTCCAACCGTGCCTGCGACACCGGGGTCGTCAAACACCTGGACCATGACATTGACGGATTCAGCGTCTGCCGGGGCGGTTGTGGGCGAATACACAATCGTCTTTGACGCGTCCCGCGGATCGGGTGGAACGATATCTTCGGTTACACCGGTTTCCGGCGGCCCTTATGACGGGGTAACAGGTGATTTCCAGATTAATGTGGCAGGCGGCCCGATCGACATCAACATCGGCTCTATTGGTGCCGGATCGGGGCTTTCACAACTTTCCGACAGCTTCGCCCCAACCTCCATTTCGAAGGACGGGTCTCCGGTTGGAAACCTCATTTCGGTCGAGGTGGACGCCAACGGTTACATCAAGGCGAACTTCGACATCGGCATCACACGAACAATCTATCAGATACCGCTGATCGATATGCCCAATCCGAATGGTCTAATCTCGATGGACAATCAGATCTATGCCACCTCAAGCGAAAGCGGCACGCTGTTTCTTTGGGACGCCGCCGATGGCCCGACGGGCGACATTGTAAGCTATGCGCTTGAGGAAAGTTCGACAGATGTGGCGGGCGAACTGACCCAGCTCATTCAGACGCAACGGGCCTATTCATCCAATGCGAAGGTCATTCAGACGGTCGATGAGATGCTTCAGGAAACCACGAACATCAAACGCTAGGTGAACTGAGATGAGTATACTGAGATGAGTATATCGGGCGCGCTTTCCAATGCCCTGACCGGATTGACGGCTGCGTCGCGGTCCGCCCAGGTCGTCAGCAACAACGTTTCGAATGCTTTGACAGACGGGTACGCGCGGCGCGAGATCGAGTTGAGCTCGCGCCATGTGGGCGGGTCGGGCGCGGGGGTACAAATTGATGGCGTAAGACGCGTCGTCGATGAAACCCTGCTGCGTGAAAAACGCCTGGCCTCGGCGGCGGTCGGATCGGCCGACGCCGCCGCAGGATTCCACAAAAGCGTGTTCGATCTTGTCGGATCACCCGAAGATCCTTTCAGCTTGACGTATCAGGTGACAGAGTTCGAATCCGCCGTCCTGGAAGCTTCGTCACGGCCAGAAGCCGAGGCAAGATTGTCCAACGTCTTGTCATCGGCGCAATCCCTGACGCGAAAACTGAACGAGATCTCGGACGGCATCCAGGTTTTGCGCCAGGATGCCGATGTGCAGATCGAAAGCGAAGTGCGCAGGCTGAACGATTCTCTTGTTCGCATCGCGGATCTGAATGAACAAATACTTCGGGCCAAGGGTGTGGGCATTGAATACCCCGGTCTCCTTGATCAAAGGCAGGTCCTGATTGATGACATCAGCGACCTTGTGCCGGTTCGCCAGATTCCGCGCGAAAATGGGTCGATCGCACTATATACGATGAATGGCGCACTCCTTCTTGACATAGAACCTGCGGAATTCGGGTTCGAAGCCAGCGCTCCGATCACAGCGGACATGACCATCGGATCCGGCGCCTTGTCGGGGCTGACACTGAACGGCGCCCCGGTTCCCCTGACCGGGGTGGCGGCTTCCGTTGCCGGTGGGTCGCTGGCCGGATTGTTCGAGGTACGCGATGATCTGGCTGTCGCAGTTCAAGACAATCTGGACGAAGTTGCCCGCGATCTTGTGGCGCGGTTCGAGGACCCCGGCCTGGATCCAACCCTTTCCCTGGGCGATCCGGGATTCTTCACCGATCGCGGAAGCGCATTGAATCCCTTGGATACCGTTGGATTGGCTAGCCGCATTCAAGTGAACGACCTTGTTGACCCCGCAGAAGGCGGTGAGCTTTGGCGCATACGTGACGGGCTTGCCGCTATTGCACCTGGTCCTGTCGGCGATGCCAGCCTTTTGTCGAACATGATCCAAGTCCTTGAGGACAAGCGGGTCCCGATCGGCGGGTCGTTTTCGGGGGCGTCGCGCAGCGTGGCCGATTACGCTTCGACACTTATCTCGCTGGTCGGTCAATCGTTACAAGACGGAAACACCCGCCTGTCCTTCGAGACCGCAAGGTTCCAAGGCATGGAGGAAGCGGCTCTCGCTGATCGCGTCGATACGGATCAGGAGCTGCAAAAGCTGCTTTTGGTGGAACAGGCCTATGCGGCGAACGCGCGCGTCATCCAGACAGTCGACGAACTTATGCAACTATTGATCGGGCTATGAATCCATGAACGTGAACTCAATTGGTGACCTGGCCAAAAACCTACAGCTTCGGCGCGACACTGCCAGGATCAGGACTGACCTGAACCGGCTTACCCAAGAGCTTTCGTCAGGCGTCGATTCGAATCTGGTCAACCGTTTCAAGGGCAACTTTGCGCCGCTTTCGGGGATCGAACGCGGTCTGGCCCGCGCCGAAAGCTTTCTTGCGGTAATTTCCGAGCATGATCTGGTCGTGTCCAGCGCCCAGGGCGCTTTGAGCAACCTGCGAACTCTGGGCGAAATTTCCGGAACCTTGCTGACAGTGCAGGATACCAGCGATCCGACGTTGATGATCAACGCTGGCCACGATGCGATGTCCCGCTTTTCGTCGGTTATCAATACACTAAACGTACAGTCTGGCGGTCGAAGCGTGTTTTCCGGCGTGACAACCGATCGCCCGGCGCTGGCTGATGCCGAGACCATCATGACCGCACTGGAATCCGAGATTGCGCTGGCAGGCGCAGTGTCGGCGAACGATGTGGTGACCGTTGTTTCAACCTGGTTCGCGGTTGGTGGAGGTTACGATACGCTAGGATATATTGGCGGCGCCCAGGCGACCGCGGGCCCCCGGCTTTCGGACGGTGAAACCGCGCCACCGCCGATCACCGCCGATCATGAAGCCGTCCGCTCATACCTGGCGGCTCTCGCCATGGGCGGTTTGCTGGGACGCGATGTCTTGCCCGGAAATACGGAAGAACAAGGAATGCTTGCTCGGGAAGCGGGACTGCATCTGATTGATGCCGATGATCAGTTGGTCGATCTGAAGGCCAGCCTGGGATCAATCCAGGGGCAGGTGCAGCGGGCCCGGTCCGAAGTCATGGCAGAAACCGAGGGGCTGGAGATCGCACGCACCGGACTGCTTGGCGTTGATCCCTACGAGGCTGCGGTGGAACTTCAATCGGCCGAATCCCAGCTGCAATCGCTTTACACGATCACCGCGCGTTTATCGCGGCTTTCCCTGACCGGGTATCTCTGATGCGTTTTTTTCTGATCCTTGTCGCGCTGATATGGTCAAGCGTTCTTGCTGCGGCAGAGGTGCGAATCAAGGACCTTGTCGAATTTGACGGTGTGCGTGGAAACGATCTGGTTGGCTATGGATTGGTTGTCGGCCTGAACGGCAGTGGCGACGGCATTCGAAACGCGCCCTTCACCGAAGAAATCATGTCGAACATCCTTGAACGTCTTGGCGTGAATGTCACCGGGGAACAGTTCCGCCCGCGCAATGTCGCCGCGGTTCTGGTCACCGCCGAACTGCCGCCGTTCGCAAGGGCCGGTGGTCGCATAGATGTCACAGTTTCTGCGATTGGCGATGCAAAGAGCCTGCTTGGAGGCACATTGATCATGACGCCGCTGAATGCCGCGGATGGCCATATCTATGCCGTTGGACAGGGCGCCGTCATTGCCGGAGGGGCCTCGGTTGAAGGTGATGGTGCCACCGTCATCCAGGGCGTGCCGACCTCCGGTGTGGTGCCCAATGGGGCAAGGGTCGAACGGGAGGTTCCGTTTGATTTTACTTCCATGCGCGAGATACGCTTGGGGCTTCGGTCTCCGGATTTCACAACCGCCGCCCGAATTGAAAACGTTATCAATGCGACATTCGGAAAACGCGTTGCGACGATGACCGACCCCGGGACCGTGGTCGTTCGAGTCGATGCCTCTGGATCGACGTCGCCGGCTCACGTCTTGAGCGTGTTAGAGAATCTTACGGTTGAACCCGAACAACGCGCCCGGGTGGTTGTCGATCAGCGTTCAGGTACCATTGTCATGGGTGAAGATGTCAGGATATCCCGCGTCGCCGTAAGCCAGGGCAACCTGACCCTTCGGATCGAGGAATCCCCGATTGTTGTCCAACCCAATCCGTTTTCGCGCGGCGAAACAATTGTCGTTCCGCGCACGCGCGCCGAGATTGAAGAAGAACCGGGCATTGGAATGGCGGAAGTTCCCGGTGGCACAAGCTTGTCAGAAGTCGTTGCCGGCCTGAATGCCCTCGGTGTTTCGCCGCGGGACATGATCGACATTCTGAAAACAATAAAGGCGGCCGGTGCGCTGCATGCAGACTTTGTCGTGCGCTAAAGCGAATTCGCCGTCGCTTGCAGCACTATGCATTGAAACTCGCACTCGGTATCAGGTGTATGCCGAGGGTGAGACAGCGAAGCTCAAATCAGGTTTTGCGAATATTCATATTGGGACGCGTCAAAAATAGCTTCGAACCAGTGCGCCGCTCACCAAGCTCCAGCCGTCCGCGACAACGAAAAAGGCAAGCTTGAAGGGCAGTGACACGATTACTGGGGGAACCATCATCATGCCCATGGACATCAGGATGGCGGCCACCACAAGGTCGATGATGAGAAAGGGAAGAAATATCAGAAAGCCGATTTGAAAGGCCCTTTCAATCTCGCTCAAAAGAAACGACGGGACAAGAAGCGAAAGTGGCGCAGACTGCGCTGTTGCACCGGATGTCTCGGGTCGAAGGTCGGCAAGCACCGCCATCGTTTCGGGCTGAACGCGGCTTGTCATAAAGGTACGAAATGGCGCAATCGTTTCAAGCGCGGCGTCCTCGGCGGAAAGCCTGCCTTCGACTAACGGTGAAACCCCGTTTTGCCAGGCGGCCAGAAAGACCGGCTCCATGACAAAATATGTCAGGAACAGTGCCAGGCTGACGATCAGCATGTTGGGCGGCGATTGCTGAAGGCCGATGCCTTGCCGAAGTATCGCCAGCACGGTCACCATGAAGGGAAAGCAGGTGAACATGATGGCGAGCGCCGGCACCAGACTGAGGACCGTGAGAAGAACTATGAGTTGAACCGATCTTGCCGTCAGCGACCCTTCGTCGATCAGTGAGAACGGCAAATCCTGTGCGGCGGCCGGCGCAGCGAAGAGCATCAAAACCGCGAATTGGATGAAGCAACCCACCCAGTTCGTTTGTATCAGCCGTCGTGCGAACAACTCAGTTTTTTCCGGTCGGGTGAGTGATCTCGACGACGCGAACGCCTAGCTTTCCCGACCCCTCGCCGTCGACTTCTTCCAACTGCCCGCGTCCAATCAGCTTGTCACCGACGTAAAGTTCGACCGGGTCTTCCAATGATTTGTCGAGCGACAGAACCGAGTCCTCTTCCAGGGACAGGAGATCGCGGATCAATGGTCGCGCGATACCGACTGATATCGTGATCTCGATCGGCACATCGGCAAATCGCGTATCGCCCAACCCGTCGAGTTCGCTGTTTTCGGAGTCATCCATTCGCTATCCTGTCTTGGTCTTCTGCCACTGCCTTGAATTGCGACCGAAGCGCGTCCAGCAGGGGGCTGATGTTGACCTCGATTTCGCGTTCGGCAATTCGAACGTACACTTGGCGCGAGGCGAGTGTCGGGTCGGACACCAGTGAAATTTCCATCGGAAGATCGCTTTCGAGCAATTCCTTGAGGATTGGCTCGCCGTCGGGCGAAGTCACGATCTCGATCGGCGTTTCCACGCAATCGTCCGCGATTTTCAAGAGCTCGCTTCTGACGTGTTCGCGCAATAGATCCGGAACGAGTTCGGGAAAAAAACCTTCGATCAGCGCCGCGACAAAGCCTTTAAGTTCGCCGCGGACGCAATCCACAGCTTCGCTGTAGGTGAACACCAGATTCTGGACATTCCGCTCAAACTCGGCTTCGACGCGCAGGCGACCATCGTTTTCGGCCTTCTGCGCATCCTCCCACCCTGAGGAGTATCCGGCCTCATAAGCCGCCGAACGGATATTTTCGATTTCGTCCGCACTTAACTTTGTCGACGAGTTGCGTGATGATGTGGGCGCCGCTGTTTCAAACGTCTCCAAAAAGCTCTGCAGCGTCATCGAGCGACCTCGTGGCTGTCATTCATCCATTGACTGAGAACCTCGACGGTTTCGTCCTGCTTGGTTTCAATGAGTTGTCGCAACCGATCCGCGGGGTCCTGGCCCGGGGATTGGATACTGTCGAACGATGGAAGGTCGTCGAGAGGTGTAAATCCGCCCAGCCCGTCAATTTCTCCGTCCAGCGCGGGGAGATTTGCACCAGCGCCTTCGGGCAAGTCGAGATCGGCATTGGGCGGCAACAGTTGCGGCGCTTGGGTTGCGGGCGGGCGCATCAGGATTGGGCGCACGACGAACAACCCCAGAATCAGACCCACCAGCGCAACGACGCCGAGCTGAATGAGGCTCATGACGTCGATGGCAAAACGGTCGAGCAACGACAGGGGAACTGGCGGCGCCAACTCTGGCAACGGCTGAAACTCCATGGACCTTATGATGACCTGATCGCCGCGCGCCTCGTCATAACCGATGGCAGAGGTCACGAGTTCACGGAGATCCGCAAGTTCCTCTGCGCTTCGCGGTTCCCAAACTTCGGTCCCGTTGGCGGCAGTTGTCCTGACGCCATCGACAAGAACGGCAACGCTTATGCGGCGCACCGAACCCGGCTCCTTCAGGATTGCGCGTTGAGTTTCCGACACCTCGAAGTTCACGACCTCCCGCGACCGGGTTTCGCTGTTTTCGGAACTGCCTGCCGATCCGCCAGCGTCACCTTCAGGAAGGTTGGATGCAACCGTAACCGAGCCGCTGCCCGTGTTGGTGGAGCGCGTCGTGGTTTCCTCGGTATCGGAACTGATCGGGACCCTGGTGTCGGGCTCGAACCGGCGCTCGGTAATTTCCTCGCGGACCGTAACTGGATCAACCGTCACTTCGACCACGGCGCGCCCACCACCGACGCGGGCTTCCAAAAGACGGGTCACGCTTGAGCGGATGTGTTCGGCCCGGGCATCGCTGGCACCGGCAGATTGTACCGACGGATCTTCGGTATTGGGAATGAGTCCGGTTACGCCATCTATGACCGAAACGCTTTGCGGATCCAGGCCAGCAATCGCAGAGGCAACGAGGTAACGAATGGCAGTGGCTTGGGCGGCCGAAAGCCCCCCCGACGACATCGTTACGGAAACCGACGCCGAATCAACCTGCCCCTGACGGAAGGGATCGCTGGCGGGGTTGGAGATATGGACGCGCGCCGCAGAGAACTGGCGATTCGCGGTTATTGTCCGAGCAAGCTCGCCCTCTTTCGCGCGCCAATAGGCGGCATCGAACATCTGAGCGGTTGTGCCAAATCCGGTAAGAGAATCAAGGAGTTCGTACCCTTGCGTTCCGTTCTGCGGCAAACCTTCGCCGGCAAGGGCAAGGCGCAGGGCATCGCGCTGGGTGGCATCGACATAGATCGCCGATCCGCGAATATCGACAACTGCACCGCGCGCCTCAAGCGCAGTAACGACCTCGCCCGCGGCGAGCGGATCAAGCCCGGCATAAAGAAGAGCCATGCGCGGCTGTGATGCAAGCTGGGTCAGGAAATAGACCGAGGCGAACATGCCGATCGTCGCCACAGCCACCGTGAGGCGTCGACGTGCATCGAGTCCGGCCCAGACCGACAGAAGCTGCTCCACAGGGTTCTCCGTGTTTCGAGTCGTTCAATCGGTACATCGCAGCCGTGCCTTAACATTCGGTTAGTCAGAACCGGGCTATTACGAATGCCGAGAAGGAGTTGTCATGGCCGATGAAGAACCGGTTGAAGGCGAGGAATCGTCTGGAAAAAAGAAGCGTGGCGGGCTGATCATCGGACTGGTTCTTGCCCTTGCCGGCGGCGGCGGTGGATTTGCCTTCACATCAGGCATGATCGGTGGCGGCGGGGACAGTCATGGCAAGGTTGCACATGCCAGCCTTGGCGATGACCTGGCATTCGTGCCGGTCGAACCGATGACCGTATCCATCGGCGATCCCTCCGAGCGTCGGCATTTGCGTTTCAGGGCCGAGTTGGAAGTCGATTCTGATGTGCGTTCGGATGTCGAAAAGCTGATGC
>JABDJO010000048.1 GCA_013002465.1 Silicimonas sp. | reverse complement strand
CCGGACGACGGTGAGAAAGGTCTTCAACTGCTCAAGGTTGATTCTGCTCATGCCGCATCATTGCAGAGGTGCGGGGGAAGGGAAGGTGGGGGTAGATGCGCCGTCAGCCGGAAATATCCTTGATCTTTCACTCGGGCACGCCCGCATAGACGCTGAATGGCTCTACACGAGTAGTCACAACACTTCCTGCGGCGACGACAGAGTTCCGCCCAATGCGGACGCCGGGAAGAATGATGTCCAAGAAGATCACGATCCCTGTTGGCCCCGAGCACCCTGACTTCCAACGTCATTATTCGTCCGCGCGCGAAGGAAGGCGGCTTGAATCTCAGGCACCGGTGAAGCCATCTCGTGGCACTCTCGATGAGATGTGCGACCGTTTCATTGTTTGGATGGAAGATCAGGTTGAGGCAGGTAACCTGTCAGCGCTGACGCTCAGCAGTCGGCGCACTGGTCTGTCGCAAGCCCGCGATTGTCTTTCGCCAAAAGGCGTTCGTATCGGTGCGCTGAAAGCCGATCTCCCACGCGAAGCATTTGTCCGAATCCGGGACTCCTTCGGACCGAAAACGGGAGCTGCAGACACCTGTTTGAAGGCTCTTCGCGCCTTGTACACTTGGGGCGCGGACTACGGCTATCCAGAGAACAGCCCCATATTCCAAGTGCGGAGTAACCACCGATCGAAGGGCGGAGCCGTGCCCTGGTCTGACAGAGATCGGGAGATGTTCCTCCAGCGGCACGGTCCAGGTTCAATGGCGCGTCGTTGGTTCTTCCTCGCCCGAGACACGGCCGGCCGTGTTGGGGATATGCACCTTCTCGGCCCACAGCATGAACAGCTTTCGAAGGACCGTCTGTTTGTCGCCTGGCATCCCAGGAAGCGCGGTTCGCAGCCTGTCAAAGTTCCGATGTCGAATGAGCTATTGGTGGAACTCGCTACGGTTGCGGACGAGGCGCCCGCCTATCTATTCACGGAGTATGGCAAACCCTTTGCCTCATCCGGAAGCCTCGACAATAAGATCCGTAAGTGGGTGATCCAAGCGGGGCTCTACAGCATTGAGACCGACGCTGAGGGCAAAGAAATAAAGAAAGCCACGCGGTCTCAGCATGGGATTCGTAAGGCAAGAGCTGAGGAGATCGCAGAGCAAGGCGGTTCGGTCTACGAGGTGATGGCCTACCTCTCGCACAGTGATCCCAAGACATCCGCAATCTACACCAAACGGGTCGAAAGAGCGCGCCTTGCCGAGCAAGCTGCCGATCGTGTGGACGCCGCCAAAAAGAGCCAAGGTGTACCACGGCCTGAAAAACGTGGGACACCTCAGGGCGTAAGTCCCAATGTCGTAACGATTTCTAGGAAGCAGTGGCAGCCCGTAGGGGAATCGAACCCCTCTTTCCAGGTTGAAAACCTGGCGTCCTAACCGATAGACGAACGGGCCAGCGCTACAGGGGGCTAATTAGGGAAAGTCGCTTACAAGGGCAAGAAGATTCTTGAATGCGCGCGCGGTTCGGTCTTTAGCCTGTCAAAGCAAGGGATTGCGCCGGGAACTGAGCCCTGATCACGGGGTTTGCGACGGGTTGCAGGGGGCCTCAGACGTCGGCCCGCGCGGCGTCGTCGAGGCGCAGTTCGACTCTCTGGCGCCCGCCCCAATGGCTGATGCCAAGGCGGCCGGTCAGGTGAAATCGGGCACCGCCGTGGTGTTGAAGGCTTTGGCCAAGGTCGGTGTCGAAGGCGCCGAAAGCAATCGCTTCCAGTCGGGCACCCAAGCCATCGCCGAAGCTCAGTTTCAAATGTCCGCTGCCGACTTCACGCGCGTGAAGTATGGCAACATCGGGAAAGGCGATCCGCGGGGCAGGGGCGCTTTGGCCGAAAGGGCCGGCGGCCTCAATCTGTTCGATCAGGTCCACCGTGGCGGCGCCGGGCATCAATGCGGCGTCGACGTGCAGGTCGCGGGGACCATCCTTGCCGGCGCCCTGTCGTTCCAGCAGGGCACCAAGCCGCTCCATCGCTTCGGGTATCTTGTCGCGCCGGGCGGTCAGGCCCGCCGCCATCTTGTGACCGCCACCCTTTTCCAAAAGCCCTTCGGTTGCGATCCGCTGGATGGCGTGCCCAAGGTCGACGCCCTTCACCGACCGGCCCGAGCCTTTGCCCAGATCACCGTCCAGGCCGATGACCACCGCCGGGCGACCGGTTGCCTCTTTCAGCCGGGCCGCGACAATGCCGACGACGCCCGGGTGCCAGCCTTCTCCGGCGGCCCAGACAAGGGGGCCGTCCAGCCCGCGCTCTTCGGCCTGGGCCAGGGCGGCATCGCGGACCTGGGTCTCGATCTCGCGGCGTTCCTTGTTCAACTGGTCAAGCCGTTCGGCCATGGCCCGGGCTTCGTCGATGTCGGTCGACGACAGGCACCTTGCGCCCAGATCGGCCTTGCCGACCCGGCCACCGGCATTGACCCTGGGGCCAAGCACATATCCCAGGTGATAGGCGGTTGGCGGGCTGTCCAACCCCGCCACATCGGCAAGCGCCACCAGACCAGGGCGGCGGCGGGCGGACATGATGCGCAAACCTTGTGTGACCAGTGCGCGATTGACACCAAGAAGCGGCGCGACATCGGCCACTGTGGCCAGGGCGACAAGGTCCAGCATCTGCATCAGGTCGGGTCCGCCCCTGCCATCGGCTTTCAGCTGGCGGTTGGCCTCGACCAGCACAAGAAACACGACGGCGGCGGCGCAAAGATGCGACAAGGCCCCGCTTTCGTCCTGCCGGTTGGGGTTCACAACCGCCAGGGCCTCGGGCAGGTCTTCGCCCGCCAGGTGGTGGTCAAGAATGACGACGTCAGTTCCCTTTGCGGCGGCGATGGCGTCGAACGACAGCGTGCCGCAGTCGACGCAGACGATCAGGTCATGGGCCCTGGCCAGCATCTCCATGGCAACGGGATTGGGGCCATAGCCTTCGTCGATCCGGTCGGGAACATAAAGCGTGGCATCGCGCCCCTGCTGGCGCAACCAGTCAAGGATCAACGCCGCCGAAGACCCACCATCGACATCGTAGTCGGCGAAAATGGCGATCCGTTCGCCCGTGCTCATGGCCTGGATCAGGCGCGCGGCGGCGCGCTCCATGTCGTGAAGATCGCGAGGGTCGGGCAGGTGATCGCGCAGCTTCGGAGCCAGGAACGCTTCTGCATCTTCCAGCGCAACACCCCGGCTTGCCAGCACGCGGCAAACGGGATCGGCAAGTGCTGTGGCCTGCTGCATCGCCTCGGCGTGGCGAATCACCGACGCCTCGGGGCCAACCCACCGGCGCCCGGTCAACGAGGTTTCAACGCCAAGAAAGACGTTCGATGTCATGTCTTTAGGCACGTCAGGCTATAACCAGATACAGGGGTCAACGCGTTCCTGACCACCATATCTGACGTATCGCGGCGGTGAAACCCGACTTGTGCCGGGATCAGTCGAATGCGGTCGGGTGACGGTAATTCATCCGCCGGACCGAACCTGTCTTGGACCGCATCAGCATCGTCTCGGCGGTCAGAACACCCGGTTCGCGCTTGATGCCGGGCAGGATCGAGCCGTCGGTGACACCGGTCGCGGCAAAGATGACGTCCTTGGTGACCATGTCATCGCGGGTATAGACCCGGTCAAAGTTGGTGATGCCGGCTTTTCGCGCGCGGCCCTTTTCGTCCTCGTTGCGGAACACCAGCCTGCCGTACATCTGCCCGCCCATGCACTTCAGGGCGGCCGCTGCCAGAACGCCTTCGGGCGCACCTCCCGATCCCATGTACATGTCGATGCCGGTCTGTGGTTCGGCGCAATGGATCACACCGGCGACGTCGCCATCTGTGATAAGGCGGATCGCGGCACCGGTTGTCCGGATTTCGGCGATCATCTCTTCGTGGCGCGGACGTTCCAGCACGCAAACGGTGATATCCCCGGTCGAACATCCCTTGGCGGCGGCCAACGACGACACACGCTCGGCCGGGCTCATGTCCATGGTGACGACACCGGTGCGAAAGCCGGGACCGATGGCCAGTTTATCCATATAGGTATCGGGGGCGTGAAGCATCGACCCGCGCGGACCCATTGCGATAACCGCAAGCGCGTTCGGCATATCCTTGGCCGTCAGCGTGGTGCCCTCAAGCGGATCAAGCGCAATATCGACCTCGGGGCCTTCGCCGGTGCCGACCTCTTCGCCGATATAAAGCATCGGCGCCTCGTCGCGTTCGCCTTCCCCAATGACCACGACGCCCTGGATTTCCAACAGGTTCAACTGGTTGCGCATGGCGTCCACGGCGGCCTGATCGGCGGCCTTTTCATCGCCGCGCCCGATCAGACGGGCCGAGGCAAGCGCGGCAGCTTCGCTGACACGGGCCAGACCCAGGGACAACATACGATCGTGAAACTCGGCAGCATCGGCCATTGGGTATCTCCTGATAAGAAACTTGGGATTTCCCTAGACGGGGCAACCCTGCGGGGCAAGGGTTATCCCCCAAAGCGACGAAAGAACGCAGACCGGCGTGGCATCCCGGTGTGTCGCCGTCCACGGCTCGCCAAGCCTTGTCAGACGGGGTTTCTTCTCCGCACTACCGGCGCTTGACAGCTTTTCACAGCACGCTATAAGCGCCTCTTCATTGGTGTTGGTGGACCCCGCAAGGGGAAACCTGTCGCCCCGGCCAAATCCGGGGAGGAGGACAACGCCCTTCACGCCCCACAGGGGCACCTGGAAGGAGACCAGCCGTGACCAAACGCACGTCTGCCAAATACAAACTCGACCGCCGGATGGGCGAAAACATCTGGGGTCGCCCGAAATCCCCCGTCAACCGCCGCGAATACGGCCCAGGCCAGCACGGTCAGCGCCGCAAGGGCAAGATGTCCGACTTCGGCCTGCAGCTTCGCGCCAAGCAGAAGCTGAAAGGGTATTATGGCGATCTGACCGAAAAGCAGTTCCGCCGCATTTTTGCCGAAGCCGAGCGTGTGCGCGGCGACACCGGCGAAAACCTCATTGGTCTGTTGGAGCGCCGTCTGGACGCCGTCGTCTACCGCGCCAAGTTCGTTCCCACCGTTTTTGCCGCCCGTCAGTTCGTGAATCACGGCCATGTCACGGTGAACGGCAAGAAGGTCAATGTCCCGTCCTACCGCGTTAAGGAAGGCGACGTGATCGAAGTTCGCGACAAGTCCAAGCAGATGGCGCTTGTGCTTGAGGCCGCCGGCCTGCCCGAGCGTGACGTGCCCGACTATATGGACGTGGATCACTCCAAGATGGCCTGCACCTTCGTGCGCACCCCCGGTCTGGGCGACGTGCCCTATCCGGTGATGATGGAACCGAACCTGGTCATCGAATATTACGCACAGAACTGATCTGTCGCAGATGCGCGATATCGAAAGGCCCGGCGACGCTCCGGGCCTTTTGCGTGTCGTGGTGCTGGGTGGCTATGGG
The DNA here is from genome assembly GCA_013002465.1 of Silicimonas sp. Classification (GTDB taxonomy): domain Bacteria; phylum Pseudomonadota; class Alphaproteobacteria; order Rhodobacterales; family Rhodobacteraceae; genus JABDJO01. The sequence continues at coordinate 34,447 of JABDJO010000048.1, read as the reverse complement.
CTGATCGGCACCAGCGTCATGGCGCGCCTCTCGGATGCCGGTTTTGCCGTCACCGGCATCGGGCGGTCAGGTCTTCAGGCCCGGCGGTCTTCGGTCAGGGCCGAGTGGGAGATCTTCGACATCGCCACCATGTCGGTCGAGGGCTGGCGGATTTCGCTTGATGGTGTGGATGCGGTGGTCAACGCTTCGGGCGCGCTTCAGGGCGGTGCCCGGGACGATCTGAAAGGCATCCACGAAACCGCGCTGGAACGAATTGGCGAGGCGTTGCAGGGAACGGATACGCTGTTCGTCCAGATCTCGGCGGCAGGTGTTTCGGACACCGCCTCGACCGAGTTCTTCCGCTCGAAGGCGCGGGGCGAATCCGCCTTGCGCGCCTTAGGCCAGAAGATGGTGATCCTGCGCCCGACGCTGGTGCTTGCGCCGGGGGCCTATGGCGGGACCGCGCTTTTGCGGGCCGCGGCCGCGATTCCATTCGTGCTGCCCCGGGTCATGCCGAATTCGACCATGCGCTGCGTCCTGATCGACGATCTGGCACAGGCCGTCGTCGATGCCGCCGAAGGCCGTATCCCGCGCGGCGCCGAGGTGGACGTAACCGGAGCAGGGGCGGAATCGCTGCCAGACCTCTTGCAGCGGATACGCCGATGGCTTGGCATTCCACCGGCCTGGATCCGTTTGCCGGTTCCGTCGCTTGCGATGCGCGGTCTTGGCGCCCTGGGCGATCTTGCGGGATACCTTGGCTGGCGATCCCCGTTGCGCAGCACTGCAATTCACGTCCTGCGCGACGGCATCACCGCCGATCCAAACGCCCTCGAACACGCCGGGGGCACCCCCTGCCGGGACCTCGACGCCATCTTCCAGGCACTTCCCGCCACGCTTCAGGAACGTTGGTTCGCCCGGGCCTATCTGCTGTTTCCCCTGGCCGTGCTGACGCTGTCGGTCTTCTGGATCGCCTCGGGGGTTCTTGGCCTGATCGGGTTCGCCGCCGCCCATGACATCCTGACTTCACGGGGGTGGCCCGGACAACAGGCAGGCCTCGCCGTCGTTGCCGGAGCGTTTATCGACATCGCCCTTGGCACGCTTGTTCTCTGGCGCCCGAAACTTCGCAAAGCCGTCCTTGGGATGATTGCCGTATCGCTGGCCTATGTGGTCGGCGGCAGCGTCGTGGCCCCCGATCTGTGGCTTGACCCGCTTGGACCCTTCGTCAAGGTCCTGCCGGGGATGTTCCTTGCACTCTTTGTCCTGGCCTTCTCGGACGAGCGATGATGCACGACGTGGTTCTGTTTCTCCATGTGATCGGTGCCGCCGTTCTTCTGGGAACCGGGGCCGGCATCGCCTTCTTTATGGTCATGTCGCACCAAAGCCGCGACGCCGGTCAGATCGCCCATGTGGCAGGCATCGTCGTTCTGGCCGACATGGTATTCACCGCAACCGCCGCCATCGCCCAACCGATCACCGGCTATATTCTGGCCCGGTCGGCGGGCTGGCCCTTGCTGGAAGGCTGGGTCGCCCTGTCGATCTTGCTGTACATTGTTGTCGGCGCCTTCTGGCTGCCCGTCGTTGCCCTGCAGATCAGGATGCGCGACCTGGCGATCCAGGCCCGTGACTCGGGCGCGCCCCTTCCTGCGGCCTATCACCGACTTTACCGCATCTGGTTCGCCTGCGGCTTCCCGGCCTTCGCAGCCGTACTGGCCATTCTTTGGCTTATGCTGACGAAACCGGCATTCTGAGCGGTCAATCCCCAGCCGCAAGTTCTTCCCAACCATCGGACCTGCATCCCTTGGCAAAGCCGAAACCGGCGTATGTGCATTTTTGAATAGGTGCCTTGCGCCGAACACCGGTTTCGCGCGCCCCTGCGGCAACGTATACCTACCCGGACACAGCGGAGAACCGAGTCATGTCAACAGTCGTTCAGGTCGAAGGTCTGACCAAAACCTACGACGGTGGGTTCGAGGCGCTAAAGAACGTCTCGCTCGATATTAAGGAAGGTGAAATCCTGGCACTGCTGGGCCCCAATGGGGCCGGGAAGACAACCCTGATTTCCACGATCTGCGGTATCACCAGCCCGACCTCGGGGCGGATTACCGTGGGCGGCCATGATGTCGAAAAGAACTGGCGCGCCGCCCGTGATCTGATCGGTCTGGTGCCTCAGGAGATCAACCTGGAACCTTTCGAGTTTGTCGGGAACACCGTCCGGTTCTCGCGCGGATTGTTCGGAAAGCCGCGCAATGACGCCTTCGTCGACCAGGTGCTGTCCGACCTTTCGCTTCTTGATAAACGCGATGCACGCACGTCGCAGCTTTCGGGCGGAATGCGGCGGCGGGTGCTGATCGCCAAGGCGCTGGCCCATGAACCCCGAATCCTGTTCCTTGATGAACCGACGGCGGGTGTCGACGTGGAACTTCGCCGCGACATGTGGGCGCTTGTCGAACGGCTTCGCGCCGACGGGGTCACGATCATCCTGACGACCCACTACATCGAAGAAGCCGAAGCCATTGCCGACCGCATTGGCGTCATCAACTCGGGCGAACTTTTGCTGGTCGAGGAAAAAGACGCCTTGATGCAGCGCCTTGGCCGGAAGGAACTGACGATCGAACTGTCCCAGCCGATCAAGGAAATTCCCGAAACCCTGAAGGAATTCAACCTGACGATCGGCGATGCCAACACGCTGACCTATGTCTATGACGCAACAGGCGAGCGGACCGGCATCACCCGTCTTCTTGGCGCCTTGCAAGAGGCAGGGCTGACCTTGGCCGATCTGCAGACCCATCAAAGCTCGCTGGAAGAGATATTTGTCGGCCTTGTGCAGGAGGATGCGGCATGAACTGGTACGGTGTCGCCGCCATCTGGCGGTTTGAGATGGCGCGTTTCTTTCGCTCGATCATCCAGTCTGTGGTCTCGCCGGTACTGTCCACGTCGCTGTACTTCGTCGTCTTCGGCGCCGCTATCGGCAGCCGGATCCCGGAAATCGAAGGGGTGTCCTATGGCGCCTTCATCGTGCCCGGGCTGATCATGCTGACAGTTCTGCAGCAATCCATCCAGAACGCGGGCTTCGGGATCTACTTCCCCAAGTTCATCGGCACCATCTTCGAAGTCCTTTCTGCCCCGATCTCGTCCTTTGAAATCGTCGTTGGCTATGTCGGTGCGGCGGCGGTGAAATCCATGCTGATCGGGTTGATCATCCTCGGGACCTCGTTCTTCTTCGTCGACATCTCGATCCAGCATCCGTTCTTCATGCTGGCCTTCCTGGTGCTGACAGCGGTCAGTTTCGCGCTTCTGGGCTTCATCCTTGGTATCTGGGCGCGCAGCTTCGAACAGCTGAACCTGGTGCCGCTTCTGGTGGTAACACCGCTGGTGTTTCTCGGCGGGTCTTTTTATTCCATCTCGATGTTGCCCGAGGTCTGGCAGACAGTGTCGAAATTCAACCCGGTTCTTTACCTTGTTTCCGGATTTCGCTGGTCGTTCTTTGGCACCTCCGATGTCCCGATCGCCATGAGCCTTGCCGCGGTTCTTCTGTTCGCCTCGGCCTGTCTGAGCGTGGTGTGGTGGATGTTCCACACCGGTTACCGACTGAAAAGCTAGGATAGAACCGGCGCGTCTCGCCCCCGCTTGGCGACCGTACGCATGGGTTACCAAATGCCAACCCGTGTGTGACAGTTTCCCTGGCGAAGCTTCAGAGGTTCTTGTGCCTCAATCCCGTCGTTCCGGCCCCCGAGACCACCTCTAACCAAGGTGCAGGGGCTGACCGCTTGGATCCAACGCCTGTCGGAAGGCAGGTGCAATGGCAATCGGAACGCGCCTTTGGCGGCGCCGTCATATTTCCGGGACCCGATCTAAAGCCGTGTCACCAAACATTCATCCCGATTGCGCGCCGTCGTGTCGGGATCGCACAGCCGTGTGGCCTCGGTCGACACGGCTGCACTCGCAGCAGCCACGCCCCACCTCAAACACTCATCAACCGGCTCGTCTCCGGCCAGCGCGAATGTGAAGGCGCCGACAAAGCTGTCGCCCGCCCCAACCTTCGATATCACCGGACCGGGGGGACTGACCGCGTGCCAGGCGCCGTCCTTGTCAACCAGAACCGAACCGTCCGCGCCACGGGCGACAATTACGATACGGGCCACGCCCTGGCGGACCAGATCGCGGGCGAAACCGGCAGTGTCCTCGCGGGTTGGCAGGGGACGGCCTGCCAGTTCCTCGCCCTCTTCGCCATCCATCCTGAGGACGTACAGCGCATCATGGGGTTTCTCGGCCAGGTGAAACAGGGCCGGCCCCGAGGTGTCGACGATCAATCGCGCGCCCCGGCCCGCGACGTGATCGGCCAGGATCGAGGGAAAGTCCTTGGCGACCCCGGGTGGCTGGCTTCCTGAAAGCACCACCAGAGTGTCTTCGCCGGTGGCCTGATCGACCGAGGCAAGCGCGCGCGGCACGTCATGGTCCTGCCAGACCGGGCCCGGCATCACGAAGCGGAATTGTTCGCCCGACGTCTGGTCGATCACCGACACCGACTGGCGGGTTTCACCGGGTCCCTGGAACGCCACGGTCGGCACGCCTTCAAGCGCCAGAAGCTGCAAGAGATGGGCACCGGTCGCCCCGCCGATGGCGACCAGCGCCGTTGCCTGCCCGCCCAGCAGCTTGACGGCGCGTGCCACGTTGATGCCGCCGCCGCCGGGGTCGATCTGGGGTTCGCTGCACCTCAGCTTTGGGCCCGCGACGATTTCGGGCGCGGTGGTCGAAAAATCGACGGTCGGGTTCAGCGTGATGGTCAGGATGTGTGATTTCATGTCCGCAAGAATGGCCCGTTAGCGCAATCACGGCAAGCGTTTTCGCCGCATTCCGCGACGACCCGCCGGGGGACGCAGTCCCCCGGACCCCCTGGAGTATTTGCAACAGGAAGAAGAGATTGGCGGGCACAGCTTTCTTCCTGTGAAAAATACTCCCGGGGGTGAATTGGCCAATGGCCAAGAGGGGGCAGGCCCCCCTTTGCACAGCCACGGGCCAAGCCCGGCGCAAACGACCTCAGAGATGCGGTTTTTGTTCCAGAAGTGTAAGGACATCGGCCATTTCGGGTCCGCGCGCCTGGCCGGTGATTGCCAGACGCAAGGGCATGAACAGGGCCTTGCCCTTGCGCCCCGTGGCGTCTTTCACCGCACTGGTCCAGGTCGACCAGGTCCCGGCGTCATAGGGCGGTTCGTGCAATAGCGCGAACGCCTCGGCGACGAATTCGCGGTCCTCCTCGGCAACGACCGGCGTGGCCTCGCCGGCGAAGACCGGCCACCAGGTGCCAGCCTCGGTGCGCCGGTTGATGTTGCTGCGCACCGCCTGCCAATAGGCCGCGCGTTTTGGTTCCGGCACGGCGTCGAGGAATTTGGTCACCTCTGCGACGTCAAGACCGTGGATCACCCGCTCGCTCAAGGGGCCCAGATCGTCGGGGTCGAACTTGGTGGGGGCAGCGCCGAAGCGGGTGACGTCAAAGCCCTCGATCAACTCGGCGTGGCTTGTGCGCAGTTCGACCGGGTCCGAAGACCCAAGCCGCGCCATCAGCGACAACAGCGCCATCGGCTCGATCCCGGCGGCTCTCAGATCCCGCAGGCTGAGCGTGCCCAGGCGTTTCGACAGGGCTTCGCCGCCGGGACCCGTCAACAGCGAATGGTGGGCAAAGCTCGGCGGCGTGGCGCCAAGCGCCTCGATCATCTGGATCTGGGTCGCCGTGTTGGTCACATGGTCCGAGCCGCGCACCACGTGCGTCACACCCATCTCGGTATCGTCGACGACACTGGCAAGCGTATAAAGCACTTGCCCGTCCTGACGGATCAGCACCGGGTCCGACACGCTGGCGGCATCAATCGACATGTCGCCCAGAATGCCGTCGGTCCAGTTGATCCGGGTCTGGTCCAGCTTGAACCGCCAGACACCGTCGCCGCGTTCGGTGCGCAACCGGGACTTTTCGTCGTCCGGCAAGGTCAGGGCCGCGCGGTCGTAAACCGGCGGGCGCCCCATGTTCAAAAGCTTCTTGCGCTTCAAATCCAGTTCAGTCGGGGTTTCCCAGGCCTCGTAAAACCGGCCCATGTCACGCAGCCGATCGGCGGCCTCGGCGTAACGGTCAAGGCGCAGCGATTGCCGTTCGACACGGTCCCAGCCAAGCCCCAGCCAATCCAGGTCATGCTTGATCGCATCCACGTATTCTTCCTTCGACCGTTCGGGGTCGGTGTCGTCGATGCGCAGGATGAAGGTGCCGCCTGATTTCTGGGTAATCAGCCAGTTGAACAACGCGGTGCGCAGGTTGCCGATATGCAGATAGCCGGTCGGCGAGGGCGCGAAACGGGTGACGGTCATGTCTCTCTCCTTCGAACGCGAGGCTCTTTCACAGGTTGACCGCTTTGTCCATATTTTGCGCGCCCGCGACGCGTCGTCATCGTTGAATCTCAGACCGGATGCACGTCCCAATGGCCCGCAAGGTCTCTCAAACCCGCGCTGATCAACTCGCCAAGAACCGCCTCGTCTATGTCTGAAAGGCGTTTCACGTAAAGGCAGCTTTTGCCGATCCTGTGCTTGCCAAGGCGGGTAAGCAGATCGGAAAAATTGGCATAGCCCGGCATGATGTAAATTGAAAACTCACGGGCGCGCGGTGAAAACCCCGTGGCCAGAAAATCGCCCTCGCGCCCTGATTTGTAGCGATAGTGATAGCGGCCATAGCCGATGATCGAGGGCCCCCACATGACGGGCTTAAATCCCGTGACATCGCGGAACAGGGTATCCAGCCGGATGGCATCCGCCTGTTTGTCGGGCGGTTCGACGCTGGCCAGAAATGCGCCCACATCCGCCTTTGTTGCGACTGTCTTGTTGCCGGTCATGGGCCAAGTTTACCTCAGCCCCGTCTTTTCACCAACGCTGTCGTTCCTTATGACGGTCGGATGGAATGGGCCACGACAAACGCACCGGATGCCGCCGACATCGAGACCATGGCGCTTGCGGCCATCGAGGCCTTGCCCGAGGCGTTTCGCACACCTGCTCGCGCTGTGGTCTTGCGCATCGAGGATTTCGCGTCCGACAGCATTCTGAACGAAATGAAGATCGCCGACCCCTTTCAGCTGACGGGCCTATATGACGGCGTGCCGCTGACCGAAAAATCAACCGCCGATCAGCCCGCGCAACCCGATGCGATCTGGCTTTTTCGCCGTGCCATTCTGGATGAATGGGTGGCCCGCGGAGACGTCACGCTTGAACAACTTGTCGCCCATGTGATGATCCATGAACTGGCCCATCACTTCGGCTGGTCCGACGCGGATATCGCGACGATTGACGAATGGTGGCGGTAAGGCGTGACGCCTGGCTTCGGAAATGCATTGTGGTGCGGATGGTTGGCTGACATGGTTCCGGGATGGATGCTCAGGCCAAATTCCTGGAAGGTTCTCTGTTTCGCCATATCGCGGTGATGTCGATCACCTCGTCCCTGGGTTTGATGGCGGTCTTTGCGGTCGACTTCATCGACATGATCTTCATTTCGATGCTGGGCAAGGCCGAACTGGCGGCCGCCGTGGGATATGCCGGGGCGATCCTGTTCTTTACCGGGTCGTTCGGCATCGGCATGGCCATCGCCTGCGGGGCGCTCGTGGCGCGTGCATTGGGCGAGGGCAACGCCGATCTTGCGCGTCATCGCGCGACCTCAAGCCTGATCTACGGGTTCGCGTTCGGCGCCGTCTTTGCAGCCCTCGTCTGGTTCAACCTCGCTTGGCTGGTGTCGCTTTTGGGCGCGTCGGGGGAAACCGCCGATCTGGCGGTGCATTACATGCAGATCATCTTGCCCAGCCTGCCGGTCCTTTTGTTGGGGATCGTCGGCGGTGCGATCCTGCGCGCCCATGGGGATGCGCGACGCTCGATGAACGTGATGATCCTTGGCGGACTTGTGAACGCCGTTCTGGACCCGATTCTGATCTTCGGCCTCGATCTGGAACTGACCGGCGCGGCGCTGGCTTCGATTGCGGCGCGGTTCACGATTGCCGGTCTGTCGCTGTTGGCCATTCACCGGTTTCACGGCGGGTTCGGGCGGCCCAGTGCCCGGGCGCTTGCTGCCGATTTCAGCCCGGTCTTCGCGATTGCCCTGCCTGCGATCCTGACCCAACTGGCAACGCCCGTGGGCCAGGCCTATGTCACCCGCGCCATGGCCGAGTACGGCGAAGAAGCGGTGGCGGGCATGGCCATAGTGGGGCGGCTGACGCCGGTCGCCTTCGCCGTCATCTTTGCGCTATCGGGGGCCGTGGGGCCGATCATCGGTCAGAACGCGGGCGCCAGGAACTCTGGGCGCGTGGCGGGCACCTTTCGCGATGCGCTGATCTTTACCGCCGCGGTGACTGTCCTGGTGTCGCTTGTTCTGTTCCTGTTGCGCGGCCAGTTGGCCTGGCTCTTTCAACTTGACGAAGGCGGGATCGCACGCAGTCTGGTGTTTCTTTTCGCCGGGCCCCTGTCGCTTTTGTGGTTCTTCAACGGGGTCTTGTTCGTGGCCAATGCCGCTTTCAACAACCTGTCGCACCCGTTCTATTCGACCCTGACGAACTGGGGGCGGCACACGCTTGGCACCATCCCTCCGGTCATTCTGGGGGCGGCGTTGTTCGGCGCGCCCGGCGTGTTGATCGGGCAGGCATTCGGCGGTGTCGTCTTTGCCGCGATTGCGTTCTTTCTTGCGCGGCGGATCATGGCCGAGGCCGCCGATACCCCGCCAAAACCCCGAGAACCCTTTGCCCGGCAGGTCCGGCTGTTTCAGACATTGCACCACCGGCGCTAGGCGAAGGTCACCCGCAACGCGCGTAGATGGTGATCGACCAGTGCAGCTTCCTCAGGAGTCAGCTCTTGGTGTCGGGAATAGACGGGTTTGGCCCGATCATTCAGGATCGGCGCGTCCCAGCCATCTGTTGTTGCAAAGAAATTTCGAACGCCCTGCGGACCGAACTCGGCCAGGTAACCCTGCACAACCACGTCGATGTATGACAGCAATATGGGATGCAGCACGCTCGCAGGTCGATGCAATTCCTCCGGCGCGTGATAAATCTGAATGTCGGCCTCGTCCTCCAGAGAATGCTCGACACTTTCAGCGGTGATGCGCAGATAATGCCGTTCTCGCAGATCAAGTGCGGCCCAATCGGCGCCAGGAACTTCGGCGACCAATCCGTCCAGCAATCCACCGGGCGACGGAACTGCCGTCAGAAAGGCAACTTGCCGTCCCTCAACATGCCGCCACGCCCGCCGCCAGCCCGTGATCTGCGCTGGATGGGCCCGCGCATATTCGTGGGTCTTCCGGTTCACCAGGCTGCCGTAGCCAAAGAAATAGGGTTGGGTCATGGGCGTGGTGTACGACGGAATACGAGGGCTTGCCAGATGGTGCGAAAGCGGCGTATGGAAAGACACAGACGCGACGGGAGAATCCGGGCCAGACCCGGTGCCGAAGGAGCAACCACCCCGGTAAACTCTCAGGCCAAAGGACCGCCGCGTTGGACGACAACTCTGGAGAGACCCCGGGATCGGGGCGCCGAAGGGATAGTGCTCTCAGGCGAAAGGACAGAGGGGGTGCTTGCCGGGCAAGGTTCTTGCCTGAAAGGTGCCCGAGCGCGTTTCGTGCAGGGCCGGAACCCGAGGGAACGCGATGTCGGAACTGAACCGAACTCCGCTTTACGATCTGCATGTCTCGCTAGGCGGGAAGATGGTGCCGTTTGCGGGCTATGAAATGCCGGTGCAATACGCCCTGGGCGTGATGAAGGAACACCTGCACACGCGCGCGGCGGCTGGATTGTTCGATGTCTCTCACATGGGGCAGGTGCGGCTTGACGCGCCTTCCGTCGAAACCGCGGCCCTTGATCTTGAACGTCTCGTGCCGGTGTCCGTGCTGGCCCTGAAAGAGGGCCGCCAGCGCTATGGGTTGTTCACCAATGACCAGGGCGGGATCCTGGATGACCTGATGATCGCCAATCGCGGGGATCATCTGTTTCTGGTGGTGAATGCCGCCATGAAGGATCAGGATATCGCTCATATGCAGGCAGGCCTGACCGAATGTCAGGTGACGCGGATCACCGACCGCGCGCTTATTGCCTTGCAGGGTCCGGCGGCCGAAGCGTCATTGGCGGCTCTGGTGCCCGGGGCGGCGCAGATGAAGTTCATGGATGTGGCGGTTTTGGATTGGAACGGTGCCGAACTTTGGGTCTCGCGCTCGGGCTATTCGGGTGAAGACGGCTATGAAGTGTCGGTGCCCGAAGACAAGGCCGTGGCCTTTGCCGAAGCGCTTTTGGCGATGGAAGCGGTTGAACCTATCGGCCTTGGCGCGCGCGATTCGCTGCGCCTTGAGGCGGGGCTTTGCCTTTATGGCAACGACATCGACACCACGACCTCGCCTGTGGAGGCAGCCCTGGAATGGGCGATCCAGAAGGCGCGCCGCACCGGCGGCGAGCGCGAAGGCGGGTTTCCGGGGGCAACGCGCATTCTGGACGAGTTGGAGAACGGCGCCCCGCGCCGCCGCGTCGGGCTTTTGCCGGAAGGACGCGCGCCGATGCGGGCGGGCACACGAATTTTCGCGGAAGATTCCGACGTCGTCCTTGGCGAAGTCACTTCGGGTGGCTTTGCACCCTCGCTCGAACGGCCGATTTCCATGGGCTATGTCTCGACCGACCACTCCGAAACTGGCACGGTGCTGGAAGCCGAGGTTCGCGGCAAACGCATGGCCCTTACCGTCGCTGACATGCCGTTCCGGCCTTCGACCTACAAACGCTGATACAAAAATATGGGAGACCTCACATGAAATACACTGAAGACCACGAATGGTTGCGCACCGACGGCGATCTGGTTGTCGTTGGCATCACCGAACATGCGGCGGAACAACTGGGCGATGTCGTCTTTGTCGAACTGCCCGAAGCCGAGACCCAGGTTTCCACGGGCGACGACGCGGTGGTGATCGAAAGCGTGAAGGCGGCATCTGACATCACGGCCCCCGTGGATGGTGAAATTGTCGAGGTGAACGACGCATTGACCGATAACCCGGGCCTTGTGAACGAGGATCCCCTTGGCGCGGCGTGGTTCTTCAAGATGAAGGTCGAGGACATGAGCCAGTTGGACAGCCTCATGGATGAAGACGCGTACAAAGAGATGATCGGGTAACACCGGCGAGAATTTTCTTTAAAAGAATTTTGGCCCTGACGGAGATCGGTTTCATGACCTTCACGCCAACAGACTATCTGCCATACGACTTTGCCAATCGGCGCCACATCGGGCCGTCTCCGGCCGAGATGGATGCGATGCTTGAAACGCTTGGCGTCGGTTCGCTGGACGAATTGATCGACCAGACGGTGCCGGCTTCGATCCGGCAGGCCGATCCCCTGGATTTCGAAAAGCCGCGGTCCGAGAGGGAGTTGATCTTTCAGATACGCCGCATCGCCGATCAGAACGAGGTCTTCACCACGATGATCGGGCAGGGGTATCACGGCACCGTCACGCCGCCCGCAATTCAGCGGAACATCCTGGAAAACCCCGCCTGGTACACGGCCTATACGCCCTATCAGCCGGAAATCAGCCAGGGTCGGCTTGAGGCCTTGTTGAACTATCAGACCATGGTCTCGGATCTGACCGGGCTTGAGATCGCCAATGCCTCGCTTCTGGACGAAGCAACGGCGGCGGCCGAAGCGATGACGATGGCGCAGCGCGTGGCCAAGTCGAAATCGAAGACCTTCTTTGTCGACGAAAATTGCCACCCCCAGAACATCGACGTGATGAAAACGCGCGCAGCTCCGTTGGGGATCGAGGTGATCGTCGGTGACCCCGAGACGTTGGATGCCAGCGCGGTTTTCGGGGCGGTTTTCCAGTATCCCGGTACCCATGGTCATGTGCGCGACTTCACTGGCCAGATTGCCGCGTTGCACGAGGCCAAGGCCCTTGGCATCGTGATTGCCGATCCTATGGCGCTCACATTGTTGAAGGAACCGGGCGCCATGGGGGCTGACATTGCCGTCGGGTCCACGCAGCGCTTTGGCGTGCCCATGGGGTTTGGCGGCCCGCACGCGGCCTATATGGCGTGCCGCGACGCCTACAAGCGCGCGATGCCGGGCCGGTTGGTCGGGGTTTCGATCGACGCGCGGGGCAACAAGGCGTATCGGCTGTCCCTGCAAACCCGCGAACAGCACATCCGGCGCGAAAAGGCGACCTCGAACGTCTGCACCGCGCAGGCTTTGTTGGCGGTCATGGCGAGTTTCTATGCCGTTTTCCACGGGCCCGAGGGTCTGAAGGCCATCGCGCAACGTATCCACCGCAAGACCGAGCGGCTGGTCATGGGATTGGAGGCGGGAGGCTTCAAGGTTGAACCCGAACTGTTCTTCGACACGGTCACCGTTGAGGTGGGCGCGTTGCAGGGTGTCATCCTGGCGGCTGGCGTGCGTGAACGGATCAACTTCCGCAAAGTGGGCGACACCAAGATCGGCATCGCCTTCGACGAGACAACCCGGGAAGCCAAACTGGAAGCAGTCTGGCGCGCGTTTGGCCTGTCGTTCAAGTCAGCCGACTTTGACGCCGGGTATTCGCGGCTACCCCAGGAGTACCTGCGCACGTCCGATTTCCTGACCCACCCGATCTTCCATCTGAACCGGGCCGAAACCGAGATGATGCGCTATATGCGTCGCCTCGCCGACCGGGACCTGGCGCTGGATCGCGCGATGATCCCGCTTGGGTCCTGCACAATGAAGCTGAACGCCGCCGTCGAGATGATGCCGGTCACCTGGCCGCAGTTTTCCAACATTCACCCCTTTGCGCCTGCCGATCAGGTCAAGGGATACACCGCTTTGATCAAAGACTTGAACGCGCGACTTTGCCAGCTTACCGGCTATGATGCCATGTCGATGCAGCCGAACTCGGGCGCGCAGGGCGAATATGCCGGATTGCTGACGATCATGGCCTATCACCGGTCGCGGGGCGACGAGGGGCGCAAGGTCTGTCTTATTCCGATCAATGCCCACGGCACCAACCCGGCCAGTGCGCAGATGTGCGGTATGGATGTGGTGGTGACGAAATGCACCGACAACGGTGACATCGACCTTGAGGATTTTCGCGCCAAGGCCGAGGCGGCGGGCGATGCCCTGGCGGCCTGCATGATCACCTATCCTTCGACCCATGGGGTTTTCGAGGAAACCGTGCGCGAGGTCTGCCAGATCACCCACGATCAGGGCGGTCAGGTCTATATCGACGGCGCGAACTTGAATGCGATGGTCGGCCTCTCAAAGCCCGGCGAAATCGGGGGCGATGTTTCGCACCTGAATCTGCACAAGACTTTCTGCATCCCCCACGGCGGCGGCGGCCCCGGCATGGGACCGATCGGCGTGCGCGCCCATCTGGCGCCCTTCCTGCCCGGCCATTCGCACACCGGTGGCCGCGAAGGCCCGGTGTCGGGCGCGCCCTATGGCAGCCCGGGTATCCTGGTGATCCCTTACGCGTATCTCTTGTTGATGGGGGGCGCTGGCCTGACCCAGGCGACCAAGGTCGCGATCCTGAACGCCAATTACATCGCCAAGCGTCTTGAGGGCGCCTATGACGTCCTGTTCAAGGGCCGGAATGGACGTGTCGCGCACGAGTGCATTCTGGACACGCGTCCTTTTGACGAAAGCGCCCATGTGACCGTGGATGATATCGCCAAGCGGTTGATCGACAACGGATTTCACGCGCCGACCATGAGCTGGCCCGTGGCCGGAACGCTGATGGTCGAACCGACGGAAAGCGAAGCCAAGGCCGAATTGGATCGGTTCTGCGACGCCATGCTGGCAATCCGCGACGAAATCCGTGCCATCGAAGAGGGCAAGATCGACGCCGAGAACAACCCCTTGAAGCACGCGCCTCACACGGTTGAGGATCTGGTGGGGGACTGGGACCGTCCCTATTCCCGCGAGGAAGGCTGCTATCCCGCCGGGGCCTTCCGGGTCGACAAGTACTGGCCCCCGGTCAACCGGGTCGACAACGCCTGGGGCGACCGGCACCTGGTGTGTACTTGCCCGCCACTGGAGGACTATGCGGAGGCCGCCGAGTAGGCGGGTGGCGGTTTCAAGGGAGCAGCTTCGGCGCGCACGCGGCACAGGTCGAGGCGTGCCTCTTCGCGATTGACTGAGAGCTATTAGTCTTCGGGTTCTTGTCTAAGCGCGTTAACTGGACCAGCGGTCCAGCTTCGGAATGCCCCGCGTGAAGGCCCAAGCCATGATCCGGGGCATCCCCTTGGCTGCAAGGGCATCGACGCAATGGGCTTGGAACTCTTCGACCGACACATCCGGGTGCCGAAACGCGCCTTCCTCGTAACATATTGAACAATATGTAGAACTTTTGGTTCCGTCGGCCTCGGTCCCGCCGCCTTCGGGGTCTTTCGACAGCGGCATGCCGCAACTCTGGCATCGTTGGCCCATTGAAAAACTCCCGCTTGTCTGTAGCTTCAAGAAACATTAGACTAAAAACCATGGTCTTTTGTCAATGGTTTTGAGATGCGCATAGGCGAACTGTCCAGACGTACCGGTTTCAGTCGCGACGCCATCCGGTTCTACGAGCGACAAGGCTTGATCAGGGCCGAGGAAGGTCGTGAAAAGACAAGCAACTACAAATCCTACCCGGAAGGCGCCGTCATGACCTTGGAGGTTGTGCGAGATGCGCAGGCAGCGGGGCTTTCCATCGGGGATCTGTCGATCATTCTAAGTCAGCTTGCCGCTGAAGATGCCGAAAACTTTGACGGTGACGCCTTTCTCGCGGCCAAGATCGCCGAGGTGGAAGACCGAATTGCTGCCTCGGAACGCTTCTTGCAGACATTGCGAGAAACGCGCCAGGCCTTGGCCATAGCCCCCTATAACCAAGGGGATTCTTGACAATCTGAACGGGTTGCCGCAGATGCATTCCCAAACGGGGCCGTAGCTCAGTTGGGAGAGCGCGTCGTTCGCAATGACGAGGTCGTCGGTTCGATCCCGATCGGCTCCACCAAATCCTTTTTACCGAATGCGCGCGCCGCTTGAACTGTCGAACAGCATGGCGCGGCGGGGTTCGAAGGTGACCCCGACCCGGTCGCCCTGAACCGAGCGGTCGTCGCCGCGTTCTTCCACGATCTGCCTTTCACCGTTGTCGGCGCGCAGGTAGGCGTACGAGACGCCGCCAAGCGCTTCGGTCAGTTCCACCACATGGGTGTCGCCGGTGTTGTCGATTTCAAGAAATTCCGGGCGCAGGCCAAGTTCAACCGATGTGCCCGGGGCGGGCAGGGCAACCTCGGGCGACGCGGTGGTTTTCAGCGCGGGGACGTCGACGCCGGTTTCGGTGGTGGTTCCGGCGAGGAAATTCATCGACGGCGACCCGATGAACCCGGCGACGAACTTGTTATCGGGGTTGCGATAGAGGTCCAGCGGTGCGCCGACCTGTTCGATGCGCCCGTCGCGCAAGACCACGATCTTGTCGGCCAGTGTCATGGCTTCGACCTGGTCGTGGGTCACATAGATCATGGTCGCGCCGATTTCGCTGTGAAGCCGGGCGATTTCGACACGCATTTCGACCCTGAGCTCGGCGTCGAGGTTCGACAGGGGTTCGTCGAACAAAAACACCTCGGGGCCACGGACGATCGCGCGGCCAATGGCGACCCGTTGCCGCTGACCACCTGAAAGCGCGGCGGGTTTGCGTTTAAGGTATTGATCCAATTGCAGGATCCGGCTGGCCTCGGCGACCTTTTCGTCGATGATATTCCGGGCCACTTTGTTCATTTTCAGACCGAAGCCCATGTTTTCCTGCACCGTCATATGCGGGTAAAGCGCATAGGTCTGGAACACCATGGCGACGCCGCGCTCGGCCGGGTCGAGGTTGGTGACTTCGCGGCTGCCGATATGGATCCTGCCGTCGGAGGTTTCCTCCAGCCCTGCAACCATGCGCAACAATGTAGACTTGCCGCAGCCCGAGGGGCCGACGAAGACGCAGAATTCGCCGTCTTCGATTTCCAGGTCGATCCCGTGGATCACTTGGATGTCGCCATAGCGCTTGATCGCGCCTTCAAGTGTGACTCCGGACATGAGTACCTCCCTTGAGGTCTTAGTGGGCTACGGGATACGGATGGACGCTGGCTTCGCGCCCGATCTGTTTGGCGGTGCGCAACAGCGCGGGACTGAAACGGTCAAGGTCTTCGGAAGCTGCGCGCATCGTCGAGGTCACGATTGACAAGGCGCCGATCACCTTGTCACCCGCGCCGAATATCGGTGCTGCGATCGACGTGATGCCCTGTTCGTGCTCTTGCCGGTCATAGGCGATGCCGCTCTTTGCGATCAGGTCCAACTCGGCGCGCAGGTCTGTCTCTTTTGACAGTGTTGCGGGCGTGAACCGTTCGAAGGTCTGGGCGTCGATGACCTCTTCGCGGTGCTTGGGATCGAGGTAGGCAATCATCGCCTTGCCGACACCGGTACAATGGGCCGGGGCAAGGCGCCCTGGCTGTGCGAGGGTCTGGAAGCCCTCGGCTGGGCGCACCTTGTCGATGAAGACGACCAAGCCTGCTTCCATCTGCGCCAAATGCACGGTTTCAGAGATTTCATGGCTCAGGGCCTCGATGAAGGGCCGTGCGAGCGGGGCGAGCGTTGCCGTCTGCCAGGCGTGATGAGCCAGGCGTGCCAGGCGCAATCCGGGCGCATAGGTGTGCCGGTCTTCGGCGTAGTAGAGCATGCCCTGATTCGTGAGTGTCTGCAGAAACCGATGCACGGTTGCCTTGGGATAAGGGCTTTCGTCGACCAGTTCGGAGAAACGAACAGGCCGACCAAACCCGACGACAATATCCAGCAAGTCCAACGCCTTGCCCACAGTGCCGTCGGTTCCGACATGCTTGTTCAAGCTTTCCTCCCACGGATGTGGCGTTAAAGTGTTTGCCACCAATTTGGTTGACACACATACTCAAATGAGACTAAAGGATCAATACCTGAGATCATAGTTCCAAATAATGGAACATACTTGGAAGAACAAAAACGCAGGGAGGACAAAATGCGTTCCATCTTCAAAGCGTCCGTAACGGCGCTTGCGACTGCCGCTGTTTTGGCTGGCGGCAGCATGGCCTTCGGCCAAAGCCTGACCGGCGATCTGAAAATTTTCCTGGACACATCGAACCCGGCACCCCGGGCGACCATGGAACAGATGATCGCGCGCTTTCAGGCCGAACACCCCGATCTGAACATCGAAACCACGGTGATCGACCGCGAGGCTTACAAGACGCAGATCAGGAACTTCCTGACCGCCGACGCCCCTGACGTGGCCACATGGTATGCCGCCAACCGGATGCGCCCCTATGTGGAAGCCGGGCTGTTCGAGGACGTGTCCGATCTTTGGGAAGACGCCGACATCAAGAACAACCTTGCCTCGACCAAGGGCGCGATGACCATCGACGGCAAGCAGTGGGGCGTGCCTTACACGTACTATCAGTGGGGCATCTACTATCGCAAAGACATCTTTGACGAGCTTGGACTGAGTGAGCCGACCACCTGGGAAGAAGAAAAGTCCAACTGCGCTGCCATCGTCGCTTCGGGGCGTGCATGCTATACGATTGGGTCCAAATTCCTTTGGACCGCTGGCGGTTGGTTTGATTATCTGAACCTGCGCACCAACGGTTTTGACTTTCACATGGATATGGCCGCAGGCAATGTCGCCTGGACCGACGACCGCGTGAAGCAGACATTCGCGAATTGGCGCGAGTTGATCGACATGGGCGCATTCGTTGCCAACCACCAGAACTATAGCTGGCAGGAAGCACTTCCCTTCATGATCAACGGCGAAGCAGCGTCTTACCTGATGGGTAACTTCGCTGTGGCACCACTTCGCGAGGGTGGCCTGACTGATGATCAGCTGGACTTTTATCAGTTCCCCGCCATCACCGACGGGGTTGCCATGGCGGAAGATGCACCAACCGACACGTTCCACATTCCGGCCAATGCGTCGAACAAGGATGCGGCACGGGCTTTCCTGAAGTTCGTCGTTTCGGCGAACGAACAGACCGAGATCAACAACGGTAAGAACCTGGGTCAGCTTCCGGTGAATGCCTCGTCGTCGATCGACGACGACAAGTTCCTGAACGAAGGCTTTGCGATGCTGTCGTCAAATTCGCCGGGCGGTGTCGCTCAGTTCTTTGACCGCGACTTCCCGGCTGAAATGGCCGCAGAAGCGATGCAGGGCTTTCAGGAGTTCATGGTGTTCCCGGACAACCTTGATGACATCCTTGCCCGCCTCGAAAAGGTCCGCGAGCGGGTCTACAAGTAATCTCGAACGGGGGCGGGCCGGTGCTCGCCCCCTTTTCCCCACCGACCCATCCGCAAGCCCGAACGGGGTTTTCGCATGAGCCGCGAAAGGGAGCCGCCCATGACCACCGAGACCGAGATCCAACCTCGAAGCTGGTATAAGCGCAACGAGATTGCCGTGACGCCATGGCTGTTTCTGGCACCGGCGATCCTGTTCTTTCTGGTCTATGTGATCTTTCCGATCTTTCAGTCCATCGGCATCAGTTTCTATGACTGGGACGGGTTGGGAGAAGCCCGGTGGGTCGGCCTGGACAACTATGTCGAGCTGGCCGACGACAGCGCGTTCGAGGTGTCGCTGTGGAACAACCTCAAGTGGTTGGTCTTTTATCTGCTGGCCATTCCGGCGGGGCTTTTCATTGCCTTGTTCCTGAACCAGACGGTCACGGGTATTCGCATATACAAGTCACTGTTCTTCTTTCCTTTTGTTCTGTCTCAGGTGGTCGTTGGCCTGGTGTTTTCGTGGTTCTATCTACCGAACGAAGGGCTGTTGTCGAACATGCTGAGTTACATCGGGCTTGGTCCCCTGAATGTTCTTGGCGATCCGACCTGGGCCACTTATGGCATCATCGCCGCAGGGCTCTGGCCGCAGACGGCCTATTGCATGATCCTTTATCTGACCGGCCTGAACGCGGTTGACCCCGAGCAGGTCGAGGCAGCACGGCTGGATGGGGCCAAAGGCTGGAAGATGCTGTGGTACGTGATCATCCCGCAACTGAAGCCTGCGACGTTCATCGCCTTCGTGGTGACGATCATCGGGGCGCTGAGGTCGTTTGACCTGATTTCGATCATGACCAACGGCGGGCCGTTCGGGCAGACCCGGGTGCTGTCGTTTTACATGTTCGAAAAGGCACTTTCGGAATACGGGTTCCGCATGGGGTATGGTGCCGCCATCGCGGTGGTTCTGTTCCTGATCATGCTGGTCTTCATCGCCTATTTCCTCTGGTCGATGTGGTCCGAAGAGAGGGGGCGCTAAGATGTTTCCAACCCCGATTCAACGCCGTTCGCCGACAGCGCAGTTCGCTTACAAGTCGTTCCTGCCGTTGGCGCTGTTCATGTGGCTGTTGCCGCTGATCGCGGTCGCCATGTTTTCGATCAAACCCGCGTCGGATTTCACTCAGGGCAATTATTGGGGGGCGCCGGGATCGTTCGAGGCCTTCAACAACTATGGGCAGGTCTTCTTCAATTCGGACATGCCGCGCTATATGCTGAACTCTTTCCTGATCACCGTGCCGACGGTGATCGGAGCCGTGGCCCTGTCCGCCATGGCCGGTTTTGCCCTTGGCATCTATCGGTTCCGTTCGAACATCTGGATTTTCTTCATGTTCGTGGCCGGAAACTTTGTGCCGTTCCAGATCCTGATGATCCCGGTCCGGGATCTGACGCTGGATATGGGGCTTTACAACACCAAGACCGGGCTGGTCCTGTTCCATATCGCGTTTCAGACCGGGTTCTGCACGTTGTTCATGCGAAACTTCATCCGGCAGTTGCCGTTTCCCCTGATCGAAGCCGCCCGGGTCGAAGGCGTCGCCGAGTGGCGCATATTCTGGTACGTCGTGCTTCCCTTGATGAAGCCTGCTCTGGCCGCTTTGGCCGTTCTGATCTTCACGTTCATCTGGAACGATTACTTTTGGGCTGTTGTCCTGACACAGGGGCCGGAAAGCCAGCCGGTTACGGCGGGGATCACCAGTTTCAATGCCCAGTTCCGCGCCGCCTATCACCTGATGAGCGCCGGTTCGATTGTGGCCGCTCTTCCGCCCGTGCTGATGTTCTTTCTGATGCAGAAGCACTTTATCGCCGGTTTGACTTTGGGTGCTGTGAAGTAGGACCAATCCCCATGACCAAGATCACCTTCATCGGTGCCGGGTCCACGATTTTCATGAAGAATATCGTGGGCGATGCACTGCACTTTCCAGCCCTGGCCGATGCCCGGTTTGCCCTGATAGACATTGATCCGGTGCGGTTGGAGGAATCCGGTATCGTCGCGAAGAAGCTGATCGAGGCCATGGAAGCCCCGGCAGTGGTCGAAACTTACTCGGACCAACGGGCGGCGCTGGAGGGGGCTGAATTCGTCGTCGTGGCGTTTCAGATCGGCGGGTACAAGCCCTGCACCGTGACCGATTTCGAGATCCCACGGCAGTACGGATTGCGTCAGACCATTGGCGACACGCTTGGCATTGGCGGCATCATGCGCGGGCTTCGCACCGTGCCGCATCTGTGGAAGATCGCCGCCGACATGGCCGAGGTCTGTCCCGACGCGCTGATGCTGCAATATGTGAACCCGATGGCGATCAACACCTGGGCGCTGGCCGAACGCTATCCGAATGTGCGCCAGGTGGGCCTGTGCCATTCGGTGCAAAATACGCTGGAAGAGTTCAGCCATGATCTGGGCGTGCCGGTCGATGCGATGGACTATCACGTGGCGGGTGTGAACCACGTGGCGTTCTTCCTGCACCTGCACGAGCGGCTTCAGGGCGGCGGGACGCGCGATCTTTATCCGGCGCTGCGCGCGGGTTACGCCGCCGGGACATTGCCGAATCCGCCGATCTTTCATGACCGCTGCCCCAATACGGTGCGCTATGAGGTGATGAAGCATCTGGGGTATTTCTGCACCGAAAGTTCGGAGCATCTGGCGGAATATGTGCCATGGTTCATCAAGGCGCACCGACCCGATCTGATCGAGACGTTCGGTATCCCGCTGGATGAGTACCCGACGCGTTGCGAAGAGCAGATTGCAGCCTGGGCCAGTCAGGCCGAGGCGTTCAAGGGGGGTGAGGGCATCGACGTCGAGAAGAGCCACGAATTTGCCGCCGACATGATGAATGCCGCCGTGACGAATGAGCCATTCGAGTTCTACGGCAACCTAGCCAACACCGGGCAGATCCCGCAACTGCCCATGGGCGCGGCGGTCGAGACACCTTGCGTGATCGACGCATCGGGCATTCGAGCGGCGACCGTGACGGACATTCCACCGCAACTGGTAGCGTTGATGCGCACTCAGATCAACGTGCAGGAATTGACCGTGCGGGCACTTCTGGACGAAAACATTGAACACATTCACCACGCCGCCATGATGGATCCCCACACGGCGGCCGAGCTTGACCTTGGTCAGATCCGGGCCATGGTGGATGATCTGCTGGCGGCCCATGGCGATTGGTTGCCGGCATGGGCGCGACGACGAAAGGCTGCATGATGGCGAACTATCCCGAACTGAGCGGAGCCTCGGTTTTCATTACCGGCGGCGGTTCCGGCATTGGCGCCGCGCTGACGGACGGATTTCTGGCGCAGGGGGCCAAGGTCGCCTTCGTGCAGCGTTCCGATGCAAGCGCTTTCATCGCCGATATGGAGCGCAAACATGGGGCCGCCCCCTTGTTCATTCCCTGCGATATCACCGACACCATCGCCTTGAAGGCGGCGGTGGATCAGGCTGCCGAGGCGCATGGTCCAGTCACGGTGCTGGTCAACAATGCGGCCAACGACAAGCGGCACGACACCCTTGATGTCGATCCCGAGTTTTGGCGGCGGTCGTTGTCGATCAATCTGGATGCCTATTTCTTTGCCGCTCAGGCCGTCATTCCGGGGATGCGTTCGGCAGGCGGCGGGTCGATCGTGAATTTCTCGTCGATCAGTTACATGATGGGGAACGCCGGGTATCCGGCCTATGCCACGGCGAACGCGGGTATCACCGGACTGACCCGGGCCCTGGCGCGCGAGTTCGGGGCGGATCGCATTCGCGTCAACGCGCTGATGCCGGGGTGGGTGATGACGCAAAAGCAGTTGGACATGTGGGTGACAGAGGAGGCCTTGGCGGGGCAGTTGGATCGGCAGTGTCTGAAGGATCCGCTGCAACCGGAAGACATCGTCGGCGGAGCGCTGTTTCTTGCCTCTGATGCGGCGAAGATGATGACCGGTCAGGCCATGGTGATCGACGGCGGTGTGGTGACTACGGGATGAAGCCAGAGCTTGGCGTCTGCTATTACCCCGAGCATTGGCCCGAGGAGCAATGGGCGGACGATGCGCGGCGGATGGTCGAGGCAGGGCTGACCTGGGTTAGGATCGGTGAGTTCGCCTGGTCACGGTTGGAACCGAAGCCGGGTGAGTTGACGTTCGATTGGCTGAGCCGGGCGATCGAAACGCTTGGGGTCGCGGGGTTGAAGGTCGTGCTGGGAACCCCGACGGCGACGCCGCCCCGCTGGATGGTGGACAAGCACCCGGACATGCTGGCGGTGGATGCCGAGGGGCGCGTGCGCAAGTTCGGATCGCGCCGGCATTATTGCTTCAGCCATCAGGGATACATCGCGGAATGCCGCCGGATCGTGACGCTTCTGGGCAAGACCTTTGGCGAAAGTCCCCATGTGGCGGCCTGGCAGATCGACAATGAATACGGCTGTCATGACACGACACTCAGCTATTCCAGTGCCGCGCTGGACGGATTTCGCGACTGGTGCGCCGAACGCTATGGCGACATCGGGGCACTGAACGACGCCTGGGGCAATGTTTTCTGGTCGATGGAATACAGCGCCTTTGACCAGATCGAGCTGCCCAACCTTACCGTGACCGAGCCGAACCCGGCCCATGTTCTGGCGTTCCGGCGGTATAGCTCGGATCAGGTGGTCGCGTTCAACCGGGCTCAGGTCGAGGTTCTGCGCGATCTGACCGAGGCGCCATTGATCCATAACTATATGGGAAAGATCACGGATTTCGATCACTTCGCGGTTGGCAAGGATCTGGATATCGCCAGTTGGGACAGCTATCCTCTGGGTTTTTTGTTGGACCGGGTCGGGGCATCGGAGGATCGCCAACTTCGGTATCTGCGCCAGGGCGATCCGGATTTTCAGGCGTTCCACCACGATCTTTATCGCAGCGTCGGCAAGGGCCGGTGGTGGGTGATGGAGCAGCAGCCAGGGCCGGTGAACTGGGCGCCGCACAACCCGGCGCCGCTGCCCGGGATGGTGCGGCTTTGGACATGGGAGGCGATTGCCCACGGGGCCGAAGTGGTCAGCTATTTCCGATGGCGGCAGGTGCCTTTTGGCCAAGAGCAGATGCACGCGGGCCTTTTGGGTCACGACGGGCGCGATGCCCGAGGGTTGAAAGAGGCCGGGGAGGTTGCGGGTGAATTGTCGGCTTGTGGATCGGTAGAGCAAGGCCGGGCGTCGGTGGCACTGGTCTTTGACTATGCGTCGGTCTGGGCGTGGACGGTTCAGCCGCAGGGCGAGAGTTTCGATTACTTCGCGTTGTGTTTTTCCGCCTATCGGGCGTTTCGGCGGGCCGGGGTTTCGGTGGATATCGTCGAACCGGGCGCCTCTTTGGACGGCTATGCGCTGGTGCTGGCGCCGGGGGTTTTCAGCCTGGGCGACGAGGCGCGCGCGGCTTTCGATGATGCCGAGGGGATAGTGGTTTACGGGCCAAGGTGCGGTGCGAAGACCGACGAGATGTCGATTGCTTTGCCACTGCCCGCGGGCCTATCGGGCGTGGATGTGCGGGTGTCCTTCGTGGAAAGTCTGCCGGGCGCGGCACCGGTGCCGGTCCGGGGTGGGGGCACGGTTCGGCACTGGGCCGAGGCCATCGAAACAGACGACCCGGTTCTGATGGCGACCGAAGCGGGCGCGCCGGTTCTGGTCGGGGAACGCAATCTTTATCTAAGCGGTTGGCCGGATGACGCTTTGTGGGATCGGATCGTCGCGCACCTGGGTGAAGCTGTTGGCCTGGATATCAAGACCCTGCCCGAGGGCGTTCGATTGCGGGAAATCCCAAGCCATCGGTTCCTGTTCAACTATGGTGCCGGGTCTGCCCTGTGGGACGGCGAGGAAATCCCCGCCGCCGGAGTGCTGATCAGGCCGCTTTGATCACATCATCTTTTCGTAAAGCGCGCGGGTGTTCGCCTCGGTCATCTCGGTCGGGTTGCCGCCGACCGACGGATCGCGAAGGGCGTCGGCGACAAGGCGGTCCATGTCGGGATTTTCAACCCCAAGATCGGTGAGTGTCTTTGGAATGCCGAGGCTGTCGTTCAGACCGTCCACATAGGCGCGGAACCCGTCAAATCCGCCATCAATGTTAAGGTAGCCCGCCACGCGGTCAAAGCGGTCGCGGATGGCGTCGGCGTTGAATTCCAGCACTGCGGGCATGAAGACCGCGTTGGTGGTGCCGTGGTGGGTGTGGTGATTGGCCCCGATGGGGTGGCTGAGGGCATGGATCGCGCCAAGGCCCTTCTGGAAGGCGGTCGCGCCCATGGCGGCGGCGCTCATCATATGGGCGCGTGCCTCGATGTCGGTGCCGTCAGTATAGGCGCGCGGCAGATAGTCCTTGACCAGACGCATGCCTTCCAGCGCGATCCCCTGGCTCATCGGGTGATAGTGCGGGCTGGAATAGGCCTCGACACAATGGGCGAAGGCATCAAGGCCGGTTCCGGCTGTGATGAACTTGGGCATTCCAACGGTCAGTTCCGGATCGCAGATGACAACGGCGGGCAGCATCTTGGGGTGGAAGATGATTTTCTTTTCGCGCGTTTCGGAATTGGTGATGACGCCCGCGCGCCCGACTTCGGACCCAGTGCCAGCGGTGGTTGGCACGGCAACGATCGGGGCGATTGCATCGGCATCGGCGCGGGTCCACCAGTCGCCCACATCCTCGAAATCCCAAAGTGGGCGGGTTTGACCGGCCATGAAGGCAAGGGTCTTGCCAAGGTCCAGACCCGAGCCGCCGCCAAAGGCGATGACACCATCGAACCCGCCTTCGCGGTAGACGCGCAGCCCGTCATCGACGTTCATGTCGGTTGGGTTGGGATCAACGCGGGAGAACATGGCGCGGCCCAGACCTTCGGCCTCCAAAAGGTCGAGCGTGCGGGTGGTGATCTCCATTTCAGCTAGACCACGGTCGGTGACCAGGAGGGGTTTGGTGATCCCGGCCGCCATGCAGGCACCGCCGATTTCCGAGATGCGACCGGCGCCAAAGCGGACGGCCGTGGGATAAGACCAGTTTCCGGTAAGGGTCATGAGGTGACTTTCTTCAGGTGGTAGGATTTCGGACGCGTGAGCGCCCCATAGGCAAGTTTCGACAGCCCCGCGCCGCGTCCGGTATCCTTGCAGCCGGTCCAGCAAAGAGCGGGGTCAAGATAGTCGCAGCGGTTCATGAAAACGGTGCCGGTTTGCAGAAGATCGCCAATGCTTTCAGCGGCTTCGGCATCTTCGGTCCAGACGCTGGCGGTCAAGCCGAAGCGGCTGTCGTTCATCAGGCGGATCGCGGTCTGGTCGTCGTCGACGGGCATGATCCCCACAACCGGGCCGAAGCTTTCGTCACGCATCACGCGCATGTCGTGGGTGACATTGGTGAGGATCTGCGGAGTAAGATAGGTGCCGCCGTCGTCGGCCTCCATCTTTGCGATGTGCGCTGTGGCACCATCGGCAATGGCTTCGTCGATCTGGGCGCGCACTTCGCGGGCAAAACGGATGTTGGCCATGGGGCCAAGCGTTGTTTCGGGGTCGAGCGGGTTGCCGAGGCTCTGGGCGTTGACCCAGGCCACGGATTTTTCGACGAAGGCATCGAACAGGGCTTCGTTCACATAGATACGCTCGATCCCGCAGCAGCACTGACCGGCGTTGAACATGGCACCATCCATCAGGGTTTCGACGGCGGCATCAAGATCGGCGTCGGCGCGGACATAGCCCGGATCCTTTCCGCCAAGTTCGGTCGAAACCGGCGTGAACGTTCCCGCCGCTGCGCGTTCCATCGCCTGGCCGCCGCCGACCGAGCCGGTGAAATTCACGAAGTCCACCGCCCTTTCGCCGATCAAAGCCGAGGTCGTGTCGTGATCCAGAACGACGTTCTGAAAAACCTCTTTGGGCACGCCTGCTTCGTGGAAGGCTTCGGCCAGACGTTCACCGACCTGCAAGGTCTGCTGGGCGTGTTTCAGGATCACCGCGTTTCCGGCAATGAGCGCGGGCGCGATGGTGTTGATCGCCGTCATGTAGGGGTAGTTCCAGGGGGCCACGACCAACACGGTGCCCCAGGGTTTGTGCTTGATCAGGCGGCGGAAAGTGTCGCTGTCTTCAACCACCGTCGGGGCAAGGCATTCGGGCGCGACCTCGGCCATATAGGTCAAACGTTCACTGAAACCGCCAAACTCGCCGCCGTAGCGGATCGGACGGCCCATCTGGTGCGCCAGTTCGGTTGCCATGCGGTCGGTGCTTTGGCCGACGATTTCGTTGGCCTTCAGGACAAGCGCGATCCGGTCTTCAAGCGGGCGGTTGGCCCACCTTTCCTGAGCGCGGCGCGCGTTGGCGGCGGCTTCGAATGCGGCGTCGCGGGTCAGGACCTCGCGGGTCAGGTAGACCGAGCCGTCGATGGGTGAAATCAGGTCAACAGTTTTGGTCATCATGGCCTCATGAATAGTGGCTTACTTCGATCAGGTTGCCGTCTGGGTCATTGAAATAGACCGACGTGAACGGGCCTTTCGCGCCTGTTTTGGTCACAGGTCCTTCGACGATGTCAATGCCTTCGCGGGCAAGATGCGCGACAATCGAGTCGGGTGTTTCGTCGGTAAGAAGGCAGACGTCACCGGCACCGATCGCGGCGTGATTGCGAGTTTCCTGGCCCAGGGTTTGAAGGTTGATCTTTTGTTCGCCGATCTGCGGCGCCCGGCGGCCTTCGCCAAAGATCACAGCCTTCAGTCCGAGGGCGCGGCGGTAAAAGGCAACTGCCGCTTCGATGTCGCGGACGGTCAGCACGATATGGTCGATGCCGGTGATCACGCGCGTTCGAAGCCCCGTGCGACTTCCCAATCGGTGACGGCGGCGTCGAATGTCTCTTGCTCTACCTCGGCGGCGCGGGTGTAGTGATCGACCACCCAGTCGCCCATGGTTTTCCTCAGCATCTTGGACTTGCGGAACACCTCGGTGGCGTCGCGCAGCGTCGGCGGGATTTCGGGCACCTGTGTCATGTTGTAGACGTCGCCGGTGACGGGCTTGGCCAGCTTCAGCCCCGCTTCGACGCCGGTGAGGCCAGCGGCCAGTTGGGCGGCACAGGCAAGATAGGGGTTCACATCGGACCCGGGGATGCGGCATTCGATGCGGACCCCCTTGGTGCCGTCGCCGACAAGGCGATAGCCGGCGGTGCGGTTGTCGATGGACCAGGCGATCTTGGTCGGCGCAAACGACCCGGCCAGGAAACGTTTGTAGCTGTTGACGTAGGGCGCCAGCATCACGGTGATTTCCGGCGTGAACTTCAGCAGCCCCGCCACATAGGACCGCATGGTGTCTGACATGGTCAGGTCGGCGCCGCGCTTGTAAAATGCGTTGGTCTTGCCCTTGAACAGCGATTGATGGATGTGCGAGGCCGAGCCGACCTTGTCAGCCCGCCATTTCGGCAGGAAGCTGGCGGCGTGACCTTGCTGGTTCGCGATTTCCTTCACCGCCTGTTTCGCCAGCGTGTGGTGATCGCAGGCGGCCATGGCATCGGCATAGCGGATATTCAGCTCTTCCTGCCCGGTCTCGGCCTCGCCCTTGGAGTTTTCCACCGGCACGCCCGCTTCGACCAGCAAATTGCGGATCGGGCGCATGACGTGTTCTTCCTTGGTGGTTTGGAGGATGTGGTAATCCTCGTTGTAACCAGAGATCGGGGTGAGGTTCCGGAACCCGCCGCGGCGGATGTCGTCGAAGGAGTTCTCGAACAGGAAAAACTCCAACTCGGTCGCCATCATCGGCGTGAAGCCCATTTCTTTGGCGCGTGCGATCTGGGTTTTCAGGATCTGGCGGGGTGTGTGAGGGACAGGTTCGTGGCTGTGGTGGTCGATGATGTCGCACAGGACCAGGGCGGTGCCGTCAAGCCAGGGTATGCGGCGCAGCGTCGAAAGATCGGGCTTCATGACATAGTCGCCGTACCCTGCCTCCCACGAGGTCGAGGCATAGCCGTCGGGCGTCGCCATTTCGAGATCGGTGGCAAGGAGGTAGTTGCAGCAATGGGTTTCGACGTGCCCGCTTTCAAGGAAGTTCGACACGTGGAAACGCTTGCCCATGAGCCGACCCTGCATGTCGACAAGGCAGACAAGAACCGTGTCGATTTCCCCAGATTTTGCGGCCTTTTTCAGGGCCTCAAGCGTCATATGTCCCATGGTTCACCTCTTTGAGGGTGGAAAAGTCTTGCAGGAAAACTTTTCGCCAGATTTTTCGCGGAAAGATCTGCGCCCGGGCTGGTTCCCGGGCGCAGGAGTGTTTTAGCCGAACGTATAGGGCGCACCGGCCTGGTTGATGACGCCGTTGTACTCGCGGAAGATGTCGACGATCTTCTGGTGGACTTCGCCTTCCTGGGCGACTTCGTCCCAGAAGGCGATGGCGGCGTTTTCGACCTCTTTCCACTCGTTCGCCGGCACTTCCCTGAGTTGCAACTTGTCACCGTTGGCGCGCAAGGCGGCCTCTCCGCCCCAGTACCACTGGTTGCGATAGGTGTGGCCCGCTTCGACGCCAGCCATCACGACCGACTTCAGGTGATCGGGCAGCTCGGCCCAGCGTTCCTGGTTGGCAAACCACGACCCGATCCAGGCGCCCGAGATGTTGTTCGTGAGGAAATAGTCCGTCACATCGGCCCAACCCACGGTGTAATCCTCGGTGATGCCCGACCAGGCCATGCCGTCAAGTTCGCCGGTCTGGACGGCCACTTCGGCATCCTCGTAAGGGATGTTCACCGGGACGACGCCGAATTGAGCCAGGAAACGGCCCGCGGTCGGGAAGCTGTAAAGCTTCAGCCCATCCAGATCGGCGACCGACTTGATTTCCTTCTTGGTGTTGAAGTTGCAGGGATCCTGTCCTGCCGCCGACAGCCATTTGACGCCGACTTTTTCGTATTCCTCGCTCCAGATGTCTTTCAGGCCATACTGGTTGAACAGCACAGGCACATCGAGGATGTGCTTGGTGGCAAAGGGAAAGTATCCGCCGAACTGCCGCAGTGGCGTCGGTGAGGCCATCGAATCATCGTCGGAATGCACGCCGTCGATGGTGCCGCGCTGAAGGGCCTGGAACAATTCGCCCGTGGGCACGATCTGGTCGGCGTAGAAAAGCTCGATCTCCAATTCGCCGTTGGCGTTGGCGTTGATGTAGTCGATGGCGGGCTTGGTCACATGTTCGCCCAGGGCACCACCGGCATAGGTTTGGAAGCGCCATTTGATCGCCGTTTGGGCTTGCACGATGGCCGGGGCCGCAAGGGCTGCCGCGCCGCCCAATCCGGCGGTTCTGATAAATCTGCGTCTGGTCGTCATCGTTTTTCTCCTTTGTTGGGCTCGATTGTCTTTGCTCCGTTACCGGAGTCTCGTTGAGTTATTTTCCGTACACGTAATTCGGGAGCCAGAGCGCAATCTCTGGAAAGGTCATGATGGTGGCGAGCGCCACGACCATGACCAGCACGAAGGGCAGGATCGAGGCGTAGATGTCGCGCAAGCTGATCTCGGGCGGGGCCATGGCGCGCATCAGGAAGAGGTTATAGCCGAAGGGCGGTGTCATATAAGCGATCTGGGTGGTGATCGTGTAGAGGACGCCGTACCAGATCAGATCGAACCCCAAGGCATGGACCAGCGGCACGTAAAGGGGTGCGACGATCACCAGCATGGCGGTGTCATCAAGAAAGGTGCCCATCAGGATAAAGCTGAGCTGCATCATGATCAGGATCATCCAGGGGTTCAGGCCCAGCCTTTCGGTGAACAGGCTTTCGATGGCCTTCACGGCGCCAAGGCCGTCGAAGACGGCACCAAAGGCGAGGGCGGCGAGGATGATCCACATGAACATACATGAGATGCCAAGGGTGTTCCTGACCGAGTTTTCAAAGACCTCGCGCGTCATGCGCCCCTTCAGAACGGCGGCCATGAAGGCGGTGATCGCCCCGATGGCCGAGCTTTCCACCAGCGAGGTCCAGCCATTTACGAAGGGCACCATCATGGCAAAGAAGATGGCCAGCGGCAAAAGCCCGGCACCCAGTAGTCGGATTTTCTCGCCCATGGGGATTGCGCGTTCTTCGGGCGGCAGGACGGGGCCGAGCGAGGGTGTGATCTTGCAGCGTATGATGATGTAGACAATGAACATCGCGGCCATCATCAGGCCGGGGAATACTCCGGCGAGCCAAAGCTGGCCCACCGGTTGACGCGCGATCATGGCGTAAAGCACCAGCACCACCGAGGGTGGCACAAGGATGCCCAGGGAGGATCCGGCTTGTATCACGCCGGTCACCATGCGCTTGTCGTAGTTTCGTCGAAGAAGTTCGGGAAGGGCAATGGTGGCCCCAATGGCCATGCCCGCGACCGACAAACCGTTCATCGCCGAGATCAGGACCATAAGGCCAATGGTGCCGACGGCAAGGCCACCGGAAAGCCCGCCCATCCAGACGTGGAACATCTTGTAAAGGTCGTCGGCAATGCGGCTTTCCGACAGGACATAGCCCATGAAGATGAACATCGGCAGAGTCAGCAGGGGATACCACTTCATCAGTTTCATGGCGGCGGCAAACCCAAGGTCATAGCCACCCCTGTCCCCCCAAAGGAAGAAGGCCGCGACCACGGCGACAAAGCCGATGGCACCAAAGACCCGCTGGCCGGTCAGAAGCATCAGCATCATCGAGGCGAACATCAAAAGGGCGATGGCTTCGTAGGACATCAGACTTTTCGCCCCACGTCTTCGCCCATCAGGCGCAGGATATCCTTGAAGAATTCACTGACCGCCTGCAGCAGCATCAGGAAAATGCCCACGACCATGATCAGCTTGATCGGCCAGAGGTAGGGGCGCCAGACAGTCGAGCTGCGTTCGCCGCCATATTGGAAGGAATAGGTCAGGCTGTCCCAGCCCCCCCAAAGCAGGATCACCAGATAGACGATCAGGAACAGCACCGACAGGGCGTCGATCTGTGCCTTCTTGCGATCGGACCAGTTGCCGTAAAGGAGGTCCATGCGCACGTTGGAGCCAAGCTGGATCGAATAAGGGCCGCCCAGGATGTAATAGGCAACCATGGCGAACTGCGCCATTTCCAGCGTCCAAAGCGACGGGTTGATGCCAAAGCCCAGATCGCTGCCCACCTTGGTGAAGGTGGACCACAACAGGATACCCATCATCAAGAAGATGCCGTACATCACAACGCGGCCGATCCAGTAGTTCATGCCGTCGACCAGCGAGACGTATTTCAGCAAAGCGGTTCTCATGCCGAGGTCTCGGAAACTTTGGCGGCGATCAGCATGTCCAGAAGGGCCGTGGCGACCTGTGCAATGGCCTGGTCGTCCTTCAAGAGATCGTTGCGGACCTCGACCATGACGTTTTTCAGCCCGCGGGGATTGGCGTGCTTCTGCAGGGTGTGGGTCACGCCGTCCGTGGCGGAATAGGGCATGTTCAGCGCAACATCAAAAGCGCCGTCCGAGGCGGCCATCATGGCGTTGGCGAGCGTGGGGTCATCGTCGTGCAGAAGCCCGATTTCGGTTGCGCGCGGGCGGCCATTCCAGACGGGCGTAAAGCTGTGCAATGTCATCATCAGGGGCGGATGCGAGAACCCGTCAAGCATCGACGACAGGCAGGCCGAAAACGGGTCATAGACCGATCTGGCCCGCATATCGCGGGCAGCGGCGTCAAGCCCCTGGTTTCCCGGGATATCAATGACTTCGACGCGACCCGGAATGGCGTCTGGTGCCTCGGGCGGTCGATTGCAGTCATAGACAAGTCGCGACACGCGGCAGGCGACAAGTGGGGCATCCAGTTTTTCCGACAGCCGCCTGGAAAGGGCAAGGGCGCCCGGATCCCAGACAGCGTGGCTTTGCAGGTGTTCGCTGGCCAGACCGAGGTTCGACAGCGATGCCGGGATAAAGGGGCTGGCATGTTCACAGACAAGGCATACCGGTGCGGTGCTGCCGGGGTTCATCACCTCGGCAACCGGGCCGTCTTCGGGGTCAAGAATCGCAGGCAGGGTCTGGGTCACGTGAAGCATTAGTTACAGCCGCCGTATGACTGTCAAGAAACTTTCCGTAGACGGGACTACTGAGCGCAGCTAGTCTGTAGCAATCGTTACAAAGCGAACGAAACAGTGAAGCGCCACGCCATCGTCAAGGACAGAATACAGGACCGGACCGACACGCTGACCCCGGCGGAGCGGTTGTTGACCGACATTCTGTTGCGCGATTATCCGGTGGCCGGCCTGCAATCCATCACAAAGCTGGCCGAGGCGGCCGGGGTGTCGACGCCCACGGTAATCCGGTTGGCGCGCAAACTGGGGTTTGACGGGTTTCCCGAACTGCAGGACGCGCTGCGCGAAGAAGCCTCGGCCCAGATCAAGCAGCCGATCCTGAAACGCGAGGGCTGGCCGGAGGGGCGCAGCGATTCACCGGCATTCCGAGGGTTCGCCGAGGCGGTGTTCGACAACCTCAACCACACCATCGACCGGTTGGAACCCAAGACCTTTGACGCCATTGCCAAGGTTTTGGCCGACCCCAAGCGCGACCTGTTCCTGTCTGGCGGACGGATTACCCGGTCGAACGCCGATTACTTCTACAACCACCTTCAGATTATCCGGTCGGGTGTCACCTTGCTTAGTCAGTCACCCAATGTCTGGCCGCAGTACCTTCTGGACATGGGCAAGCGGTCGGTTCTGATCATCTTTGACATCCGTCGCTATGAACGGGACCTGGCCCGGTTGGCGACGATTGCCCGGGATCGGGGTGCGCTGATCATCCTGTTCACCGATCAATGGGGATCGCCGATTGGCAAGGTGGCGGATCACACGGTCAACGCCATGGTCGAGGTTCCCTCCAGCTGGGATTCGACGATTGCGATCAACCTGATTGTCGAAGCGTTGATCGCCGAGGTGCAAAACCGACGGTGGGATGCGGCGAAAGACAGGATCGAAAGCCTGGAGGATATGTTCCGCTCGACCCGGATTTTCCGTAAATCGAACTGAGCGATGGTTATCGGGTTTTGCCGCCCACTGAACGCCAATGGGTATTATGTGCCTGCTTGAACCGTTTCGGGGGCAGAGACGTTTGCCGGGCTCAGTATGCGCCTGTGGTCTTGTCAGAGACAGAACCGCCGATTCTGGTGCGAATGTCGTTGACGGTGTCGCTGGCCGCAGCCGCGAGAAGGCGGGCGTCGCCAGAAACCGTGACCATATCGTAACCCCATTCTAGCCCGCGCATGGCATAGTCGACGGTGCCGCAATGAAGTGCGGCGTGAATACCCTTTGACTTGGCCGTGGTTGCGATGCGTTGCAGGATCTCGATCACCTCGGGTTCTTCCCGGTCAAGACCGGACGGCAGGCTGCCGTTGCTGAACCCAAGGGCCAGATCGTTGGGGCCGACATAGAGCCCGTCTATGCCTTTGGTCGCGGCGATGTCCTCAAGATTGCGGATGCCGTCGGCGGTTTCGATCATGGCGAATGCCAGCACTTCGTTGTTGGCATCTGTCAGGTTGTAGCCGGGATAGGCGAACCCGGCGCGGGTCGGCCCGAAACTGCGTTGCCCAAGGGGGGGATAGCGCATGTAACTTGCGAATTCGGCGGCTTCGTCGCTTGAGTTGATCATCGGGCAGATAATGCCCAATGCGCCCGCATCCAGGTATTTCATGATCACACCGGGTTCACGCCAGGGCACGCGGGCCAGCGGTGTTTTGCCGGTGCCCGAGATCGTTTGCAGCATCGGTAGCGCATCCGAATAATCCAGCGCGCCATGTTGTCCGTCGATGGTCAGCGAGTCATATCCTTGCGCCGCCATGATTTCGGCGGTGAAGGTGTTGGCAATCGAACACCAGCCGTTCAGCACCGGTTCGCCCCGGTTCCAGATCACGTTAAGTGGATTTTTCATGATACCGCCCCATTCCCGTTCCCGCCAGAAATCGCGGGCGGTCGCGGTATTGTCAACGGCCTGATGCGGAGGGTTTGGCCTTAATCGTCTTGAGACAGCCCGGAGGTGACCAGGATCGCCAACATGCTGGCAAGACCAAGCGCGGCATAAAGAACAAGACCTTGCCCGGCATTGAGCCCATTGAAGGCGGTCAGGGAAAACGCCCCGATCACAGCAGCCGGAAAGCTGACCATTACAGCGGTTAGTGCCATCATGTCTCGTCCCCGGGGATAAACCCCTGTCCCAAAGCGGAGTGACCCGCCGACGGTATTGCAACCTCTGGTTAAGAACATGTCAACGAAAGGTTACGAAG
>JABDJO010000013.1 GCA_013002465.1 Silicimonas sp. | reverse complement strand
GCCCAGCATAGGATGTTCGTCGACCAGCATCGCGTTCGCCAGATGTTTTCTGAGGGACAAAAAGACCTCAAGCGGATGGCGAAAAACGGCAATGACAGGCACGTCCTTCCAAACCGGGAACCCGTCTGTTGGCGTATGGGTCTTGATCACCCGTCGTCCGGTCTGGCGGTCCAGACTTGCCAAACTGTCTTCCAAAGTGCCGAACCCGCCGTCTATCCAGGGCGACAGAACGCCCAGTTTTTCAGGAAGGTCTACGGTGCCATACAGCAACATGGCGATCATGCTTTGGGTCCAGGTCGTGCCGGATTTCGCAGGCGTGGCCAGAAGGACGTCGCCGCATCTTGGCCGGAAACTGTCCCAGTGTTCGGGCTTGGTGATCGAGCCGCGATAGGTCTGTTCCGCGGCGTGGATCAGTGGGGCGACCGTCACGACACCACCCCGAACGCGTGATCGACCTCAGGCATCGACGTTGGCGAATTGGGTGCCTGCCCCGCCGCCGCCATCGGAGGGTTTCGACCAGTCGCGCTTCACCCCCAGCATCAGGACCACGTTCTTGGCCACATAGACCGACGAATAGGTACCGACGATCACGCCCCAGGTGATCGCGAACACAAAGCCGCGA
Source organism: Silicimonas sp. (assembly GCA_013002465.1). Taxonomy (GTDB): domain Bacteria; phylum Pseudomonadota; class Alphaproteobacteria; order Rhodobacterales; family Rhodobacteraceae; genus JABDJO01. The sequence goes on along the minus strand of JABDJO010000013.1, from coordinate 44,043 downwards.
ATGACGTCGCCGCCAAAGACCAGGAGGGCAATCAGAGCCAACAGAGTTGTTCCCGAGGTCATCAGGGTACGGCTGAGGGTTTCGTTGACACTGGTGTTCATGACGTCCTGCAAAGGCGTCGATTTGTACTTTCGCAGGTTCTCGCGCAGGCGGTCGAAGATCACCACGGTGTCGTTGATCGAATAGCCGACGATGGTCAGAAGGGCGGCGATGGTGGCAAGGTCGAACCGGATCTGCAACAGGCTGAAAATACCGATGGTCAGCACGACGTCGTGAAACAGGGCTGCAACGGCGCCAAGGGAAAACTGCCATTCGAACCTGAGCCAGATATAGAACAGGATCGCCGCAAGGGCCGCCGTCACCGCAAGAAGTGCGGTCTGGATCAGTTCACCCGAAACGGTTGGACCCACGGATTCGACACTGGTGAATTTTATTGACGGATCAATCGCTTGCAGCGCGGTTTCAACGTTGGCCACAAGGTCGCGAGTGGCGCTTTCTTCGTTTTCCTGGGCCTGGATGCGGATCAAGGCCACGTTCTGATCGTCGCGGAAGTTCGGATCAATAACCTCGGTCACCGAGACCTCGCCCACATCCAGCGCTTCAAGGGCCTGGCGATACTCGGCGTCGTTGATTGTCTTGGCTGCTTCAGTCCGGATCGAGGTGCCGCCACGGAAATCGATGCCAAGGTTCAATCCAACCACCAGCCAAAGGCCGATCGACAGGATTATCGCCGCGATCGAAAACCCCATTGTGATCTTGCGATAGCGGAAGAAATCGAAGTTGGTCTTTTCGGGGACAAGTCTCAGTCGCATGGCTTATACCTCGATTGTCCGGGGGCGGCGGCGTTCGAACCACATCACGATGAACAGCCGGGTGACGAAAATGGCTGTGAAGACCGAGGTCGCGATCCCGAACATCAGAGTGACCGCAAACCCCTTCACCGGACCCGAACCCAGGGTGAACAGGATCAGCGCGGTGATGAATGTGGTGATATTGGCGTCGAAAATGGCCGAGAGCGCTTTTTCATAGCCAAGCTGGATGGCGCGCGACGGGCCTTTGGCGGTTTTCAGTTCTTCGCGGATGCGTTCGAACACCAGCACGTTGGCGTCGACCGCCATGCCGATGGTCAGGACGATGCCCGCGATCCCCGGCAAGGTCAGCGTGGCGCCGATCAGCGACAGCGCACCCAGCAGAAGTGCGACGTTCAGGATCAGCGCAAGATTGGCGAAAAGGCCGAACAGCCCATAGGCGAGGCCCATGAACACCATGACAGCGGCAAAGGCGATCAGGCAGGCCTTGCCGCCCGCGCGGATGGATTGTTCGCCCAGGGTGGGCGTGATGGTGCTTTCCTGCAGGAACGTTAGATCGGTCGGCAGGGCACCGGCGCGCAGCAGAACAGCAAGCTCGGTCGAGCTTTCGACGCTGAAGTTGCCGGTGATCTGGCCTGACCCGCCTGTGATGGGTTCGCGGATTTGCGGGGCGGTGACAACGCGGTCGTCAAGCACGGTGGCGAAAAGCGCGCCGACGTTTTCCGAGGTGTATTGCCCGAAAACCCGCGCGCCCGAGGGGTTGAACCGAAAACTGACCGCAGGGCGTCCGTTCTGGTCGAAACTGGGCTGGGCGTCGGTCAGATCATCGCCTGACAAAATGGAAGCCCGTTCGAGGATGTAAAATTCACCCTCGTTTTCAAGATCCTGCACGATGATGTTGCCGGGCCCGGGTATCGCCTGCGGATCGCCAGTAACGCTGACAACCGGATGGAACGTCAGCCGCGCGGGCGTGCCGATCAGTTCCTTGACCTCTTCCGCGGACCCGACACCCGGGACCTGGATCAGGATACGGTCCGCGCCCTGACGCTGGATGACCGGTTCGCGCGTGCCAACCTCGTCGATACGGCGGCGGATGATTTCAAGGGCTTGCTGGACGGTGCGGTTGTCGGTGGCAAGCTTTTCTTCCGGCGACAGTTCAACGTTCAGAACCGAGCCGTTAGCGGTGACCAGAATGTCGGTGGCCCCGACGCCTGTCAGGCTGACGACAGGTTGGGCAAGACCCCGGATCGTTTCAAGCGCTGCCGTCATGGCTTCGGCGTTCTGGATCCGGATTTGCAGCGTGCCTTCGGGGGCGTCTTCGATACGTTCAACGAAACCCACCTGATCGCGATTGGCGACAAGGGCGCTGCGGGCTTCGGGCCAGAGCGCTTCCATGCGGTCGGCATAAACGTCCTGAACGTGAACCCGAGCCAGAAGTTGGGCACCCCCCCTTAGATCGAGGCCGAGATTGACCAGGGTCGAAGGCAGGAATGAAGGCCAACCGGCGGCGTTGGCCTCGCGTTCGGGGGTCGGGCCGAACATCTCGATTTCCGCCACGGCGTCGTTGTGTTGTTCAACCGTGCCGTAAAACCCGTTGGGGAAGGAAAACAGAACCCCGGCCACGCATAGGGCAAGGATCAGAACCCGCTTCCAGAGGGGAATCTGAAGCATATCAGGCCCTTAGCTTGCTGGCTCGGTCTTGGAGCGGACGTTTTGAATAGTGTGTTTCAGCACGCGGATGTTGACGCCCTGGGCGATTTCAATCTCGACTTCGCCGTCGTCGCGCACCTTGGTGACCTTGCCGATCACGCCACCCTGGGTGACAACCTGATCGCCCCGGCGCAGGGCTTCGACCATGGCTTGATGTTCTTTCAGTTTCTTTTGCTGCGGACGGATCAGAAGGAAATAGAAAATCGCGAAAATCGCAATGAAAAAGGGCAGTTGGGCGATAAGCCCCGCACTTCCACCGCCGGCGGCCTGGGCATAGGCTGGGGTCACGAACATGGGATGCTTTTCCTTCTTGTCGGTGCGGGCGGTCTTGCCCGTGGAATGAACTGGCGCGCACCCTATCTGTGGGTCTCGGGCTTGGCAAGCAAGGGGCGGCCATGAGTTTACTGGCCCGGACCCCGGCCGAAAACGGGCGGAATCGCTGCCTTGAGGCACCTCTGGCGCCTGCCGTTGTCGCCACGTCGCAAAAAGATGTCGAAATTCGCCCTCATCCTGGCAATGTCTACCTGTAAGAGAAGCCGCAAGAGGAGTGACCGATGCCCGATCTGACCATTGTATATTGGCGGGATATGCCCGCTCAGGTCATTGTCGGCAAAGGCCGTCGGGGGGCGAAAGCGCCCTTGTCGGAACGGTTTGAGCAGGCGATTGACCGGGCTGCGATGAAAGTTGGCGCGAAAGACAGCGATGCCTATCTTTCTGAGTGGCGCAAGGTCGCGGAAGGCGAACGCGAGGGCGCTCCGGACGAGATCGCCACGGCCGAGGCCGCGCGAATTGAACATGAGTACGATCAGGATCGACTGAAAGCCCTGATCGACAACGACGGATGGGCCTGAGTGCAGGTGGGATAAGGGAATTTCTGATGGCTTTGCTGAACTTCCGCAAGAAGACCGAGGGTGCGGCCCCCATTGACCCCAAGGTGTCGGGGTTCCTGCGGGATTACTCGATCGAGGTGATGCCGAGGACGGCGGAAAAGGTCGAGGATTTCCGCGCGATATTGCCCCAGGGCACGCGGGTTTACGTGGCCCATATCGAAGGCACGCCGATCGAGGATATGGTCGCGACGGCGAAGCGGATTGCCGGTGAGGGTTTTCCGGTCATGCCGCATTTCCCGGCGCGGATCATCAAGGACAAGGCCATGCTTGGCGACTGGATCGCGCGTTATCAGGGCGAGGCCGGGGTCGAACAGGGCCTGATGCTAGCCGGTGGCGTGGCCGAGCCTTTCGGGGAATTCGACAGTTCGATGCAGATGCTGGAAACCGGTCTGTTCGACAAGGCCGGGTTCAGGCGGTTGCATGTGGCGGGCCACCCCGAGGGCAACCGGGATATTGATCCCAAGGGCGGCAACACGAATGTCGAGTCGGCGCTGTTCTGGAAGAACGATTTCAGCGCGCGCACCGACGCCGAAATGGCCATTGTCACACAGTTTGCCTTCGAGGCCGGGCCGATTATCGACTGGGCGAATGCCGTTCAGGCGGCTGGGATTGATCTGCCGATCCACATCGGGATTGCCGGGCCTGCAAAGCTGCAGACTCTGATCAGGTTCGCCATTGCCTGCGGTGTGGGTCCGTCGTTGAGGGTGCTGCAGAAGCGCGCGATGGATGTGTCCAAGCTGTTGTTGCCTTATGAGCCTGACGACGTGGTGACAGCCCTGGCCCACCACAAATCGGCCGACCCCGATTTCGCGATCACCCAATTGCATCTGTTTCCCCTTGGTGGCATCGCGACCAGCGCCAACTGGGCGCAGTCGCGTGGCGCCGAAACGGTGGCGGCGCGCTGAGCGGACAAGCTGCCGCCAACCTCTAGGGCAGGAATACCTCGCGCACCCGCACGGGAATATCGAGGATAGCCATGACCTGTTCGCTCCCGTCGAAAACACCGGCCAACTCAGGCACCGAGCTTTGTAGGCTGAATTCACCGCTCAGCGGTCTTTCCAGCGCCTTGCTCATCACCAGGTCGGTCAGGCTGTCGTACCTGTAGATCCTGAAGAATTCCGGGTTCGCGGCCGAATAGGATTTGGCCTCGCTCGCACTCCAGCTTCGCGTGCCGGTCGTGTAAGCGAGCGTCATGGCCAGTTCACCCTCCGGTGTGGCCATCGTCCAGTTATCGGTGCTTTGGCGTCCACCATTCGCAGGACCGGTTAGCGCGGCTGTTCGCATCACTTCGGCGCTGGTGTTGACGCCGTAAGGATCGTTTTCGGGCTCGGTTGTGTATGAGCGCATGACGAAAATTCGAAAGGCATCGCCGGCTTCTTCCTTTGCGAGGCCCAGAAGGATCACCGCCCTGCGACTGGACGGCGAAAGCGGTTTCCTGTCCGCATCGACCATCAGCACTCCGTCGACGAATGACACCAGCAGATTTGCCCCCTTCAAAGGGCCACGCGGGAACGGCACAGTCGTCCAGCCATCGGGTAGCAGTTCCTGTGCCGCATTGGTCTTGACGCTCATTCCAACAATCACACGACTGTCGATATTTGTTCCGACCAAAGTCTCGGCCCTTGCGATGGATAGCGGCAGCGCCAGTGCCAGCACAGCGAAACACCACACAGCCGCTCGGTTCAAAAACACAACCATCATGGATCTCCTTTGTCTTCAGAATTGGCGCCTTGGAGGTTCGCCACCCGATATGAATCATGGCGCACACCCGATTTCCGGTGTTGATTTTGATCAATCAGGTTAATTCAGACTGACGCTCCGCAATATCGGGATCGTCGGAATACCGAGGTCGGTCGGTGCCTTGGAATGACTGGCACACGCGGCAAGTTCGGCATTTCAGAACGTGATTTTTGGGCACAGTGATCTGTGAAAGTTTGTGTCAAACTCTGCATTCCTCATGATCCTGTTGAGACATTTTCATTGCCATGCCCCTCGCCCCCGAAGGCTGCCGGGGGTAAGTGTCTCTTTCAAGCCACCGGGGGTCGTTTTGCGCTGTGCATGTGAAGCCGAAACACAAGACACCCAATGGAAACCGCGATCAAAAAGGCGACTCTAATGACCCGCACTGTGCTCGAGTCCAAAACCAAAACCGTCGTCATCGGATTTGACGAACCTTTCTGCGTCATAGGCGAACGGATCAACCCGACGGGGCGCAAGATCCTGGCGGCCGAACTTGAGGCCGGGGATTTCTCGACCGTCGAGAAGGATGCGCTGGAACAGGTTGCCTGCGGGGCGCAGGTTCTGGATGTGAACGCGGGCGTTGTTTACAACTCGAACCCGAACCCGAACGAAACCGAACCGCCATTGATGCGGAAGATGATCGAATTGGTCCAGGCTCTGGTCGATGTGCCGCTTTGTGTGGACAGTTCGGTGCCGGGCGCTTTGGAGGCCGGGCTTGCGGCGGCGGGTGGACGGCCCTTGTTGAACTCGGTCACCGGCGAAGAAGAGCGGCTGGAACTCGTCCTGCCGTTGGTCAAAAAATACAACGTGCCGGTGGTGGCCATTTCCAACGACGACACAGGCATTTCCGAAGATCCCGACGTGCGTTTCGAGGTGGCCAAGAAGATCGTCGAGCGCGGTGCCGATTTCGGCATTCCGGCGCATGATTTTGTCGTCGACCCCCTTGTAATGCCCATTGGCGCCATGGCGACCGCCGGTCAGCAGGTCTTTGCCCTTGTGCGCCGGTTGCGCGAGGAATTGGGCGTGAACACGACCTGCGGTGCGTCGAATATTTCGTTCGGGTTGCCGAACCGGCACGGGATCAACAACGCTTTCCTGGCGATGGCGTCCAGCCACGGGATGACCAGTGCGATCATGAACCCGGTCGCCATGCCGCGCACGTTGAAGGCCACCAGCGAACGTCTGGGCGAATTGAAGGCGCTAGGGATCGAAGCGCCCGAGGACGTTGACCTGGGTGCTCTGCGTCCGCTTCTGGGCATGGCGCCGGACGAGGCGCTGGTGCAGGAGCGTATCGCGCGGCTTGCTGATCTGGGTGTTGTGGTGCCCGAGGGACTAACTGCGGCACAGCTTGCGCCGCTTTTGGGGCTGGCGCCAAAGACAGGTGTGGCTTCGGAAGAAACCCTGTCGATCCGGGCCGCCGATTTCCTTATGAACAACGATCCCTCGGGCGGCAAGTGGATCAAGCTGAACAAGGCCGCAGGCAGTGACGCCGGTGGCCGTGGTCGGCGCGAAGGTCGGCGACGTCGCAGAGCCTGAGGGGTCTTCTGATTTGATCCTATGAAGTCCGGGGGGCAACGCCCCCCGGCACCGCGACGCGCGAAGCGCGGCGCAATCAGTTCATCATTGCCGTGATGTGATCGCTGGTGAAGACATAATCGTCTTCGCCCGAGTGACAGGCGATGCACCCCTGATCGGCGCCCTTGGCGACACGACCGGCCAGGCGCATGCCCTTGGGGTTCTTGTCGAGCGTGCCGTCAGGCAGGTATTTGACCCAGAACCAGTTGGCATTGTCGGCGTCATACCCATCTTCGCGACGGAACATGACCGTAAGCGCACCAAGGTGCTTGGCCGGATCAGCCAGGATTTCGTCAGCCGAAACACCCTCGGGGCCATAGTTGCGCTTGACGATCAGATCGCCCGTGTGACCGTCAATGGTCGCCTTGGTGTAAAACGTTTCCAGCATCATGCCGTGTGGAGGACCCCCGTCGTAGGGCGTTGCCATCACGGCGCCATCGCCAGCGAGTTTGGCTTCGGTCATCACGTTCCAAAGCAGGCTTGCATAGTCGGCGTCGGCGTCAGTGCCAAATGGAGCATCCTGCGCCAAGGCGGCGCCAGTGCTGACGGCAAGGCCGACCGCTGCTGCTACAAGTGTCTTCATGTCCTGGTTCTCCCGTTGTTTTCCCGCCGGCCGATGGAGCCTGCTAGCCTCACCCTAGCGAGCCTCCCGATCACTGAGGGTCAATTGCCATGCACATTCCCGTGACATCAACGTGACATCTCGTGAATGGACAGTGCGGGTGCGGGGGCGTGAAGGTGGAGGGAAATTCGGAGGGTGCTCGTTCGTGAAATCATTTCTCGCAAGCGCATTGATCGTCGGCCTTTCCGGCCTGGCCCCGGTGTCGGCGCAAACGGCGGACGAAGGCGAAAAGGTTTTTGGCAAATGCAAGGCCTGCCATCAGATCGGCGAGGGCGCAAAAAGCCGCACCGGCCCCCTTCTGACGGGCGTGGTCGGACGGCCCGCCGCCAGTATCGAGGGCTTCAAGTACTCAAAATCGCTGCGCGCGGCTGGCGAGGCCGGGTTGGTCTGGGATGCCGAAACCCTGGATGCCTGGCTGACTGACCCCAGCAAGTTCCTGAAAACCCGGCTGGACGACAAGAAGGCCAAGGCGAAGATGTCGTTCAGGTTGAAAGACCCCGCGGATCGAGCGGCGGTCATCGCCTATCTTGGCACGTTTTCGACAGCGGCCATGGACGTTCCGGCGGATGGGTTTTGCGTGGTGAACAATTCGGACAGCATGCATGTCTTCATCACCGAAACCCGCGAGGGTGCGCGCAGTCTTCAGGAACTGAACGTGGGCGAGCAACTTTGTTCGTCTTCAACCGGAGCCGAGGACGGGATTGTCAGCGTCTTTGAAAGCGCCGATGCGCTGGAAGGGTGTTCGCGGATCATACCGGTTGGCAGTGCCGAAGAACTGATCGAATACGCTGAGTTCGACCGCTGCGCCTGGGGGTCTCACCAATCCTGACCTGACGGTTCCAGGCAGGATTGCGCCGCTCTCGGGGCTTTTCACCACAAATCAGTACGTTATGTTTGCTCGTGTGTGAGCAGGAGTCCCCATGAGCGAAGAAACGGCGCTGGTGATTTTCACCCCATCCGGGAAGCGTGGTCGGGTGCCTTTGGGCACGCCCGTTCTGGCGGCGGCGCGGCAGTTGGGGGTCGATCTGGATTCGGTTTGCGGCGGACGCGGTATCTGTTCGAAGTGCCAGGTTTCTCCGGGTCAGGGCAGTTTTCCCAAGCACGGGGTCACCGTGGCCAAGACCGCCCTGTCGGACTGGAACGCGGTCGAGGCGCGATACGATGAAAAGCGCGGGTTGAAAGAAGGGCGGCGTCTTGGCTGTCAGGCCCTGGTCCAGTCGGATGTCGTGATCGACGTTCCGCCCGAAAGCCAGGTTCACAAGCAGGTCGTGCGCAAGGCCGCCACCGAGCGGGCGATCACCATGGATCCCGCGACGCGCCTGTTCTACGTCGAGGTGCGCGAACCCGACATGCACGAGCCCTCGGGCGATCTGCAACGGATCCGCGAGGCTTTGAAGCGCGATTGGGATATTGACGATGTGCAGGCGGCCCCTGCCCTTTTGGGCAAGCTGCAACCGGCCTTGCGCAAGGGCAAGTGGAGCGTCACGCTGGCGGTCTGGCAGGATCACCGGGGCGGGCGACCAGCCATTCTGGACATCTGGCCGGGGTATTTCGAGGGTCGGCTTCACGGGCTGGCGATTGATCTTGGATCGACCACAATCGCGGCCCATCTGTGCGATCTGCGCAATGGACAGGTGGTGGCATCGGCCGGGGTGATGAACCCCCAGATCCGGTTTGGCGAGGACCTGATGAGCCGGGTGTCCTATGCCATGATGAACCCCGGCGGCGACGCCGAGATGACGGCGGCGGTGCGCACGGCCATGGATGGGCTGGCGCTGGAACTGGCGACCGAGGCCGGGGTGTCGCCTTCGGAGATCGTGGAAGCCACGGTGGTGTGCAATCCGGTCATGCACCACCTTTTGCTGGGCATTGATCCTGTGGAACTGGGTCAGGCGCCCTTTGCGCTTGCGACCTCGGATGCGGTCAATACCGAATCCGGGGCCATTGGGCTTGGTGCGATCAATCCCTTGGCGCGGGCCTATATCCTGCCGTGTATTGCGGGCCATGTGGGGGCCGATTGCGCGGCTGTCGCGCTTTCGGAAGAACCCTACAAGGCCGACGATCTGGTGCTGATCTGCGATGTCGGAACCAATGCCGAGATCCTTTTGGGCAACAAGGACAAAGTGCTGGCCTGTTCGTCGCCGACGGGACCGGCGTTCGAGGGCGCTCAGATTTCCTCGGGCCAGCGCGCGGCCCCCGGTGCCATCGAGCGGGTCGAAATCGACCCGGTCACGAAAGAGCCCCGGTTTCGCGTGATCGGATCGGACCTTTGGTCGGACGATCCCGGGTTTGACGCGGCCATTGCCGTTCACGGGGTCACCGGGATCTGCGGGTCCGGCATCATCGAAGCTGTGGCCGAGATGCGGATGGCCGGGCTGGTCGATCCCTCGGGTCTGATCGGATCGGCCGAGCAGACCGGGACCGCGCGGTCAATTCCAGACGGGCGCACCCATTCCTATGTCATTCTTGACGCTCGCGACGACGATGGCCCTCTGATCACTGTCACTCAAGGCGATATCCGTGCGATCCAGCTGGCGAAATCGGCGCTGTATGCCGGTGCACGGCTTTTGATGGATGAACTTGGCACCGACACGCTGGACCGGGTGGTTCTGGCCGGAGCGTTTGGCGCGCATATTTCGCCCAAGCACGCGATGGTTTTGGGCATGATCCCCGATTGTGACCTGGCGCATGTGACCTCGGCGGGCAATGCTGCGGGCACCGGCGCGCGGATTGCCCTTTGCGATATCTCGGCGCGCGCGCGCATCGAGGCCGAGGTCCACCGTATCCAAAAGGTTGAAACCGCGATCGAGCCCCGGTTTCAGGAACACTTCGTGGCCGCAAATGCCATTCCCCATGCCACCGCGCCCTTCCCGCATCTTTCCAGCGTGGTCAGCCTGCCCGAAGTTTCGTTCAACACCGGTGGTGGCGACAGCAGCCGACGGCGCAGGCGTCGATCCTAGGCCGCCTTGCCCCGGACCCCTTGCTTCTCTTGACCCGAAATCAAACGTGGCATACCCAGTGTGACGGCGCGCGGGTATGGTGAAAAGGTATCACGCGAGCTTCCCAAGCTTAAGTTACGGGTTCGATTCCCGTTACCCGCTCCAAACTGACAAACCTGGACCGAGACACTGCAGACCTTTCTGACACGACTGGATAGCGATGCCCTTGCCAAGGAAGGGATATCCGGCTGGCCCTACGGTTTTGGCGACCGCGTGCGGTTTTGTGAGCTGGATGCGCTGAACCACGTGAACAATGTCGAGTATCTCAGGTGGTTCGAGACCATCCGTGTCAGGTATGTGCAGGATTATGGTCTGACATCCTATGGCGTAGACGATCCGCAACTTGTCGTGCGTCGCCAGACCGCGGATTATTTCCAGCCCATGTTTCAGGATGACACGTATATCCTGACGACCCGAACCCGGCTTATCAAAGCCTCAAGCCTGATCATGGAGTATGCTATTCACTCGGGCGGGGCCTTGAAGGCCATCGGCGAAGCTGTGGTTGTCAGCCTGGAACAGGATGGCAAGACACGGCGGGCGCATTACCCAAAAGCGCGGGCTGAGATCATCGCAAGGGATGGCGCCGAAGAGGCTTGATCGTCAGCCGCCGTGCCTATGCACCCAATCGACCAGGTTCGCCGTCGATCCGTCCTTGCCATCAGTGCTTTCCTTGCCCGTGACAATGGGCGCAAGGGCGGTGGCCAGTTCCTTGCCCAGTTCGACGCCCCATTGATCGTAGGAGTTGATCCCAAGCATGACGCCTTCGACGAACACGCGGTGTTCATAAAGCGCGATGATCTGGCCGAGGACGTGGGGCGTAAGCTTGGGATAGATCAGCGTCGTCGAGGGGCGGTTGCCGGGAAAGACCCGGTGGCGGGCCTGGCGATCCAACTCGTCGCCCATGAACGTGCCGTCGATGCGCGTACGCGCTTCGTCGAACGTGCGGCCACCCATGAGCGCTTCGGATTGGGCAAGGCAGTTTGCCACCAGAAGCTGGTGCTGGTGGGACAGCGCCTGTTCGTGGCCGGTGGCACCGACCATGAACTCGCACGGGATCACGTGGGTGCCCTGATGGATCAGCTGGTAAAAGGCGTGCTGGCCGTTGGTGCCGGGTTCGCCCCAGACGATTGGCCCTGATGGCACCGTCAGGCTGTCGCCGTCCATCGCCACGCTCTTGCCGTTGCTTTCCATCTCAAGCTGCTGAAGATAGGCGGGAAGCCTGGCAAGCCGTTGTTCATAGGGCAGAACGGCCCGTGTGGGATAACCCAGGCCCTGGTTATGCCAGATCCCCGTCAGCGCCAGCATGACCGGCAGATTCTGAAGCGGTTCTGCTGCCCGGAAGTGTCTGTCCATGACTTCGGCCCCCGAAAGGAAAGCGCGGAAGGCGCCGGGGCCGATGGCGATCATCAGCGACAGGCCAATCGGTCCCCACAGCGAATAACGCCCGCCGACCCAATCCTCGAACCCAAAAACACGTGATGGATCAATGCCGTAGGCTGCGGTCTTGTCTTCGGCTGACGACAGGGCCGCAAAGTGATTGCCCGCTGCATCATCGCCGACGGCATCCGAAATCCAGCGCCGGGCGGTGTCGGCGTTGGTCATGGTTTCGATGGTGGTGAAGGTTTTCGAGGCGACGATCACCAGCGTCGTCGCCGGATCGAGCGCCAGTAGCACGTCGTTGATATGGGCGCCGTCGACGTTCGAGACGAAATGGCAGCGCGGCCCGTCATGATAGGGCGCAAGTGCCAGGGTCGCCATGGCGGGACCAAGGTCTGAACCGCCAATACCGATGTTGACGACGTCGGTGACCTTGCCGCCCGAAGTACGCACGCGGCCTTCGCGCAAATCCGAAGCAAAGCGCTCCATGGCGCTCAGGGTGTCAAGAACCCCTGGCATCACGTCCTTGCCATCGACCAGAACGGGGTCGCCGGAAAGGTTGCGCAACGCGGTGTGCAAGACGGCGCGACCTTCGGTTTCGTTGATCTTGTCGCCGCCGAACATGGCGTCACGCCGTGCCGCCACGCCCTGCGCGTCGAAAAGTGCCAGCAAGACGTCGCGCCCGGGCTTGTCCATGGTTGTCTTGGAGTAGTCGAACAGAAGATCGAGGGCGCTGACCGAGAATTCCGTGGCGCGGTCCGGGTCGGCGAACCGGTCTTTTATCGGTGTTTTTGCGGCCGCTTTGGCCGCATCGCTCAACTGGGTCCATGTCATCTTCTATCCCCCTGTCTTAACTCGCAATATCGCGCCAGCGTCGGCCTTCGCTGTGCAACATGACGGCGGCATCCTCGGGGCCAGTCGAGCCGACGTCATAGGTTGCCGGCTTGTCGCCCCGGTCCTTCCAGCCCTTGATCAGGGGGTCGGTCCAGGCCCAGGCCGCTTCAACCTCGTCGCCGCGCATGAACAGGGTCTGATCGCCACGGATCACGTCCATGATCAGGCGTTCATAGGCGTCGGGCACGTCGTCGCCTTCTGGCCCCAGGGCATCGGCGAAGGTCATGTCAAGCGGCACATCCACCAGCCGCATCCCCCCTGGTCCCGGTTCCTTGATCGTCACCAGAAGGTCCATGCCTTCGTTCGGCTGCAACCGAATGGCCAGCACGTTGCGGTGCCGACCAAGGGCCTGGCCGAAGATCGAATGGGGGGCGTCCTTGAACACAACGGCGATTTCCGAATGCCGCGCCTTTAGCCGCTTTCCGGTGCGCAGATAGAACGGCACGCCAGCCCATCTCCAGTTTGACACGCGCAGTTTCAGGGCGATGAAGCTTTCGGTGCGGCTGCTTGGGTCTTCGACCTGATCGAGATAGCTTTCGCCTTCGCTCGCCGAGACATATTGACCGCGCACGATGTCGGAAGGTTCCGGGGATTCGAGGGCGCGGATGACCTTCAGCTTTTCGTCGCGCACCGCGTCGGGATCAAAGCGCGACGGTGGCTCCATGGCGATCAAGCACAACAGTTGCATCAGGTGGTTCTGCACCATGTCGCGCATCGCACCCGAACGATCATAGTAGGCACCGCGCCCGTTGACACCAACGCTTTCGGCGACCGTGATCTGAACATGGTCGATGTATTGGGCGTTCCAGAGCGGTTCGAACAGGACGTTGCCAAAACGCACCGCCATCAGGTACTGGACGGTTTCCTTGCCGAGGTAATGGTCAATCCGGTAGATCTGGCTTTCGTCGAAGTGGTCGCGCAGGGTTTTGTTCAGGGCACGCGCGCTTTCCAGATCCCGCCCGAAAGGCTTTTCAACGACGATGCGGCAAGCTGGTCCGGAACACTGGTAGCCGTGCAATCGTTCGGCCAATGCGCCAAAGAGCGACGGTGCGACCGAGAAGTAAAAGGCCCGGACAATGTCGTCGCGCAAAAGCGAAGACAGTTCCTTCCAACCGCCATCGCCCGTGGCGTCGATGGCGATGTATTCGATCTGCTTGAGGAATGCCTTCACGTCCCCCTTGGGACGCGCGGTTTCCGGCAGAAACTCTTTCAGTGCATTGGCGACGTCTTTGCGATAGCCCGTGCTGTCCAGATCGCTTCGCGCCGCGCCGATGATCCGAGCGCTTTCGGGCATCTGCCCCGCCTGAAACCGACGAAACAGACCCGGCAATATCTTGCGTCGCGCCAGATCGCCGGTGCCCCCAAAGATCACCAGGTCAAAATCGTCGACGGGAATGACTCGCGAGACCATTTTGGTCCAATCCTTCTGATTATGTTACCGCTAACAGTTCGTTTGCCGCCTGATACCGCGAGACCCCCTGCAAGTCCAGAGGTCTACACATGCTCATCACATCTCTGTCACGGCCGCACGCTTTTTCTTTCGCTTGCAGCGCGCTGCTCTTAGGTAACGCATTGAACAGGGGATAAAACCACGATGGAAGATCATACCGGACATCTTGCCGGCGAAAAGTTTCTGGACCCGCTTCGGACCGCCAATGGGGAAGAGCGGGCCGAGGTCGCCCTCAGTCATCCGGAAACCCTGTGGTTCAACACCGGCACCTTGTGCAATATCGAATGCCCGAACTGCTATATCCTGTCATCGCCGAAAAACGATGCCTTGGTTTATCTGACGGTTGCCGAGGTTCAGGAGTTTTTGGATCAGCTTGAGACCCGAAATTGGCGAGTGCGCGAGATCGCGTTTACCGGTGGCGAACCCTTCATGAACCCCGACATGAACGCCATGGCCCGCGCTTCGCTTGCAGCCGGGTACGAGGTTTTGATCCTGACAAATGCGATGCGTCCGATGATGCGTAAATCGGTGCGCAAGGGCCTGGAGCAACTGCAGCGCGATTTTCCCGGCAAGCTGACGCTGCGGGTTTCGCTGGATCATCATACGGCCGCCTATCACGACCAGGAACGCGGGATCGGCAGTTTTGAGGCTTCGATTGACGGGATGCGGTGGTTGCGGGACCGGGGCATTCCGATGGCCGTTGCCGGTCGCACCATGTGGAACGAGGTCGAGGCGGACGCGCGGGAGGGTTACGCCGCACTTTTTGCCCGCGAAGGGTTTGACATTGACGCCTTCGCGCCCGGTCAGACGGTGCTGTTTCCCGAGATGGACGAAACGGTCGATGTCCCGGAGATCACTACCGACTGTTGGGGCATTCTGGGCAAATCGCCCCGGGACGTGATGTGTTCGTCGTCGCGCATGGTCGTGAAACGCAAGGGGGCAGACCGGCCCGCCGTGGTTGCCTGCACTCTGTTGCCCTATGATTCCGAGTTCGAACTGGGCGCAACTCTGGAAGACGCCGAGCGCCCGGTGCGTCTGAACCACCCCCATTGCGCCAAGTTCTGTGTTCTGGGCGGTGCGAGTTGCTCGGCCTGAGGGTCAGGCGGCAACCAGTTCGTAGTGCGTGATCGACCTTGATTCGACCAGGTCAGCTTCAGTTGGGTCGATATGGGCTGATCTATAGTCGTCACCGACAAAGGCCTTCAATGCGGCCAGATCCCTCCAGATCATGACAAAGCTGAAGGACCGCGGGTCGTCATGGGGTGCACCGGGCAGAACCTGTTCGATCCCGTCGGTTCCCTTCATCAGAGGAATTGCCGTGTCGTGGAAGAAACGCGCGAATTCCTCTTCCTTACCGGGCCTGATCCTGACCTGAAATATGCGCATGATCATGGAGCATCCTTTCCTGGTTGATACCCCAGCCTAGCACAATCAGAGTGCCGGATCAGGCGCTGACCATGGCCGCAAGCATTTCGAACATGACAGAGACCCCTAAAAAGGCAGTGGCGCCGGTCTGATCAAAGGGAGGCGAAACCTCGACAAGGTCGGCGCCCCGGATTTCAAGTCCATGGAGGTGGCGACACACGTCGAGCGCCTGAAACGACGTCGGGCCTCCGACCTCGGGTGTGCCGGTTCCGGGCGCAAACGCGGGGTCGATAAAGTCGATGTCATAGCTGACATAGATAGGCGAGGTTCCGACGATCTGTCGGGCTTCGGCCATGACGTCGGCCACGCCGCGCGCCATGAATTCTTCGATGCGGATCACACGGACACCCGACTTCTCAGCGAAATCAAGGTCTTCGTGGTCGTACATGGTGCCCCGGATGCCGATTTGCACGACGCGTGCAGGGTCCAGGAGCCGCTCTTCAATGGCGCGCCGAAAGGGGGTGCCGTGGGTGTAGAGTTCGCCCCCGAAATACGAGTGATAGAGATCGGTGTGGCTATCGAAATGGATCATCCCAAGGGGGCCATCCCCCGCAATGCCACGCAGGATCGGAAGCGAGCACAAATGGTCGCCACCGGCGGTCAGGGGGCGGATATTCTGCGCCTTGAGGTTGGCATAAAACGCGGTGAACCGGTCGAGGGTGTCGGGAATGCTGGCCGGGTTCGGCCCGACGTCGCCGATATCGGCGCAATTCGCGGCTTCGAAGGGGCGGATGCCTGTAACCGGATGTTCAGCGCGGATCATGGTCGAGGCATCGCGCAACTGGCGCGGCCCGTGGCGGGGACCGGGGCGATTGGTTGTGCCACTGTCCCATGGGGCGCCAACCAGCCCGATTTCGACATCACCGAACCGCGGGTGATCAGGGGGCACATGGGGCAGCCGCATGAAGGTGGGCACGCCGGCAAACCGGGGCAAATCGAAACCCGAGACGGGGGTGAAGAAAGGATCGCTCATGATCAACGGAGTATCATGGTTGGGGCGATGCCGGAATACATCGTTGCCGCCAATTTCGCCGGCTGAGAGTGATCTTGAAAGGCCGTGCGTCGGTCGCCGGTGGCGTCAGGCCAGAAGGGCGCGGGCGTCTGCGGGGCCAAGGGCTGCGGGACGGTCGCAGGTGGTGGTCATGGTGACAAACTGCCCAGTTTCGCCACTTTGCAAGAGACCGGTCATGACCTCGACGCCGTGAAGGGCCAGGTCCATGGAACACCTATGCGGGTGATTGTTCCGGATGGCCTGCGCCATATCGGCCAGCCCGGCGGTCCGGTAATTCGCCTGATCGCCATCGTTTACGACTCCAAAAGGGTGATCCGAGGACGCGAGGTCTTTGGCGTCACCCTGCGCCGTTGTCATTTTCAAGTCACCGCCGAAGAAATTCGGGTCCGGCAGGTACAGCGTGCCTTCGCTGCCGTATAGTTCCATCGGCGAGTGGCCATGATCCCAAACGTCCCAGCTTGCCACCAGGGTAACGGCGGCACCGCTGCAGAATTCCAGCAAGCCGTGGATCGTGGTCGGCGTTTCGACCGGGATCGTTTCGCCCCGGCGCGGTTCTGACAGGATCGTGCGAGTCGGTGATGGGGTGGCGGCAAGGGCAGCGACACGGCGGATAGGGCCGATCAGTTGCACAAGGTTGGCAATGTAGTAAGGGCCCAAATCCAGAACCGGCCCGGCGCCCGGAAGAAAGAAGAAATCCGGGTTGGGGTGCCAGTGTTCCATCCCGTGGCTCATGACGAAGGCGGTGCCGCTGGACACGGTGCCAAGGGTGCCGTCGTCAATCAACCGCCGGGCCGCCTGATGTGCTCCGCCCAGAAATGTGTCTGGTGCCGAACCGACGCGAAGCCCTCGATCATTGGCCATCTTCCTGATCTTCAGGCCTTCGTCCAACGTCAGGACAAAGGGTTTTTCGGAATAGACATGCTTGCCGGCGGCAAGCGCTTTTGAGCAGACGTCGAAATGGGCCGAAGGGATAGTGAGGTTGACGACGATGTCGATGTCCTCGGCCGCCAGCAGGCCGTCCACCGTGTCTGCCCTTGTGCCAAACTCTTTGGCACGGGCGGATGCTGCGGCCATGTCGATGTCGGCGACGGAACGGATCTGGATGCCGCGGAACAGCGGGGCGAGGCGCAGATAGGTTTCCGAGATATTGCCGCACCCGATGATGCCGATGCCGAGGGTCTGCATGGGGGGTTCCTTTAGATCCTTGCCAGAAATTCGATGGACTGGCGGGCAAAGCGCGCATCGTCGCCAGGGTTGTCGTGTTCGACCACGAACCGTTCGCACCCCTTGGCGCGAAGCGCGGCGATCAACCCGGTCCAGTCCAGAACACCATGGCCCACATCCGCCCAGCCGTCTTCATCCACAGCCGTGCCGTCAGGCGCAATGTCCTTGACGTGGGCGGCGGTGATGCGATGGCCCAGACGGTCGATCCAGGCGGCGGGGTCCTGCCCTGCCCGCGTTGCCCATGCCACGTCAAACTCGAATACAAGATCGGGGGCGCTGTTCAGGATCGTCTCGATCGGGAAATTGCCGTCCGCAAGTGGTTGAAACTCGAAGTCATGGTTGTGCCAGCCGAACGAGTACCCGTTTGCGATCAGGGGCTTGCCGACCTTTGCCAGACGCGCGCCAAGGGCTTGCCAGCCTGCATTGTCGTTCGGGCGGCGATCTTCGGGCAGATAGGGCACGATCACATGATCCATGCCAAGGATCCGCGCGGTCTTGCCCACCGTCTCGGGGTCACTCTCAACCATATCAAGCCCGAAGTGGCCACTTTTCATCTGCAACCCGGCTTGGTCCAGATCGGTGCGCAGCCGGGTGGCCATGGCGGGCGTTGCATACAGCGCGTCATAGCCTTCGACGCTGTCGTACCCGAGGTCAGCCAGCAGACCGAGTGATTTTGGCAAGGGGCCGAAGTTTCGCGAGGAATAAAGCTGATAGCAGTACTTCGTCACACTGTTTGTCCTTGGTGTTTTGATGGGTGTGCCCGGTCAGCCGGTAAGAGCTTGTAGGACACATCTTTGGTTCTAAAACGATTTCGAAGCTATCTAAATCGATTTAGGTATCGAAAACAAGACCGAATCCGTGTTACACGCTTATTATGAACCTACCCAAGGCAACCCTGACTCCGGCCGAGCGTGAGCGGCCAACACTGAAGACACTTGCGCGTCTGAGTGGGCTGTCGGTTCCGACCGTGTCACGCGCCTTGAGCGATGCGCCTGACATAAAGCCCGCCACAAAGATCCGTATTCGAGCACTGGCTGACGAGTTGGGCTATCGCCCGAACCGCGCTGGTTTGCGGCTGCGCACAGGCAAGACCCATGTCGTGTCGCTGGTACTGGGTACCGACCACGATCTGATGAATCACACGGCGCGGCTGATTAACGCCGTGGCAAGTGCGTTGCGCCCGACAGCCTATCATCTGACCGTCACCCCCTATTTCCCCGACGAAGACCCCGTGGATCCGATCAGGCGCATCGTGGCATCAGAGTCTGCCGACGGGGTGATCCTGAACCGCATTCAGCCTCGGGATCCGCGGATTGACTATCTTTTGGCGCGCAACATCCCCTTTGCGACCCACGGGCGTCGCGAAGCGTGTTCAACGGATCCCTATTTCGACTTCGACAACACGGCCTTTGGCAGGATCGGCTGCGAAAGCCTGGCACGCCGCGGGCGGCAGAATATCCTGATTGTGGCGCCTCCGCCGACGCAATCCTATTCCTTACATATGCTGGAAGGCGTACGGCAGGCGGCCCGGGCCACCGGAATAGTCGCCGAGGTCCTTCAGGACGCAGATTCCGATTGCCCGTCGCATCAGATCACAGCAGCCATTACACGGCATCTTCATCAGTATCCGCAGACCGACGGGGTACTTTGCGCCTCGACCTCGGCGGCCATCGACGCCACGGTCGCGGTGGAATCCGGGGGGCTTGTCCTGGGCGATACGGTCGACATCGCCGCCAAGGAGGCCATTCCGTTTCTGCGCGCTTTCCGGCGCGCAATTCTGGTGTTTCCCGAGGATCTTATGGCAGCCGGGCACTTTCTGGCCCGGGCCCTGATCAACGCCATCGACGCCTCCGGCGAACCGGCGATGCAGGCGCTTGATACCCCGTCGCAGCTTGAGGACATCTAATACCGAGACTTTTCGGCATTCCTGCCGGGATTAAGCGTTTCGCAACCTCGGGGTCATACGAGGTTTCATCACGTACAACCGAAAGGGATACCCATGTCGATGAAACGACTCGCACTTTCCACGGTCTTGGCAGCAACGCTGGCGGCACCGGGATACGCCAATGAATTCGAACCTGCGATGCGCAGTTTCTTTGAGCAAGAGATCAACCAATGGGCTACAGCGTCCATCCTGGTCGATGCAATCAACGATCAGAATGTCACCACCCAGGCCTATGATCAGGCCCGCATCGACGCGCTTGATACAGCCTGGCGCGCCGAAGTCGGGTTAAGTCAGTCGCCGACCATCACGCCCGTCATCTCAAACGAAGCAGCTGAATTTCTGCGCAGTCAGATCGCGTCTTCCGGCGGACGGATCACGGAAATCTTCGTGATGGACAATCAGGGTCTGAATGTCGCGGCAAGTGCGACAACTTCGGATTACTGGCAAGGGGACGAGGCGAAGTTCACCGAAACCCACGGCGTAGGCCCGGGCGCGGTTCACTTCGGCGATATTGAATTCGATGAATCCAGCCAGACCTATCAGGGTCAGATTTCGCTGACGATCACAGATCCGTCCACCGGCGAAATCATTGGTGCAATGACCGTCGGCGTCGATGCCGAATCGTTGCTGTAACACCGAACAAGGCGACCCAGACGCATGCGCTCGATAAATCTCTCTCGCGGATCGTTGCCGATCTTCATGAAGTGTCTTGTGATCCTGGTGATCGCCTGCGGTGTCCTTGCCGCCACGCTTACAATTCTCTCTGACCGCTCCAGCCGGAAAATCGCCCGAATCGGGATCGACGCCCTGGCCAGCAACCTGACGGAAGTGGCGGCGACGGACATTTCGGGCTCGCTCAAGTTTCGCGCAGTGCTGCCCATTGTCGAAAGAATGGAAGAGGCCTTGGGTGCGACGGGGATGTCCGACACATACTATGTGCTGGATTCCGAAGGGCAGGTCATGACGGCGCAGCCCGAATCCGTTGACGATGCCTTGTTGACCCAGATGGCTGAGCTTGCGGCCCAAGCGCTTGAAACCGGCGTGAATGCGGCGTCGGCAGATGGATTGATTGTCGCAACACCAATACTTTTTGGCAAGGACAACGCAGTGATCGGCAGCCTTGCCGTCGTCTGGAATCCCGGGGCGATCTTTGCCGAAATCGACGCCAGCCGAAGGCTGCAGGTTTTGGCCAGTATCGCCGTTGTTCTGGCGATGTCCGGGCTGGCAATCCTGGCTGTCCGCAAAGTCATCACGACCCCTCTGCTTCAGGTCAACGCGCGCACCTTGTTGTTGTCCGAAGGTGATTTGGAAACGCCGGTACCGCTAACCACCCGTGGTGATGAAATCGGGGTCGCCGCCCAAGCCCTGGAGATTTTGCGCGACAAGCTAAGTTCGTCGGAAGCTGCAAAAAGGGATGCCTTTCTTCAAAGCTCGGGGTTTCAATCGACTGCTACGGCGGTTCTGATCTGCGATGCCGAACTGAAGATCACTCACGCGAACCGGGCCTATCGGCAGTTCGTGCAAGATAACCTTGAGTGTCTGCGATCCATGTTCCCGGAAATCGACCCCGACATCCAGGTGGGCGAAACGCCCGATGTGTTTAGTTCCGCCCTTGCCGAAACCCAGGCTGTGCTGTCCGACCTGACGTACCCCTATCAAACCGACATCCTCGTCGGGAACACCCTTATCGAACTTACTGTCACCGAGATCACCGACGATGCGGGCGCGGTTGGAGGCTATGTTCTTGAGCATTTGGACGTCACCGAAGACCGCAAGAATCATGCATTGCTCGATGCCCTGGAACAGGCGCAGGTTCGGGCCGATTTTGATGATTCCGGCGCTCTGTACCACATGAACAGCCGGTTCCTTGCCAGCCTCGGGGTCACGTCGCCGCCAAGCGTGTCATTCAGAAACTTTCTGAAGTCCGAGGACGGCACGGATGTCTGGGCCGCCATGTCGGAAGGCCGACCGTTGTTCGGGAAGTTTCACGTCCATCATGCCGGCACGGATATTATTCTGGACGGCAGCCTTAGCCCGACAAAAGACCGACACGACCGCACCACCGGCTATGTGGCCCTGGGCAATGATGTCACCGAAGCCGAACACAGGTTGCGCGATGCCCGGGCGGCCAACGAAGAAATGGCCGCAGCCCAGACGACGGTTGTCGATGCTCTTCAAGAGGCGCTGACGTCCCTGTCGCAGGGCGACTTGAAGGTGCGCATTGATGATGCGCTTGCCGATGACTACGAGGCGCTTCGCGGCAACTTCAACTCGGCCGTCACGGCACTTGACACGGCGATCTCGGAAATTCTGGATCGCTCCGAGACAATCCTGGGCGAAGCGGACAACGTTTCATCGGCTGCCGGCGATCTGTCGCATCGCACCGAACGCCAAGCAGCCACCCTGGAAGAAACTGCGGCCGCGATCTCGGAACTTACCGCATCGGTCGCGTCTGCCGCATCTGGTGCAAAACAGGCGAACGATGTCGTCAGCGAAGCCCGCGCAAATGCCTCGGCTTCCGGGGAAGTCGTGCAACAAGCCGTTGATGCAATGGGCGAGATTTCGGCCTCTTCCGAGCAGATTTCGCGCATTATCGGCGTCATCGACGAAATCGCCTTCCAAACGAACCTTCTGGCACTGAACGCCGGCGTCGAAGCAGCCCGCGCCGGCGACGCCGGTCGCGGATTTGCCGTTGTTGCCTCGGAAGTTCGCGCACTGGCACAAAGGTCTTCGGAAGCGGCAAGAGAAATCACCGACCTAATTTCCACGTCAGGTGACCATGTCAAAAAAGGTGTGTCCCTGGTTGACAAGGCGGGCCATGCTTTGACCGAGATCGTTGGCGCGGTTGGCGGTATCGCCGAGCACGTCTCGGCCATCGCGGCCTCGGCCCGGGAACAATCGACCGGACTTGAAGAAATCAATGCCGCCATGAGCCAGTTGGATCAGGTCACTCAGAAAAACGTGGCCATGTTCGAAGAAACCATGGCAGCGTCGCAAACGGTCACCGCCGAAGCCAATTCGCTTGTCGGCATCACCAGAAGATTCGAGTGCAATCGTGCCATTGCGGAAACGCCCAACGATGCAAACCCCGGCTTTGAAACCACACGAGAATTGCACCGGGACGCGGCCCTTGCTTTGACGCAAGACGCAATAGTCAAAACATCCGGCAATCTGGCGCTGGAAACCGAAGCCTCCCTGGATCCCGAGTGGGAGGAGTTCTGATTCCGCGCAATGCTACCCGCGTAACCGTTCGCCCTTTGGATCGAAGATCGGCGTCAATAACCTTCGTGCGGCGCGCCGCTCGCCCAGAATTTCGACTTCAAGTTCAAGTTCATCGGTCGCCAATTCGCTTGGCACCAGCCCAAAGGCCAACGACCGGTCGGTCCAATGGGAATACCCGCCGGACGTACAGTAGCCAACGACCTTGTCGCTGATCCAAAGCGGTTCCCAGGCCACCACGTCGGCATCCGCGGCATCGACCTCGAACATGCAAAGCGTACGTTTGGACCCGATATCGCGTTCCCGTTCTGCCGCCTTGCGCCCGATGAAGTCGGCGTTCTTCTTGAAATCAATGAACCGGTCCAGCCCGGTTTCACCCGCCGTATAGTCCAGGGAATATTCGCGATGCCACGACCCAAAAAACCGATCCAACCGAAGCGACATCATGGCCCGCATTCCGAACGGTTTCAGGTCATATTCCTTTCCCGCCGCGCTTAGTGCATGCCACAATTGGCGCTGCGCCATGGGATCGCAATAAAGTTCATAGCCAAGATCGCCGGTGAAACTGACCCTTTGAACAATGCAATCCACCATGCCGATACAAAGTCGACGCACCCCAAGAAACGGAAACGACTGCGACGAGACATCGTCTCGGCAAACCGCCTGAAGCAACATCCGAGCCTTCGGGCCAGCGATTTGAAATCCTGTGCGTTGATCCGATATGTTGGTGATCTCCACATCGTCGCTTTCGTCGACATGATCTTCGAACCACCGCAGATGATAATCCTGGCTGCCGTAACTTGCGGTCAGTTGAAATTCGTTTTCGTCCAGGCAGG
Source organism: Silicimonas sp. (assembly GCA_013002465.1). Classification (GTDB taxonomy): domain Bacteria; phylum Pseudomonadota; class Alphaproteobacteria; order Rhodobacterales; family Rhodobacteraceae; genus JABDJO01. Next base: position 20,316 of record JABDJO010000013.1, on the reverse strand, counting down.
ATACCGTGAAATCCCCGACCAATCGACCCGACGGCGAAAGCATCGGCGTCAAGGTCAAGCGGCCAGGTTGCGGTATGCGACCGGCCATGATCCTATCCAGCCAGGCCCGCGCCCCTTCCCCGGCCACGCGGAATTTCCCAAAGTTGTGAACCTCGTTGATGCCGACATGCTCGCGCACATGTCGAACTTCGCGGCGAACGGCATCCCAGGCATTCGATCGGCGGAAACTGGGCGTTTCAAACCTCGGTTGACCTGGGTCAGCAAAATAATTAACAACTTCAAGCCCATACGCCTCGCCGAAGACGGCATTCATGTTATCCCAAATGTCGTACATCGGGGTTGTTCGAAACGGCCGGGCGGCGGGCAGTTCTTCGTTCGGGTAGCTGACCGAAAACCGTTTCTGATAATTCTCGATGACCTTGGGCACCGTGTACCCAGGGGTCGTCCAACGGCCAAAACGTGCGACGTCCATAGCGCGCGGGTCGCGCTCGGGCTCGCCCTCGATCATCCATTGCGCCAGCGTCAATCCGACACCGCCACCCTGAGAGAACCCGGCCATAACGGCGGCTGCCGACCAGTAATTCCGAAGTCCGGGCACCGGGCCGACCAGCGGATTGCCATCGGGGGCAAAGGTGAAGGGGCCGTGAATGACGCGCTTGATCCCGGCCCGTTCCAGGATCGGGAAACGCCTGTAGGCGAAGGCGACCGAGTCCTCGATTTTCTCGAATTGGTCGTTCAGAAGCTCGTGGCCGAAATCCCACGGCGTCCCGTCAACCGACCAGGGCTCACAGGGTTGTTCGTAAAACCCGATCACGAACCCCTGCCCTTCCTGACGCAGATAGCTTTCGCCGCCTGGATCAATGACATGGGGGATCTCGGTGGTGCGACTGGCGATCTCGGGCACGTCTTCGGTGACCAGATATTGATGCGCCATCGGCAAAAGCGGCAGGTAAACACCTGCCATCGCAGCAACCTCTCGCGCCCAGAGCCCGCCGGCATTCACCACATGTTCGGCGCTGATCGTGCCCTTTTCCGTCACGACATCCCAACCGCCATCACGCCTGGGGTTGGTTTCAAGCACCCGGTTGTGCGTCACGATTTCGGCTCCGCCCATTTTGGCGGCCCTGGCATAGGCATGGGTCGTCCCCGAAGGATCGAGATGCCCGTCAAGAGGATCGTAAAGCGCGCCCAGGATACCGTCCAAGTTGACAAAATCCGCCATCTGGTGAATTTCGGACGGCGTCACGATCTGAGTTTCCAGCCCCATATAACGGTGCTTGGCACGTTCTGCCTTCAGCATGTCCAGCCGCTCGGGCGTATCGGCTATCGTCAAACCGCCGGAATGGTGCAAGCCGCAGGACATCCCGGTCAGCTTTTCCAATTCGTCATAAAGGCCGATCGTATATCCTTGAAGCGCGGCCATGTTGGTGTCGCCGTTCAAAGTGTGAAACCCACCCGCCGCGTGCCAGGTCGAACCCGACGTCAAATCCGAGCGTTCGACAAGCATAACGTCTGACCACCCCAGTTTGGTCAGATGATATAGCACCGAACAGCCGACGACGCCGCCACCGATCACCACAACGCGGGCATTGGTTTTCATAGTAATTCTCCGTGGTTATTGGATGTTTCGACATCGCGGCCATGGGCAACAAGACGATTTCTCAGCTGGTTGGCATCGGGCGATCCGGCCTCCATCGCATAAACCCAGGCCTGGGTCAGAAAGAAACAGCAGCGGTCCACGTCGCCTTCGGTTTCCGCCCAATTGGCCGCCGTGGCATAGAGATCAACCAATTCCGGCAGATTACAGGACCCATGGGCCGCCATCATGCGGGCGTGCAATTGTTCAGTCTGCCAGGTCTGTGACATTCGTGAGCCCGTCAGGTGATATCTTGAAAATGCATGGCCGCACGCAACTGGATGTCGTGGCGCGCATGCGACATGTCACCCAGCCCCAGGTCACTCGGCGGCCAGAGGCGCAGTGCTGAGGCGAGTCGCCACCCAATGGTGAAACAGATGTGTTGGACCATCCATCGTCGGCGAGAATCGACCGCCATCAAAAAACCTGCCCATCCGCCCCTTCTGCATGCCTTCAACGACGATGAGGTCTTCTTCAAAAACGTCATACCACATCTTTGCGTTGGTCTTACGCTCATTTTCGAAGGCTTCGCCAATCGCATCCTCGGCCGCGTAATAAAGTTCGATATGTTCAACCGTGCTGTTTGGCGCAATGGGTTCCAGGACGATGGCAAAGGCGTGATCGCGGTGGACGCCAAGTAGGACATTGGGGAAGAACGAAATGTATTCGGCCCCCGCATCCCACTTGTCGGACAGGTTCGCGAAATCAGGAAAACGGCGTCCGTCTTCGGTGATCATTGGGCGGTAAACCAGGGTTCCCTGACCCGAGAAATGGTCCGGCTGTTCGATGTTGTAATGGTCTTCCAGGCGCGAATAACTGTTTAATCCCGGGTGGATCCAGGGAAGATGGTAGCTTTCGCAATAATTTTCGACGGCCAGTTTCCAGTTGCAGGCCACTTCGAACTTGAACCCCGAATCCTGGCCCGAGTGGAAGAGAGGCTGGTCCTCGAACTCGGACCATCTGGCCATCACCTGCGAGGCGTAGTCCTGAAATTCCGGTGCATTGCCGTCAACATTCACGAAAATCACGTCGCGCCATACATGCGATCGGATTTCGACAAGACCAAGCGACCCCTTGTCGATATCGGCATGGGCATTCACGCCCGGTCCACCCACATGCGGCGTGGCAACAAGGTCGCCATTCAGAGAATAGCACCAGGAATGATAGGGGCAGCGCAAGACGCCGCCGACCTTCTTGGGTTCGCTCACCAAAATCATGCCGCGATGGCGGCAGGTATTCTGAAAGACCCGAACTTCACCGTCCTTTCCACGGACAGCGACCAGCGGCATACCCAAGAACTCGATGGGATTTGCATCGCCAGGTTCCGGGACATCCTTGCCAAATCCAATTCCGGCCCAGCTGGTGAACAGAACGCGGTCACGTTCTTCGGCGAACTTCTCGTCCGAGATATAATGCGCGTTCGGCAATCCGCGCGCTGATTCAACCGGCTGCAATACAGGAGTCAGATCTTCGGTGGTCATGGCGCCTATCCTTGTTTCCCCACAAAATTTTGCGCCCGCACTCCGGTCGCATCGCGTCTTTTCGCGACATGACAATGCCTTTCGGCGTCATACGCAAATTCGCCCGGTTCCAGGGCGGACGGAAAACCGGTCAAGAATAACCACCTGGGCGCGACAGCGGCCTTGCAAATTCCCGACATTGTGCGCCGCATTTTTCCAGATTTTGCCTAAGGTATTTGACATTCTGCAACCGCAAGCGGCTTTTCACCGATCCCAGGCTAGTGCAAGTCTTCGACCGCCACGACTCCGGGTAAGGATTTCAGCGCACCTTTGATCTGCGGCGAAACCGGCCAACCTTCGCCAATATCCACCGGTACATCCTGCGTTGCGTCATCGGGAAGAGGCACGGACAAGGCCGTAATGCGAACCGGGCCTTTTGTCTTGACCGATCCGTCCTCGCGGAACCGCGACAAGACCGAATGGATCATCGGCGCAGCATCAGGGGCGTCGATCATGACGTTCAATCCCGCCGAAAGTCCTTCGGTCACAATTCCTTCGATGGGGGCCGCCGAACGCGCCACCGGGTCGAACTGGCCATCGTTGAACCTTGCCTCAAGCGTCATGACGACTTGAAATGTCTTTTCAAAGACTTGCCGGACGGTTTCAAAGTCCTCCGGGAACAGAGCCATGCCGCTGACCTGCCCGGTCGGGTCGGAAATATTCATCCGAAAATACCGGGTGCCGCGACCGGATTTCCGTTCCTGAAGGGCAGACACAATGACGCCAACTCGCGACACCGCAGCGCCATCGTTTTCGGCTTTCTTTTGCAATTCGGCCAACGTCAGCATGCCCTTGCGTTTCAGTGCGACGGCATAATCGTCCAGAGGATGGCCCGACAGATAGAACCCGATCGCAAGTTGTTCTTCTGCCAACCGTTCATTGGGCAGCCAGTCTTCGACTGGGCTGAGGCGCGGTTCGGGAAGATCGTCGCCTGCATCACCGAACAGAGACACCTGGTTCGAGGTCTTTTGTTCGAAGATTGCGGCGGAATAGGCTGTCAGGCCGTCGAGGGATGCAAAAATGCGGCGGCGGTTCGGGTCCAGCGCATCGAAAGCTCCGGCGCGCGCCAGCATCTCAAGGGGGCGTTTGCCGACACGTTTCAGATCGACGCGGCGCGCCAGATCGAAAATGTTGACGAAGGGTTTGACCTCTCTCGCCTCGGTGATCAGGCGCATCGCCTCTAGCCCGACGTTTTTCAGAGCCCCAAGAGCGTAAACCAGGTTTCCGTTTGCAACAGAAAACTTGGCGTCGGAGCGATTGACGCACGGCGGGACGATTTCGATGTCGAGCCCGCGCCGCACCTCTTCGGCATAGACTGACAACTTATCGGTCTGGTGAAGATCGCAGTTCATGACGCCGGCCATAAATTCGACGGGATAATTCGCTTTCAGCCAAGCGGTTTGATAGCTGACAACGGCATAGGCCGCCGCGTGGGATTTGTTGAATCCGTAGTTGGCGAACTTGTCGAGAAGGTTCCAGACCTCCAACGCCTTCTTGTCGGTGACGCCGTTTTTCTTGGCACCCTCGATGAACTTGGGCCGCTCTGCGTCCATCGCCTCCTGGATCTTCTTGCCCATGGCGCGGCGCAACAGATCGGCGCCACCCAGGGTATAACCCGCCATGACCTGGGCGATTTCCATCACCTGTTCCTGATAGACAATGATGCCTTGGGTTTCGTCCAGGATGTGGTCGATCAATGGGTGCAGCTCTTCGCGCTCGGCCCGGCCGTTTTTCACGTCGCAATACTGCGGAATATTCTCCATTGGACCCGGACGATAAAGCGCAACCAGGGCCACGATGTCTTCGATACAAGTCGGTTTCATGCGCCGTAGCGCGTCCATCATGCCCGAACTTTCCACCTGGAACACGGCGACGGTTTTGGCCCTGGCATAAAGCTCATAGGATTTTTCGTCATCCAGCGGGATCGTGCCAATGTCGATCTCCACACCACGTTTACCAAGCAAATCCAACGCGTTCTGGATCACGGTTAAGGTCTTCAGGCCAAGGAAGTCGAATTTGACCAACCCGGCCTGTTCGACCCACTTCATGTTGAACTGGGTTGCGGGCATTTCGGACCGCGGATCGCGGTAAAGCGGAACCAGTTCGTCAAGCGGACGGTCGCCGATCACGACACCGGCAGCATGGGTCGAAGCGTTGCGCAAAAGTCCTTCGACCTGTTGTCCGTAAGTCAAAAGCCGGTCGACAACCTCTTCGGCGCGGGCTTCTTCGCGCAGCCTTGGTTCCTCGGCCAGAGCCTTTTCGATGGACAGGGGTTTGACCCCTTCGACCGGGATCAGTTTTGACAGGCGGTCCACCTGACCGTAGGGCATTTGCAGAACCCGCCCCACATCGCGAACGGCGGCTTTCGACAAAAGCGCACCGAATGTGATGATTTGCGCCACGCGGTCGTGACCGTACTTTTCCTGCACGTATTCAATAACTTCTTCGCGGCGATCCATACAGAAGTCGATATCGAAGTCGGGCATCGAGACCCTTTCGGGGTTCAGGAACCGTTCGAACAAAAGCGAATAGCGCAGGGGATCAAGGTCGGTGATTGTTAGTGAATAGGCCACCAGTGAACCGGCCCCAGACCCACGGCCCGGACCGACAGGGATGTTACGCTCCTTGGCCCATTTGATGAAGTCGGCAACGATCAGGAAATAGCCGGGGAACCCCATGCCTTCGATAATGCCCAGTTCGAATTCCAGCCGTTTGTCATAGTCTTCACGCGGCGCGGCGGGGTCGATGACGGCGAGGCGGGCATCCAGACCCTCTTTCGCCTGACGGCGTAATTCTTCAATCTCGTCTTCGGCAAACTTTGGCAGGATTGGGTCGTGCCGCGGCACGGCGAATGCACACCGGTGAGCAATTTCAACAGTGTTTTCAAGTGCTTCCGGAAGGTCGGCAAAGAGTGTGGCCATTTCGGCGGCGGACTTGAAATAGTGTTGTTGCGTCAGCCGCCGCCGATCCGCCTGCTGATCGACATAGGCCCCTTCGGCGATGCAGATCAGCGCGTCATGGGCTTCGTACATCTTTGGATCGGGGAAATAGACGTCGTTGGTCGCCACCAGTGGGAGCGACATGTCATAGGCCAATTCGATCATCGGTCGTTCGGACAAGCGCTCGGCCTCGGGCAGGGCCCCGGCCTCGGTCGGGTGACGCTGAAGTTCGACGTAAAGACGATCGGGATATATTTCGGCAAACCGACCCAAAAGCACTTCGGCCTTGCCCCGCTGCCCCTGTCGGCAAAGCCGACCAATGGGGCCGTCCGAACCGCCAGTGAGACAGATCAGTCCTTCGGCATGGGCGGACAGATCGCCTAGGGTCACATGTAGTTGGTCCGACTCTTTCAGGTATAGGCAGGAATTCAGCTTCATCAAGCTGTCGTACCCGGCGCGCGATTGGGCCAGCAGAACAACCGGGGCCGGTGCCACCGGGTCTTCGCCGGGGCCTGTCGATTCATAAAGAACGTCGATCTGGCAGCCCACAATAGGCTGCACCCCCGCCGCAAGGGCGGAAACGGAAAACTCCAGCGCGGCGAACATGTTGTTGGTGTCAGTGACCGCGACCGCCGGCATCTCGGCCTTTTCGCAAATTCCGGGCAGCTTTTTCAGCCGCATGGCGCCTTCCAGAAGCGAGTATTCCGTGTGAAGCCGAAGATGAATGAATTTTGCTTTTCTGCTCATGGATCGCACCTTAGGAATGGTTTCCGCCAAGGGAAAGCCCCGCGTTGTTTGGCCTCGTCCTTTTTGGAATTTCCAGCCATAAGTTCCAGCCATGTTGCTTGACGTTCGAAATGTCGTGAAACGCTTTCCCGGATCCGACCAGCCGGTCACGGTTCTGGACGGTGTGTCGATGTCGGTTGCCGCAGGCGAAACCGTGGCGCTGACTGGTGAAAGCGGGTCGGGCAAATCCACCCTTTTGCACATTATCGGAGGGCTTGAACCATGCGACGAAGGCGCGGTGATCTTTGAGGGGACCGATCTGACTGGCTTGGATGATGCCGGTCGCGCCAGTGTAAGGAGGTCAAATATTAGTGTTGTTTTTCAACAGTTTAATCTTATTCCGTCACTCACGATCGAACAGAACCTGACTTTTCAGGCCCAGTTGGCCGGCGTGCAGGCTTCGGCAGATGATCTGGCGCAATCGCTTGGATTACAGGGGCAACTGCGCAAGTATCCCGAAGAGCTTTCCGGCGGTCAACAGCAGCGGGTCGCTATCGGGCGGGCCCTGGCGGCGGCACCGAAACTTGTGCTGGCAGACGAACCGACCGGCAACCTTGACGAAACGACGGGAAGCGCGGTTTTTGAATTGCTGGTCGCCCAGGCGCGCGACCGCGCGACCGGCCTGTTGATCGCGACCCATTCCGAGCGACTGGCAGGGCTGGCCGACCGACGTCTGCACCTCAGCCACGGACGGTTGACGGGATGACCTGGGCGGTCATCCGCGCACTTCTGTCCCATTGGCGGCGGCGTCCATTTCAACTGGTGACGCTGCTGCTTGGCTTGTCACTGGCCACTGGACTTTGGTCGGGCGTGCAGGCGATCAACGCCGAGGCGCGTAAATCCTATGGCGAAGCGGCGGACATTCTGGGCGGTGGCGGTCTGACGGAACTTGTGCGCCAGGACGGCGCACCGATCCTGCCCCAGACCTTCGTCGCAATTCGTCGCGGCGGCTGGCTGGTCAGCCCCGTTGTTGACGGCTGGATCGAGGCCGACCGCGGTCGGGTGCGGGTTTTGGGTGTCGATCCGTTCTCCATGCCTGCGGGGACGCCCGCCGCGATGGCCATCGCGCCGCAGGATTTGACCACCATGTTGGGACGCAACGGAGTGCTGATGGCCGATCCGGTTACTGCGACGCGGCTGACGGGGCTTGGCGAAAGATTGCAAACTGGCGAAGGGATCGCGCCCGGACTTTTGCTGGCCGATATCGAAGCGGCCGCAGAACTTGTCGGCCAAGTGGGCTATGATCGCTTGCTTCTGGATCCGAAACAGCCGTTGCGACAAACACCGCTGAACGAGATTGCTCCCGAACTGCAGCGTCGCGCGCCCGAAACTGCCGAGGACCTGGGGCGTCTCACCGACAGCTTTCATCTGAACCTTACGGCCTTTGGTCTTTTGTCCTTTGCGGTCGGGCTGTTCATCGTGAACGGGTCAGTAGGGCTTGCCTTCGAACAGAGACGACCGGTGTTTCGCACGTTGCGGGCCCTTGGCGTGACCGCGCGGCGTCTGGTCTGGTTATTGACGCTGGAGCTTCTTGCAATCGCTCTGGTCGCTGGCGTCATTGGCATTTTCATGGGCTATTTGATCGCCGCCGCCCTTTTGCCCGACGTTGCGGCAACCTTGCGCGGTCTTTATGGCGCATCGGTCGATGGCGCGCTGACGTTGTCACCGCTTTGGTGGTTGAGCGGAATTGCCATTGCCTGCCTTGGCACCGCGCTGGCGGCGGCAAGTGGATTGATCAGGGTGGCACGCATGCCGCTTCTTGCACCCGCCAAACCCCGAGCCTGGGCCATGGCAACCGGCAGCGCGATGCGGTGGCAACTGGCACTTGCGGGTCATTCCTTGGTTGTCGCGCTGATCGGTTTCGCCTTCGGAGAGTTGATTGGTGGGTTCATTCTGCTTGGCGGCTTCCTTATCGCCGCAGCACTTGCCTTGCCCTCGGTGCTGGCGGTGCTGATCGTCGCGGTCGCGCGTCTGGCAAAGGGACCGGTTGCCACCTGGTTTTGGGCTGACACCCGGCAACAACTGCCAGGGTTGTCGCTGGCATTGATGGCGCTTCTTCTGGCCCTTTCCGCCAACATCGGCGTCGGCACCATGGTGGCCAGCTTTCGCACGACCTTCACCGGCTGGCTGGATCAGCGCCTGGTCAGCGATCTTTATGTGACTTTGGAAAATACCGCGGACACGCCCGCCTTGATGGCGTTCCTGGAAACCCGCAGCGAAGCGGTTCTGCCCATCTGGCACGTGGACGCCGAGGTCCTGGGCGGCCCGGCCGAGATATATGGCGTTGTCGATCACCCGATCTATTCCGAAAACTGGCCCCTGCTCGCGGCGAACCCGGACGTCTGGGAACAGATCGCCGTCGGCGAAGGAGCCCTGATCAACGAACAGCTTTCGCGCCGCGAGGGATTGGCTCCGGGCGACCCGCTGCTGCTTCCTGGCGGGTGGGAAACGACTGTGACCGGGGTTTACAGCGACTATGGCAACCCGATCGGACAGGTTGTCATTCCGCTGCCAGTGTTGATCGACCGCTACCCGCAGGCGGACAAGACCGATTTCGGCGTGCTAGTGGATGGCGATACCGAACCGCTGAAACGGGCCCTCAGCGAAGACTTCGGCCTGCCCGTTGAAAACCTGGTGGATCAGGCCGCGCTGAAGGCGTTTTCGTTGTCGATCTTTGAAAGGACCTTCGCCGTCACCGGTGCGCTGAATATCCTGACTCTGGCCGTGGCCGGGATTGCGATTCTGACCAGTCTCCTGACGCTGGCGTCGATGCGCCTGCCGCAGCTGGCACCGGTCTGGGCCTTGGGCATCACCCGCAAGACCCTGGGTCGGATCGAGTTGATCCGCGCCGTGGTTTTGGCCGGGTTTACCTTTGTTCTGGCAGTGCCCGTGGGGCTTGGTCTGGCCTGGGTCCTTCTGGCGATCATCAATGTCGAGGCTTTCGGTTGGCGACTTCCGATGCACCTTTTTCCGCGCGACTGGCTTTGGCTGGCGGTCCTTTCGCTGGCTGCCGCCGGATTGGCCAGCCTTTGGCCCGCGCGCCAGCTTGCCAAACGGCCGCCTGCCGATTTGATGCGGGTGTTTACCCATGAACGCTAGGGCTCTTTCACTGATCTTGGTGTGCCTTGCCCTGCCCCTTTGGGCGCAGGGGTTCGCCGGGCTTGGACAAACCGCTAAAGACTATGCTCTGCCCGATCCGGATTTTCGCTTCTCGTTCCCTGGCGATCACGGACCACACCCGGATTTCCGGATCGAGTGGTGGTATGTGACCGCCAACCTGACGGCGGCCGACGGCACTCCGTATGGCGTGCAGTGGACCCTTTTTCGCAATGCCCTCAACCCTGGCGGCGCGCCCGGGGATCAGGTCTGGATGGGCCATGCCGCTGTTTCCACGCCCGAGGGTCATCTTTACAGCGAACGTCTTGCACGCGGCGGCACCGAACAATCCGGGGTCACGGCAAACCCTTTTTCCGCCCATATTGACGAATGGATGATGACGGGGCCGGACCTGTCAGAAATCGCCGTCACCGCCCAAGGCCATGAATTCCGCTATGACCTTCGGATGTCGGCAACCGGCCCCTTCGTGCCCCAGGGCAAGGCCGGGCACTCGGTCAAATCCGAGGCCGGGCAGGCCAGCCACTATTACTCGCAACCGTTTTACGAGGTCACCGGAACGCTCGAACTTTCATCGGGCAAGGTCGAGGTCACTGGCCAGGCCTGGCTGGATCGTGAATGGTCCTCGCAGCCGCTAACGGACACGCAAACGGGGTGGGATTGGGTATCGCTGCATTTTGAAGGCGGCGACAAACTGATGGGCTATCGCCTGCGCGACAACGATGGCAGCGCCTATACGGTGGGCACATGGATTGCCGCCGACGGTACACCGACCCCATTGGAAAACGGCGAACTGATGATGCGCCCGGTCGAGGAAACCCGGGTGGCGGGGCGGGATGTGCCCACGGTCTGGGATATTTCCCTGCCCGCGCGCGACATGTCGATCCGGGTTGCTGCCGTCTATCCCGAAAGCTGGATGGGCACGCGCATCCCCTATTGGGAGGGTCCGGTCACAGTCGAAGGCAGCCACCCGGGTCAGGGCTATCTTGAAATGAGCGGCTACTGACCCTCGCCAAGCGCATTTGCCCGCGCTAGGAGAAGGCCATGCAAGTGCTTCCTTTCCCCATGACCAAAGAGATCGTTTTGATCGGCGGTGGCCATGCCCATGCGCTTTTGTTGCGTCGATGGGGGATGGCCCCCTTGCCTGGCGCGCGGTTGACCCTGATCAACCCGGCGGCGACCGCGCCTTATACGGGTATGTTGCCGGGGTTCGTTGCGGGGCATTACGAGCGCGCAGCGCTTGAGATCGACCTTGTGCGGCTGGCAAGGTTTGCCGGCGCACGGATCATATTCGGGCGGGTCGAAGCCATTGATCGCACAGCAAAGGTGCTGACGGTCGAGGGGCGGTCGCCCATCCCATATGACGTTGCCTCGCTGGATATCGGCGTGACCTCTGACATGCCGGAAATCCCCGGCTTTTCGGATCATGCCATCGCTGCCAAACCGCTTGGACCCTTTGCCGACAGATGGCGGGCGTTTATGGCAGGGGACCGTGGGCCTGTCACTGTCATCGGTGGCGGAGTGGCGGGCGTTGAACTGGCGCTGGCCATCCGGTTCGCACTTGGCCCTGATCCGGAAGTTCACGTTGTCGAAGCCAAGCAGGCCTTGCGCGGCATCGGCGAGCGGGCACGCGCGGAACTGTTGGCAGAGGTGGCCGAGGCCCGGGTTACACTGATCGAAGGCGCCGGGGTGGCCGAGGTGGGCGCGACCGAAATCACGCTTGACGACGGCCGTACCCTTGGCTCGGCGCTGACTGTCGGGGCGGCGGGTGCGCGACCCTTTGGCTGGCTGGCCGAAACCGGGCTTGATTTGACGGATGGCTATGTGACGGTCGATGCCCAACTGCAAAGTTCGGATCCGGCGATCTTCGCGGTCGGTGACTGTGCCCATCTTTCCCACGATCCCCGCCCAAAGGCCGGGGTGTTCGCGGTACGCGCGGCCCCGACCTTGGCTCACAACCTGGCGGCGGCGGTTTCGGGACAAGGGTTCAAGACATTTCAACCGCAGCAGCATTACCTGAAGCTGGTGTCGCTTGGGCGTAAGGTGGCGGTTGCGGACAAGTGGAACCGTGCGGCCAAAGGAAGGTGGGTCTGGCATTGGAAGGACCGGATCGACCGCGCTTTCATGGATCGCCTCAACACACCACCAGCGATGGCCCGCCCGGCACTGCCGCCGCGTGCCGCCGAAGGGATGGCCGAGGCCATGGGACCGAAACCCCTTTGCGGTGGTTGCGGGGCAAAGATCGGAGCGAATGTGCTGGATCAGGTGCTGGCGGACCTGCCGAAAACCATGCGCGCGGATGTCAAAACCGGCACCGGCGATGACGCGGCCGTTCTGCGGTTTGAAAACACGCAGCAGGTCATTTCGACCGACCATCTCCGCGCTTTCTGGGCCGACCCCTGGCTTTTTGCCCGCATCGCCTCTGTGCACGCGCTTGGTGATGTTTGGGCCATGGGTGCGCGGCCTCAATCCGCTCTGGTGCAAGTGACCTTGCCACCGCTGGCGTCTTCTATGCAAGCGGCCTGGTTGGCCGAGATCATGGGGGCGGCGCGCGAGGTGTTTGACGCCGAAGGCGCGGCCATTCTGGGCGGGCACAGCACCACAGGGGCGGAATTCACGCTTGGCTTCACCGTCACCGGATTGACCCGCACGCCTTTGACTTTGGCGGGCGCCAAGGCCGGAGACGCCTTGTTGCTCAGTCGTCCCATTGGGTCGGGCACGCTTCTGGCCGCCGAAATGGAGATGAAGGCAAATGGTGACGACCTTACCGAGACTTTGGCCATCATGGCCACGCCGCAGGGGGATACCGCGCAGGTTTTGGCGACATCGGCCCATGCGATGACCGATGTCACCGGGTTCGGGTTGGCCGGACACTTGTTAGGCATGGCCAAAGCCTCGGCGCTTGGCGCCGAGATCGATCTGGACCGCGTGCCGTTTTTTTCAGGTGCTGAAACCTTGGCACAAGCTGGTATCCGTTCGTCGATCTGGGCGTCGAACCGTAGCACCGTGGACATTGACACGCCGGACACCCCAAAATCCGATCTGTTGTTTGATCCGCAAACCGCTGGCGGTCTTTTGGCGGCGCTTCCAGAAGATGCCGCCAGCACCTGCCTTGACCAGATCAGGGCCATGGGTCACGAGGCCGCCATCATTGGCCGGATGGGATCCGAGGGCGTTCCTACTTTGCGGGTGCGTTGACAATCCGTGCCACGTCGTCGGCCAGACGATCCAGGTCTTCTGCCCCAAGATCATTGGCCGCCAGCACGGTCTCTTCTCCCGGATTACGGCGCTCACGGCCCTTGATGTAGCGCGGATCGTAGTGATCACGGATCAGTTGTTCTGCAAGATCAACGTGTTGCCCGGCAAGTGCCATGTCCTTCCAGGCTTGAACCTTTTCACGCCCCTGCAGCCGCACCAGCCGGTCCAATCGGTCCATCAGGACCGTCGTATCCTGAACCAGATCGCCGTAGGTGCGCGTCAGATAGGCTGCACGCGCCTTGACCGGCGCTTCGATCCGCAATCGGCGCGCGTCTTTCATGGCGGCAAAAAGCCCCGTGGGAAGGCTCAATTTTCCGACCTTGCTGCTTTCGGCCTCGATCACCACCGGGCGGGCGGGATCCAGCGCGTCAACCTCCCTTGCCAGCCGGGTTTCGAACGCCTTCTGGCTGGGTTGCTCGCCCTGCCCGCCTAGGGCCGAGCCGCGATGATTGGCCAAAGCCTCTAGGTCGATGACCTGAATGTCACGGTCATTCAAAAGCGCCAAAACTTCAGTCTTGGCCGTGCCGGTGTTGCCATCCAGAAGAATGACGGGTGAAAGAAAGCGGTCTTCGTACAAGCGCCGAACAACCAGACGGCGGTAACTGCGATAGCCACCGCAGAGACATTCCGCACGCCATCCGATCTGTTGCAGGATTGATGCGAAAGACGCCGATCTTTGCCCGCCGCGCCAGCAATAGACCAAGGGTTGCCAGCCGCCGTCCTTGTCCGCCAGGGGTCCCTCGATATGGCTTGCCGCGTTGCGGGCCACCAAAGCGGCGCCGATCTTGCGAGCCTTGAAGGCGCTGTCCTGCACATAAATCGTTCCGACACGCGCGCGCTCTGCATCCGACAGCGCCGGCAAGTTGATCGCGCCCGGCACATGGTCTTCGGCGTATTCCGAAGGCGAGCGCACGTCGATGATCGCATCGAAGCCGGCGCCGTCCAACGCACCCAGTTTATCCATGTCGAAACCCATGGACGGTGCATAGCCTCTCTTGGCTTTCGCGGAAAGCGATTGCGCGATGTGCCTTGACGCTCGCGCACAACCGGCTTTGTTAACAGAGACGACAATGATCAGGACAATGCCAAAAAATGGCTTCGGACCCATTCAAACTACGGCAACCTTTCTTTCTGCCCCGATCCCGGCGGATCGCGGTCACGGGCGTTTGCCTTGGCTGGGCCGTTCTTGAGTTGGTCACGGGAAACCCCTTCTGGTCTGCGATGATTGGAGCCCTTGGGGGATATCTTGCGATCGAGTTCTTCCTATGGTTCGACCCTGCAAACTATGACGAAACCGACAATGACAGGACCAACTGATGAGCAACCTTCTGAGAAAACCCAACGGCACCTCGGGCAAGGTCCATGATATCACTCCAGAGGCTGCGAACTGGGGATACGTCGGTTTCGGGCTTTACCGTTTGTCGGCGGGCGACATGGCGGCCGAGGCGACGGGCGACCGCGAGGTCATCCTGGTTCTTGTCGAAGGCAAGGCCCGGATCACGGCCTCGGGTCAGGATTTCGGCGAAATGGGGGACCGCATGTCGGTGTTTGAACGAACGCCGCCCCATTGTCTTTATGTACCGAACGGAAGCGATTGGCAGGCGGTAGCAACCAGTGACTGTACGCTGGCGGTATGTTCGGCCCCAGGCAAAGGCAACCATGCCGCTGCGCGGCTTGGTCCTGACGACATCACACTGGAAGAACGCGGAAAGGGCACGAACATGCGCTATATCAACAACATCGCCATGGAAGCCCGGGATGTGGCCGACAGCCTTCTGGTCACCGAGGTGTTCACGCCTTCGGGCCACTGGTCATCTTATCCGCCACACCGTCATGACGAAGACGATTTCCCCAATATGACCTATCTGGAAGAAACCTATTACCACCGGCTCAATCCGCCCCAAGGATACGCGCACCAAAGGGTCTGGACCGAGGACGGGTCGCTGGACGAAACCATGAGCGTGTCCGATCACGACGTAACACTTGTGCCCAGGGGCCACCATCCGTGCGGGGCGCCTTATGGATATGACCTTTATTATCTGAACGTTATGGCTGGCCCGATCCGCAAGTGGCGATTCAAGAACCACCCGGATCACGACTGGATATTTCAACGCGACAACGGCTGAAACGCTAGCGCCGCCCGCCTGCCAGTTTTGTGGCTTCGGGCAAGCGGCGCAGTGTCAGCATTGCCCAGGCTCCGACGAAGGGACCTGGCACCACGATCAAGAAACTCCACCGCCAACTGCCCAAAGCCTCGGCGATTTGCGGCACGGCCCAGACCGTGAAGATGGTGATGCCAAAGCCCACGCCCATCTGAAACGCAAGTGCGGAGCCGACATAGGACTGGTCGGCAAGTTCGCTTACCGCCGCCGAAAACTGGGCGCTGTCGGCCACGATGGTCAGGCCCCAGATCAAGGCCAAAATCAGGAACAAGGCGGGATGCGCGTCAAAGAACACGCCGATCAGCAGGGCCGAGGTGCCCGATGACACCAGGGCGATGGCGGTGGTCGTGCAACGTCCGATCCGGTCGGCAAGCCAACCCGCGATCAGGCTGCCGGGGGCGCCCATGGCCAGGACGGCGAATGCCAGAAGCGATGCGTTAAGTGCCCAGTTTCCCGAGGAAATAGCTTCGCGCCCGAAGACCAGGAACCAGCCCCACATGGCGTAGAGTTCCCACATGTGGCCGAAATAGCCGAGGTTGGCGAGCATCACGGGTTTGTTCCTTAGAATGGCACCGATCTGGCGTGGATCGACCTTTGTGCGGGCAAACGGGAACGGGCCTTCGCGCAAGGCAACGACGAATATCAGCGCGGCGCACAACCCGAATGCCGAGGTGACTGCGACCGTGTACCGCCAGTCAAATCCACCCCCAAGGCCGCTGACCAGATGCGGCATCGCCTTGCCCAGGGTCAGTGCTCCGACCATCGCACCCATGGCAAATCCGCGGCCCGATCGAAAATAGGTGGCGATAAACTTCATCGCGGGTGGATAGACCGATGCAAGGGCAACACCAGTTAAAAACCTAAGAAAAACAGCCGCATATATGCCAGGTTCAAGAAGAAGCGTGGCGTTGAACACTGCCGACAGAACCGAGGCCCAGCACATCAAATGGGTCAGTGACACGCGATCCGACAAGGCGACCAGGCTGGATCCAAGGGCGCCGACAACGAACCCGATCTGCACCACGTTGGTCAGCCAACCGGCGGCTGTTGCGCTTAGCGACCAGGCCGAAACCAGTTGCGGAGTTACCGCCGTTGCCGAAAACCAGGTGGTCATCGACAGGATCAGGGCCAGACCTGTGACGGCAAGGGCCTGCCATTTGGACGGTGGATTGGTCTGGCTCACACCGCGCAGCTTATGGCATCCACAATTCGTTAGGAAACCCTGCTTTTACCTTTTGTGAAGGCCAGCGCGCGGTTCGAAATTTCACTTTTGTACATCAGTCAGGGCGCGGTTTTCCACTTTTGTACAGGTCGCGGGACGCTGTGATTTCGAAATGGTTAATTGCTGGATGGTGGGATCGACCCGCGCCTGCGCGTGAAATCTCGGTTCTCAGTTTTGCGCCCGCTGCATCATCATTTGGTGAACGGCGTGCATTCCCTGTTCGGCCATGGCCGAGACTTCGGCGGCGTGGATCTGCAGAGCTTCGACCAATTCGGGACTGTCCGAGGTTTGGAGCACAACGATGCCCGCATCGGTCACTTCGATTTCGGTTTCGATTTCGTCGCCGCGAAGAAAGAAGATATCCAATGTTGGACTTTGAATCATGATCTGAGGATCATCGCCGTTTTCGACGCGGTCGATCATTCCGGTGACGTGGCTGACAAGAACATCCATAACCGCTTCGTCCGAGGAACTGGTCACCGTGCGGATGCCATTTGGCAGATTGGAGACTTCGCGCGACAGCGTGTCGAAGTTCCGGAACATCAGCGCCAGTTCAGCGCTTTCTTCTTCCGAGGCGTTCAAACCCCGAAGGCCGGGCATAGTAAACACGTCATGCCCGGTTCCATCCGCTCCGTGGCGATGCATACCGTTGCCCATGCCTTGGCCAAACATCTGCGCTTGCGCAGCGACAACACCAACGACAAGGCCAAGGCCAATTACGGAAAACAACAAGACCCATATACCGCCCGTGCGGCGTGGTGTCTGGTTCGTGATCTTGAACATCGGATAACCCTTCTGATCGCGGTTGGGTTCTCATATAGTAAAAACGATATGTGTTTTGCACCGGATGTGACAATCTGCGCGTTCTTGCGGCCGTTACGGCATGAGACGATGACGGTGCATTAGCGCGACCTACATCGAGCGAGGACATGGCGTGATACAATTCGTCAAGCAGCACAAATGGCTGAGCTTTGCGTTCGCATTGGCGTTCGTCATCACGCTTGTTTTCCTGATCAGGTTGACCGCATCGGTCGTGTACTGGTCGGATCCAAGGCACGTCGACCAGACGATAGCCGGGTGGATGACCCCCCGTTACGTATCCAGATCGTGGAGCGTGCCGCCGGAGGTCATCGCCGAAGCATTGGATCTGGAACGAAGCGGCGTTATGGGGCGCACAACGCTTGACCGGATCGCGGCTCAGAAAAACCTCAGCTTTGAGGCGCTTGTCAAAGACCTGAATTCGGCCATCGGCACCTTCCGGGGCAGCTTGGATGAATGAAGTTCTATTCGGCCTGGTATCGTCCTATGGCCTGCCGGTCGTGGCCATTTCGGCCTTTCTTTCCTGTCTTGCGGTCCCGATTCCGACGTTTGCCGTCATGCTGGCCGGTGGTGCCTTCGCGGCAACCGGCGATCTTGGTTTTTGGCAGGTTATCCTCACTGCCTATGTCGCAGCCATGCTTGGCGACCAGACCGGGTTCCAGATCGGTCGCTGGGGCGGCGCGTCGGTCATTGCCGCACTTAGCCACAAACATGCGCGGGCCAGGCTGATTGAACGCGCGCAGAACGACATCCGCAAATGGGGAGGCATCGGCGTGTTTTTCTCGACCTGGCTGTTTGCGCCCCTTGGACCTTGGGTCAATCTGGTCGCGGGCGTGGTGCGGATGTCCTGGTTGCGGTTTACGGTATGGGATTTTGCCGGGGAAGCGATCTGGGTGACGCTTTATGTGTCGCTTGGTTTTCTTTTCGGCGAACGCCTGCCCGAACTCGCCGAACTGGTGGGCGATTGGGCCGGATTGATTTCCTCGCTGGCGGTCACTGTCGCATTGGGTGCGTTGATTGTGCGCAAGGCCTGGCACCCGAGCGGGACAGAATGACGACCCAATGCGTTCCAGGGCGCGCGCGCCTTGCAGAAGCGATTATCGGAGTGCTGGTTAGTGGCGCTTTGCCCTATTCTGCCGTGCCAAACGCCCGCTTTTTCAAACCTTTCTGGATCTCGTAAATCGAAATCGGCACATCGGGCTGGGGTTGCGGGATGCGGATCGGGATGTCTTTCAGGCGCGGTTCCAGTGTTGGTGTGCCGCAGAGCATCCGGGTGTTGTAATCCTCGATCCCGTCCCATTTGGTCATCGAGCCCATGATCGGAAAGGCGTCGGCCGCCATCATTTCATAAAACAGCAATCGCCGGGGCCGGTCGGATCGGTTCAGGGCGCTGCCATGCAAGATCCGGCCATGGTGGATCGAGATTGAACCAGCCGTTCCGGTGAGTTGCGCGGCGTCTTTCACATCAAGCCCCAATGCCTCGGGCAGGACGGCACCGGCGAAAACACCATCGACGTGGTGATCGAAAACCGGCCCCTTGTGGCTGCCGGGAAAGACCTGGAGCGGGCCGTTTTCTTCGCCCATGTCATCTATCAACACACCGATTGCGATAATGTCGTCGTTGGTGTGGGGGTAAAATGCATAGTCCTGGTGCCATTCGACCGCCGCGCCGTATCCCGCCTTTTTCATGTTGAGCTTGGTTGTGTGCAAGCGAATGTCGGGACCGATGAGATCGCGTGCCGGACCAAGGATGTGGTCGGAATACATGAGGTCGCGCATAACGTCCGATTGCGTGTGCGGCAGTTTGATCCGGCGAAGGCGCGGGTCGTTGGGCGTGTGGCTGTCTTCGAGATCAAGCCGGTCGTCCGAAGCAGTCATGGTCCGCGCGATGTCCTCGAACCGGGCGATTTCGTCGCGGATGGCGGTGATGATGTCTGCGGGCACCTGGTTTTCCAGCACCAGGTAACCGGTTTCGTCGAAGAACGCCCTTTGTTCGCTGGTCAGGACTTCGGTCATCGGATCATGCGCAATATGGGCTGGAACTGTCCCAGCGGTGTTGGTTGATGTGCTGTCCGTGGGCGACGCGGTGGCGGGTGTCTTCCCACATCTGTTTCCAGACCTTCCAATCTTTCAGTTCGGAACCCGGGTTGCTGCGCGAGCGGGCGACGAATTCGGGGAAATGACTGCGCCCGGTCGGCTGGCCGGTCACGTTGTAGCGCAAATCAAACGACCAGCGGTACCCGTCAGAGGTGTTTTCAAGCGAGGAGTGCGGAGTGAGAGGATGGAAGATCACGGCACCGCCTGCCTTAACCGGCGTGGGCACAGCTTTGTCGTGCGGAATATAGGCGTCGGCGATGGCGGTCTGGGTTTTCGGGCAATGGGGCAGCATACTGTCATAGTTGCCGCCCGCCACCTGCAGGCAGCCGTTTTCGACCGTGGCGTCGGTGATCGCCAGCCAGACCGTGATAAAGGTGGTGTCGTCGGCTTCGGGCAGGGTCACGCCCTGATCCTGGTGCCAGTCGGTTGCCACCACGTGGGCGCGGATTTCGCCCTCGGCCACTTCGTGACGGGGGGGCTTGATGCGGACGTGCTGGATCGGGTTCGAGGTGATTTCGCCGCCGATCAACTGTTCGACCGTATCGAGGATATTGGCGTGCGTCACCATATCGAAGACGGCGGGGCCGAAGTGCATCGGCGTGTCGTCGGTGATGTTGTCGGCGGGCAGGCTGATGTCAAAGGGTTGATACCAGTCGAATCCGCCCTTGTAGGCAACGTCGAGCTTGTCCCAGAACCCCATTCCGTCGGGCGGAGTTTTGACCAGACCTTCGGCGAACCAACCGCCATAAAGTCGGTCCATGAG
>JABDJO010000001.1 GCA_013002465.1 Silicimonas sp. | reverse complement strand
ACAGCCTTTTCTGGGATGTCAACCAGCGTCATGGAACTATACGCGCGCAGCGACGAAGCCCTCTATCAAGCAAAAAGAAGTGGACGGGCAAAGCTAAATTTCTGGCACCCGCCGTAATCGTCACGTCAATCGATCGACGACGCACTTTTTTGCGAAGCGATGCGCTGTCCTGTGCGTAGATGAAGACCAACGTTCGCTGCACCCGCATCAAGCTTGAGATTGGGCTCGTTCCAGCCGTTCGCCACATTTTTCTCAAATGTCCGCTTCGGGCCAAAGCCGCCCCCAACCTAGGTATCGATCACGTTGGCCAACAAATACCGCAATGTGGTTTGAATAGTGGTACGAAATCAACATTAATGAAATATAGTACTTAGATTCAATTAGTTAACAGAATAAATATGCGGACTTCGTCTCCGACATCACCAAAGATATGCGTGCATTTTGGTCGGTTTTCCAGATTGAGAACATCGACGCGAGGGTAATCGTTTTTCGCCACTCGGGGCCTGCAAATGGTCGCGCTCTCCGGCGCGGCCTGAGTGTCAGGAATGCTTTTCCACTGGCCCACCCTGGGCCTCCCAGGTTGAAAACCCTTCTCTCAGATGTGCTGCGTCAAACCCCATGTCCTGCAGGGTGGCCACGGTCAGGGCCGAACGCCAGCCGCTGGCGCAGTGAAACACATAGGTTTTGTCCTGCCCGAACACGTCCTTGAAATAGGGGCTTTCAGGATCGACCCAGAATTCGATCATCCCCCGCGGCGCGTGTACACTGCCGGGAATAGACCCCGTGCGCTGCCGTTCCCGTACATCTCGGATATCGACGATGACCACACCAGGATCGTCGACCTTGGCAATCAAGTCCGGTGTTTCGATTTCCTTGATGCGGGCACGTGCCTTTGCCACCATCTCGGCTGCGGAAGTCGTCAGCTTGGCCATTCGGGAATCCCATGTTGGAACAGCTAAACCCTACCCAAGAAAAAGGGCCGGCACAAAGACCGACCCAGTGGGAGTGAACTTGGTCCTCAGTTCGCCTGGCGACGGAGGAATGCCGGAATTTCGATCCGTTCCTGATCTTCGCTCATTTCGGGTTCCGGCGCAGTGCGGCTTACCGATGGTTGCTGGCGTGGAGCGCCGTGTGCGCTGTCGGGGTTCGCGACACCGCCCGCCATGCGATTGATCAGGGTATTGATGCCGAACCGGGGCCGATCCGCCTCGGACGGGGCCTGTGGTGCCGGCTGACCTTCGCGGCCATAACGCGCTTCGCCGGGAACGTGGTTTGCCATGGAACCGGGCGCCCGGCCCGTCACACGCTCAAGCCGCGCCAAGGCTTCCGGTGTCGGCGTTCCTGCAGAATGGCGACCGGCCTGGTGTGCGGCAACTTCGGGTTCGTGGCGATAGGCTGGCGGCGGCAGACCGTCGTCGCTGAGAGCAGCCGGCGCCGCTTCGTCGATCCCTTCGAACAGGCTTGGTTCCTGATGAACCGGTGCCTCGGCCGCATAAGCCGGGTCTGCCACGGGGGCCGGTGCCGGGCTTGCCGCTGCCATTGGCTGTGGCGCGGCCTCGGTCACCACGTGATGGCTGGGCCGACTTTCAACCGCCTCGACGGCGTCGATCCCGGTGGCCACAACGCTGACCCGCATCCGACCTTCCATTGCCGTATCCAGTGTCGAGCCGACGATGATGTTGGCGTCGGCATCCACCTCTTCGCGGATTCGATTGGCGGCTTCGTCCAGTTCGAACAGCGTCAGGTCGTCGGCACCGGTGATGTTGATCAAGACACCCTTGGCACCCTTCAAGCTGATTTCGTCCAGCAGCGGATTGGCAATCGCCTTTTCGGCTGCCTGCACCGCGCGGTCTTCGCCGTCGGCCTCGCCGGTGCCCATCATGGCCTTGCCCATCTCGTCCATCACCGAACGCACGTCGGCGAAATCCAGGTTGATCAGGCCCGGGCGCACCATCAGGTCGGTCACGCCCTTGACGCCTTGATGCAAAACGTCATCTGCCATCGAAAACGCCTCGGTGAAGGTCGTCTTTTCGTTGGCGATGCGGAACAGGTTCTGGTTTGGAATGATGATCAGCGTATCAACCATCTTTTGCAGCGCATCCACGCCCTCTTCCGCCTGGCGCATCCGCTTGGCGCCTTCGAACTGGAACGGCTTTGTCACGACGCCGACGGTCAGCACACCCAGTTCGCGCGCTGCCTGAGCGATGATCGGAGCCGCACCGGTCCCGGTGCCGCCGCCCATGCCCGCAGTGATAAAACACATGTGTGCGCCCGCCAGCTGATCGACGATCTCTTCGATCGTTTCTTCCGCAGCAGCAGCACCAACCGACGGCCGCGCGCCCGCGCCTAGACCTTCGGTAACCCGAACACCCATCTGGATTTTCGTCGAAGCGTGGCTTTGCTGAAGTGCCTGGGCATCCGTGTTGGCCACCACGAACTCCACGCCATCAAGCATTTTCTCAATCATATTATTGACGGCGTTCCCGCCGGCGCCTCCAACTCCAAAAACCGTAATACGCGGCTTCAGCTCTTCGTGGGAGGGCATGGTCAAATTCAAAGTCATAGGTACGTCCGCCTGTTTTTCTTTCGCGCCACCGGGCAGAGGCGCAGTCATTCACGACCCTAAGGGTCGCCTGCTGGATGGGGGTGACATTACCCAAAGGCAAGTCGCAGGTCACCCCGATTCGCGACCGAAACCACGAAATATGGCAATTTTTTGTTTCCTACCCGCAGCATATTGCCGGTCCCTCAATATCCTGTGTGTTGTCGCACACTTATAGCTCTATCTTCATACGAACGACCCCCCGGGTCGCATCGAAACCGCAACTTCCGGTTGCACTTCACAATCTCTGGTGGCCGCTCTGCCTCTGCCGTGGTCGTTTTCCGACCTTGTGGATAACTTAACAGATTCGCATTTGTGCGTTGCGGACGATATGCGGATGGGCAAGGCCTCGCCGAAGTGAATCCGACCGGTTGCGATCAGATCCGACACGACTTTGGTCAACTCGCCGGCAAGCACCCGTTGCTCGACCGGGGAAAGCGGCGTTCGGGCCAGTTCCTCGCGGGCGATCTGATGAAGTCTGCCCATCACCAGTTGTCCTTGAACCATTTCACCGCCCGTTTCAGCGAGCGCGGCGCGCCCAGATCGGACGGCATTTCGAAATCCCAGAACTCGTCCTGGGGGTGCGCGGCAAACAGGCTCAGACCGACGGCACTGGCAAACCCGGTGCCCGTTGCCGCCTGTGGCAAGCCATGTACCCGCAATGGGCGCCCGATGCGCACCTGCTGGCCGAGTATTTTCGGCGCCAAGGTATCCAGCCCGGGTATCTGGCTGGCCCCACCCGTCAGAACGATCTGCTGGCTTGGCAGATCGTCGAACCCGGCGGCATCCAGTCGCTCGCGCACCTCTTCCAGGATTTCTTCGACCCGGGGCCGCATGATGCCGATCAACTCGGCGCGGCTGACGGTGCGTCGGTCATGTTCCCAATCCCCGGTCTCGCCCCCGACCTCGATCATCTCGCGGTCGTCCATGCCGGTCGCCACAACGCCGCCATGAAAGGTCTTGATCCGCTCGGCCACGGTCAGCGAAACCTGCAAACCCTTCGAAATGTCCTGCGTCACGTGTGCGCCGCCCAAGCGCACGGCATCGGCATAGATCATGTGCTTTTTCATGAAAATCGACAGACCCGTGATGCCGCCGCCCATGTCGATGCAGGCCGCGCCCAGTTCCTGTTCGTCCTCGACCAGCGCCGAGATCCCCGAGACGTAAGACGATTGCGCCAACCCGGCCAGTTCCAGATCGCATCGTTTCAGGCAATATATCAGGTTCTGTATGACGCTGCGGTCCACGGTCAGCATGTGCATGTCGCAGGCCAGCCGCTGACCGATCTGGTCGCGGGGATCTATCAGGCCCGTCCGGTGATCAAGCGCAAAGTTCACCGGCTGGGCGTGCAGAATCTCGCGCTCGGCCCCATAGTCGGGCACGTCACAGGCCGCCAGAACCCGGGCGATGTCGGCTTCGCCCACAACATCACCTTCCACGTTGACGATACCGGCCAGGCCATATGATCTTGGTTGCCCGCCCGAAAGACAGGCAATCACATGATCGACGCGGCACCCGGCCATCTTCTGAGCCGCCTGCACCGCCGTACGAATGGCGCGCTCGGTTTCCTGCACCGCGCAGGTTTCGCCCAGTTCAATGCCCCGCGACCGCGTGGTCGCCGCCCCGATCACCCGAAACTGCGTTTGTCCGGCCATGGCGCCGATACCGTCGCCCTGAGGCAGGCGTTCGCGCCCGTCGAACCGCAGGATCAGGCAGGCGATCTTGGATGTGCCCACGTCCAGAATGGCGATGACACCACGCTGAATGGCCGCCCGTCGCATCGCCCGCATGGACCGCTGGCTTTCGTAAAGATCGCTCATCATTCTCATTCGGTGTTCAATCCTGTTTCGTACAATGTCTCGAAGGCCGTGGTTCCAAGCCGCAGCACCGGGCGACCGGGATTGCGAAAATCCACCACCGAAATATCGCGCTCCAAAAGGTCCTGCGCGACGTCCAGCGCAATCGCCTTTTCCAGCGCCATGACGGCATCCTCTTCGGGCAGCATGATCCGCTGGTCACGATCAAGCACCACGTCCCACCGACGCTCGCCGACCCTCAAAAGCCCGCGCAACCGGCTTTGAATGGGGGCCGAGGCCAGGAACAACTCCAGGGCTTCCCCCACGGCCTGATCCGCGCCCTTTCCTGCAACCAACGGCAGATCGGGCCGCGCCGTCCGCGCGTCCAAGGGGGCGACGGGATGCCCGGTCTTGTCCAACAGGGTCAGCGCGTCGTCGCCGCGCCAGATGACCCGGGGCTTTCGCTCTTCGACGTCAACCTCAAGAATGCCGCCGGTTCTGATCCGCACCGAGGCCACCGCCACCGCATCCAGGGTTTCCACCGCTTCCTGCAACCCGTTCAGGTCCAGATCGAACGACGACACCGGGAAGTCGATCGACAGGATCTCGCGTATGTCCGCCGCCACCGAAGGCGTCGCCTTTTCGACCGTCATCAGGCGCACCATGAATTCGGGCCGTTCCTCGATCTGACGGCGCAATTCGGCCAGCCGATCCATGGCATCGTCGCGCCGCCCCTGATCCGAGGCCCAAAACGCACCAAGCGACGCCAGGATAAGCACCGGCAATCCATAGCGCAGGAAAACCCGCACCCAGGGGCGCAGCATCAAGCGATTGAGGCGATAGGCAAGCCGGGACGGTGCGGGGTCTCTTATCGGTCGCACGAGGCATCTCCTACGATCCAGTCGCACAGTTCGGCGAAACTCATGCCGATATGGGCCGCTTGTTCCGGCACCAGCGATGTCGGGGTCATCCCGGGCTGCGTATTGGTCTCAAGCGTGATCAACCCGTCCAGACCCTGGGATTCGTCCCAGCGAAAATCCGTCCGGCTGACACCCCGGCATCCCAGAACCTCGTGGGCGGTACTTGCGTGCGCCAGACAGGCCGCCTCGATGTCGGGCGGAATACCGGCGGGCACTTCATGGCGCGATCCGCCCGGCGCGTACTTCGCCTCGTAGTCATACCAGCCGTCGGCGAAAATCTCGGTCACGCACAAGGCCCGGTCGCCCATAACGGTGACCGTCAATTCGCGCCCCGCCGCATAAGCCTCGACCATCAGCGTCCCGGGCATGTCGGCGGCAATCTCGGGCGGACGGTTGGCGTGTTCGGGCACTATATATATACCGACCGAAGATCCTTCGTTGTTGGGCTTCACCACATAGGGCGGTTCCATCACATGGTCCGCCGTGATCTCGGACTTGGAATAAAGCCCGCTTTTGACCACCGGAATGCCCGCGGCTTCGAAAACGGCCTTCGACCGGGTCTTGTCCATGGCAAGCGCCGACGCCAGCACGCCGGAATGGGTATAGGGGATCTGCAACCACTCAAGGATACCCTGAACACAGCCGTCTTCGCCCCACCGGCCATGCAGCGCGTTGAACACCACGTCGGGCGCAAGACGCGCCAACCGCGCGGCGACATCCCTGCCCGCGTCCAATTCGCTTACATCGTAATCTGCCGCCCGCAGCGCCGCCGCACATTCGCGTCCCGAGGACAAGGACACCTCGCGCTCTGCCGAAGGTCCGCCCATGAGTACGGTCACTTTGGGGGTTGCCCTGCTCGACATACCCGCCACTTACCTGTTCTAAGGACGTTGTCCGCCCCTGGTTACTTGTCGTCTGCCTCTGGGGCCGGTTCGCCAACCCTCATGATTTCCCATTCTAATCTGATTCCCATACGCTCGAACACCCTTTCGCGCACCTCTTCGCCCAATCCTTCCAGATCCGCCGCCGTGGCCCCGCCTGTGTTGACCAGAAAATTGGAATGCATCGGCGACATCTGCGCCCCGCCCCGGGCGGCTCCGCGCATGCCGGCGTCGTCAATCACCTTCCAGGCCTTCATGTCGTGACTGTCGTCGGCCTTGCCGGTCGAACTGAATCCGGCCGGATTCCTAAATGTGCTTCCGGCGGTCAGGGCCTTCGTCGGCTGGGTCTCGTCCCGCTTGGCAAGCTGGGCCTCCATCCTTTCCGCCAGCACATCGGGGTTACCGGGACTTGCGCGGAACACCGCCGATATGATGACAGCCCCGTCCGGCAAGTCGCTCTGACGATAGCGGAAATCAAGTTCGCCGGGTCCAAGCGTTGCACGTTCGCCGGTCCGCAGCACGACCTCGGCCGAGACGAAGTGATCGGCCACATAGGACCCATAGCACCCGGCATTCATCCGAACAGCACCGCCGATTGCGCCCGGGATGGTGCGCAGGAACGTCAGATCCAGCCCCGCCTCGGCCGCCTTCCTTGCGACCTGAGCGTCCAAAGCCCCGGCCCCGGCTGTCACCAGATCGCCTTCGAAAGACACCTCGGCAAAAGCCCGCCCCAACCGGATCACCACGGACCGCAAGCCGCCGTCACGCACGATCAGGTTCGATCCAACGCCCATGGGAAAGACCGCCACGTCCTTGGGCAAGGCCGCCAGAAAGCCCGCCAGGTCGTCGGCGTCCTTGGGCAGAAACAACCAGTCTGCCGGACCGCCGACGCGCAGCCAGGTCAACCCCGACAGATCGTAATCGGGCGTCAACCGGCCCCGGACGTCGATATCAGAAACTTTGCCCATACCGCCCGGGCTAGCATCCAGACCACGCAAGAACAATTCGAATAAATCTGCGCTTCTTCCTGTCTTTTGGGGATTGCGGGCACTGCCTTGCCGATAGGCGTTTGCGGGCAAACGCCGTAAGGTAAGCACTCCGGGGGAAACGCCAGCACGGCGGCGGGGGCCGCGCCCCTAATCCACAGCCTCGCGCAAGACCTGCGACCGGATCCAACGCGCCAGATACCGGACCGGCCAACGCAGGATCGACATGGCGGCGGCCAGCACGATCAGCCCGGTCCAGATGCCATCGCTCAGGAATACCCAAACCAGGATCGGCACGCCGAACGTCATCAGCACATAAGCCGCCGGCCAGTGCTTGTGCCTGGATGGAAACATCGCGATCACATTGGCCAGAACGCACCAGAGGCAGGCCAGCATCAATGGCGCGCTCATAACCCCGCCTCATTGACCCCGGCGAAGGCCCGGCGCCCCAGATACCAAAGGGGTCGGCGAAACATCGAAAGAAAGGCCAGAAAACCGGCGGCAAAAACCCAAGGTCCGTGATCCAGGGCCAGCCAGCCCAAAAGCACCGGTGCCGCCAACAACAGCGCAATCCCCGGCGGATACTGTGCCCGCATCGGCAGCATGGCGACGATCGTCGCCAGAACCACCCAAAGACACCCCGCAATCATCGAAAGCGACATGGGTTTTCTCCTTTCCGGCTTAGGACCTAACGCCCAAATTCGGCAGGAATTTGACGCCATACACGGCAGGAACCCCGTCCAAACCGGCCAGTTTGCGCCCCGCTCCTCAAAACAGCGACAACTGATCGCCTGCGCGTGCAGGCTTTCTGAACAGATCGCACCGCAAAGACGGCAACGCGTCACTTAGCCCAAGCCGCCTCGTTGCAACCGCAAAACGCTTTGCGACCAGATCGGCAAAGGCCCCCTCGCCGGTCAGACGCTTGCCCCAATCGGCGGAATAATCCTGACCGCCGTGCAAATCACGTACCCGCCCCATGACTCGTGCGGCCCGATCGGGGAAATGCGCCGCCAGCCACTCGCGGAAAAGGGGCGCAACTTCGCGGGGTAGACGCAACATGATCCAGCTTGCCGCCACCGCACCAGCCTTGGCCGCCGCCTCAAGGATCGCTTCAAGTTCGTGATCGGTCAGGGCGGGAACCACCGGTGCCACCATCACCCGCACCGGACAGCCCGCCTCGCTCAGACGTCGAATAGTCTCGATCCGGCGCGCAGGCGCGGGCACACGGGGTTCCATCGCGCGCGCAACTCGCGCATCCAGCGTGGTCACCGAAATACCGACGCGCGCCAGGCCCTGCCGCCCCATTTCGCCCAGAATGTCCATGTCACGCTCGATCAAAGTGCCCTTGGTGACCACCGCAACGGGGTGACGATAGGCGTAAAGCACCTCCAATATCCGGCGCATGATCCGGTGTTCCTTCTCAATCGGCTGATAGGGATCGGTGTTGGTGCCCATGGCGATCACCGCCGGGCGATAGGACTTCGCCCGCAATTCCCGCTCCAGCACCTCGGGCGCCTCGGGGCGCGCGATCAGCCGGGTCTCGAAATCCAACCCCGGTGACAACCCCAGATAGGCGTGGCTTGGACGGGCAAAGCAATAAATGCAGCCATGCTCGCACCCGCGATAGGGATTGATCGACCTGTCGAACGCAATATCCGGAGAGGTGTTCCGGGTAATGACCGATCTTGGCCGCTCGATCGACACCTCGGTCCTTGTGGGTGGCAGGTCTTCGTCCAAATCCCAACCGTCGTCAAACCCTTCGCGTGCGTGAGGCTCGAACCGACCGGTCCTGTTCGATTGCGCCGCCCGTCCCGGGGACATCCTGTTAAAGAGCAATTCGGACCTGGGCATTCGACTAAAATAGAACATAACAAGAACATTTACAACAACGGCCACATTTTCCCCGCAAAAAACCAGAAGCTTTCGGCCACGGGATCAAGGATCCTGGCCGTGCGACCTGTGGACGCACCGCCGCAAGTCGCTGCTGTTAATCGTAAAGTCGCAATTTGGCATTCATATGCACACGTTTTCACACTAGATCGAGGGAACCCAGGGGCGCATCGTGCGGAGTAAACAACAATGGCCGACGAAGAAGACGACATCATCCTGAGCGAGCTCGACGATGAAGAGCTTCGCCTTCAGATGTTCGACGACCTCTATGACGGTATGAAAGAAGAGATCGAGGAAGGCACCAACATCCTTCTTGAACGCGGCTGGGAACCCTACCGCGTCCTGACCGAAGCGCTTGTGGGCGGCATGAAAATTGTCGGCGACGACTTTCGCGACGGCATCCTTTTCGTGCCCGAAGTGTTGTTGGCCGCAAACGCCATGAAGGGCGGCATGGCGATCCTGAAGCCGCTTCTGGCCGAAACCGGTGCGCCGCGCATGGGCAAGATGGTGATCGGCACCGTCAAAGGCGACATCCACGATATCGGCAAGAACCTTGTGTCGATGATGATGGAAGGTGCCGGGTTCGAGGTTGTGGACCTGGGCATCAACAACCCGGTCGAAGATTATGTCGATGCCATCAAGAAGGAAGATGCCGACATCCTTGGCATGTCCGCGCTTCTGACCACCACCATGCCCTATATGAAGGTCGTGATCGACACGCTGGTCCAGATGGGCATTCGCGACGATTACATCGTGCTGGTGGGCGGCGCGCCCCTGAACGAGGAATTTGGCAAGGCCATCGGGGCCGATGCCTATTGCCGCGACGCCGCCGTCGCCGTGGAAACGGCCAAGGAATTCATGGCCCGCAAGCACAACCAGATGGCGGCCGGCTGAACGGCCGCCACTAGGCAATGGTGTCAGGCGTCCTCGGGGTTGAGAACCGTCATGCCCTTGGACGCGGCAAACGCCAACAGGGCTTCGACATCCGGCGGACCCTCGGGCGGCAGCGGCTCGGTAGAACCTTCCGGCATGGGCCGCCCCACCCCGGTGAAAAAGGCGTCGTGCATCTCGCCCGGCGCGTTCAGGATCAGCAGGCGCGAGGTTCTGGCGATCCCTTTGAAGGCATGCACCGCGCCATCCGGGATCGCGATATGATCGCCCGCCCGCGCCACGAAGTCCCGCCCGTCCACGTGAAAGCCAACCTCGCCGTCAAGCACGTAAAACGCCTCGGTTTCGCCCGCGTGATGGTTGGGCGGCGCGCCCATTCCTTCCGGTACAATGGCTTCGACCAGACAAAACTTGCCGTCGACCTCCGATGGAAAGGTCAGGAACCTAAGAACGTTGCCCAAAACGTCGTAGGTACGGGGCCTCTCTTCGGCCATGTTGGTCCTCCATTGCGACTCGCTCATCTGCCGGTTATGATACATATGTCTCATTTTGAGACAAGTGTCTTATTTTTGGCGAGACCCGCGATGCCAACCGAAACCAACAAGAAGTCGCGAACCCGCGAAGCGATCATGGCCGGTGCCCGCGCCTTGATCGCGCGTGGAGACACGGTGACGGTGGCCGCCGCCGCCGCCGAACAGGGGATCTCGCGGGCGACGGCCTATCGTTATTTTTCTGACCCAACCGTTCTTGCAGCCGAAGCCGGACTGGCGGTCGAAGTCCTGCCCTATGAGACCGTTGTCGACGGGGCCGAAACACCGCGCGCTCGCGTCCTGGCAGTCAGCCGCTATATCTTCGGTCTTTCCGTCCGGCACGAAGCAGCCTTTCGCCAGTTTCTGGCCAGAAACCTTGACGCCTGGCAGACCAGCAAGTCGGGTGATCGTCGCGGCGCCCGGCGCGTGGATATGTTCAAGCAGGCGCTCAAGGGTGCGAAGGTCTCGGGGCAAGGGAAGAATCGGCTGATCGCCGCCCTCTCGACAGCCACCGGGTCCGAGGCCATGATCGGCCTCTACGACATCGCCAAGGTCGATCGCGAAACGGCGGAAACCGTGGTGGTCGAAATCGCCGAGGCCCTGCTTGACCGGTATGGAGTGACCGAATGACCCTGCCAACCGACGACCAGTTGCGCGACGACGGACTTGCACCCAAGGGCCAGGGCCGCATCCTGGTTCTTGGCTGCGGCGCACTGGCGCGTGAAATCCTTGCCGTGACCCGCCAATTCGACCACATCGACCTGCATTGCCTGCCGGCGATCTTCCACAACCACCCCGAAAAGATCGTGCCAGCCGTCCGCGAAGCCGTGGCGGGCGCCAGGGAATATGACCGCATCTTTCTGGCCTATGCCGATTGCGGTACCGGTGGCCAGTTGCAAGCCGTCGCCGACGAATTGGGGATCGAAATGATGCCCGGCCCGCACTGCTATGCGTTTTATCAGGGCACGGACGATTTCATGGGCAATGTCGACGACGAATTCACGTCGTTCTATCTGACCGACTTTCTGGTTCGCCAGTTCGACGCCTTTGTCTGGAAACCCCTTGGCCTGGATCGCCACCCCGACCTGCGCGACGCCTATTTCGGCAATTATGAAAAACTGGTCTATCAAGCCCAGACCGACGACCCTCAGTTGTTGGAAAAGGCGCGCGAATGCGCCGACCGGTTGGGTCTGGAGTTTGAACACCGCGTCACCGGGCTTGGCGACCTTGAAAGCGCGCTTTTGGCGCTTGGCAAACGGAATTGAAAACAAAAGGCCCGGCAATAATGACCGGGCCTTGCAGAACGTGGTCAGTTCTGGATCAAACCGTCAGGCGCCGGAATCACTTTCGCCGGTGTCTTCTTCGTTGACGATCTCAATCTTGAGTTTTGCAGCAAACGCCCCGAGCGCGCCAAGAATGGCCAGAACCGGAGCGGCCAGCACCACTGCGCCGCCAGCCAATGCGCCATAGGTCAGCGGGATTTCCAGCGCGATATCGCCATCTGGTTCGATCACACGGATACGCTTGACCTTGTTGTCGGCGGCCAGTTGCTTGACGCGCGCAACAAGTTCTTCGCTGGCGACCTCGATCTCTTCGATCCAGGTGCGCTTGCCATTGCTGTCTTCGGTCTTTTCGTCTGTCATCGGGGTGCCCCTCTCTTGAAGTTACGCCCCTTAACATAGGAAGTCGCGCCGCCAATTAAAACGGGGCGCGACAATTTTGTTCGCAAAGGCCTTTTGCGCCAGGCTCAGCCGATCAAGGGTGACCAGTTGCCGTGTTCTTCGTCATAATGCGCCTTCAACCGCATCAAAGCGATCCGCAGCACGATTTTTCCCGACCGCGCGGACCAATCCAGACGCTGCTCGACCGCCTCCATACCTTCCAGAAAACAACAACACCGCAGCACCACATCGCCAAGACCCGGGCCCAGGTCCTTCAGCGCGGCTGCCACCCGGTCGCGCGCCCTTTGCGACCCGCCGCCCTCGCCGCCCCCGGGGAAATCGCCCCGCGCACCACCCGACAGGAACCGCTCCCAGTTCTGGGTGACCCTCGGACCCATCTGAGCCAGTTCGAAATCCTCGCGCAACCGCTCGCCCACGGCCACCAGTTCCGCCGACAGAAATGGTTTGCCATCCTTGTCCTTGCGCCGCGCCAGCGCCGACAAGGGGCTTTCGGATGCGTTATAGCGAATGCCGCGACGCTTGTTCTTGTCGCCCGACACATTGCGCTTGGCCCAGTCGCGGTGCTGCTCGGAATAGGGATCGGCACCCTCACCCATGCCCACGCGCAAGGCTTCTTCTTCGGCCAGGAAGCGTTTCAACGCCATGCGCCCGGTCGAGGTGATCCGATACCGCGTAATCCGGCCCTCGCTGGTCGCGGTGATCCATTCCTTCAAGGCCATCGCCTCGGCATAAACGCGTTCAACAACCATGGTGCGAAGCGTCTGGCCGTCCGGTGTATCCCGGGCGATCACCGCCTTGTCCATGTCGCTTGCAATCGCCAGGCAGGCGCCGGTTTCATTCAGCCGCCGCAATACGCGCGGTGCGACTTTTTTCAGTTGCGCATCCCCCGGGATGCCCGTGGATTCAACAGTTTCGCTCATCGACACCTTTACAAGTCCCCCAAAATTGATCGTCTCACTATGTTTGTCGGCTGCAGCGATACTCAGCCGACGCAAGGCCAGGTCGACCAGCAGATCGTCCCGGCGCGTTTCAAACCGCCGCACTCGTCGCAATATGGTCGACGCATGACAGCCTGCCTCTCGGGCCAGAGATCGAATGGACCGGCCGCTTTCGACATGCGCCAAATAGGTCAACACGCTTTCCGGAACCCATTCGGGAACCGATCCGTTGCCACCCATACCTGCAAATGCCGACATTCTCTGGCCACCGCCTCCCGCGCAATCCCAACTGAATAACACAACCTTTACGTGCATTGGGTACGAGAAAGTTAATTCACGTTTCCGAACTCAGGATTAAGGATCTATGTAAATAAAGGAAAATTCGACAGAACGCAGAGGGTCAAAGATCTGCAACACACCCATAGGTTGTGTATCGTGACGTAGGAAATTACCCGATGGAGCCACCAATGACCGACCCCCAGACTGTTTTGAAATCACTTCGCCGCCCCCGCCTTCTGGTGCGTGCTGCCCGTTTGGGGTTGGTCGATTACAATCGAACGCGCAGTCTGCGCAGGCTGATGCCCGGCGAAACGCCGCCAGGTCCCGGACAGG
Source organism: Silicimonas sp. (assembly GCA_013002465.1). Classification (GTDB taxonomy): domain Bacteria; phylum Pseudomonadota; class Alphaproteobacteria; order Rhodobacterales; family Rhodobacteraceae; genus JABDJO01. The sequence goes on along the minus strand of JABDJO010000001.1, from coordinate 20,126 downwards.
CGTTCGCGTTTCTGGCCGAGCACGAAGCGGCAATCGACCAGATCCGTCGCGAAGGCGCGGCCTCGTATTCGGTCGCGCGGCATATCGAACTTCTGGTCGCGCTTATTGAAGAAGCCCGCCTTGCCGCCAATCGCATGCCGCAGGCCAAAGCGGCCTGAGCGTCAGCCGAAGGCCGCCGGCGCGTTCGCTTTCTTTTCGGCGACATAAGCATTCAACGCCTCCAGCACGCCCGGGTCGATGGCGGGCTGCTGGTACTGGCTGAGCAGCTTCTTCACCCGCTCGCTGGCCAGGGCGGCGGTGTCGCGCTCGCCCTCCTCGGCCCAGGTTTCAAAGGGCTTGTAGTCAAGAACGTCGGTACGCCAGAACGCGCTCTTGAAGTTGGCCTGGGTATGGGCGCAGCCAAGATAATGTCCGCCCGGTCCGACTTCGCGGATGGCATCCATGCCTTGCCCGTTCTCGGACACATCGACACCGCCAGCCAGGCCGTGCAACACGCCAAGCTGATCGGCATCCATCACAAACTTTTCAAAGCTGGCGACCAGCCCGCCTTCCAGCCAACCTGCCGAATGCAGCATGAAATTGACCCCAGCCAAAAGCCCGATGTTGAGACTGTTGGCAGTTTCATAGGCGGCTTGGGCATCGGGCAGCTTTGAGCCACAGAACGATCCCGCCGACCGGTACGGAAGCCCCATGCGCCGGGCCAGTTGGCCCATGCCAAGCGTGATCTGCCCGGCCTCGGGTGTGCCGAAGGTTGGCGCACCTGAATTCATGTCGATCGAGGTGACGAAGGTACCGGCAATGACCGGCGCGCCCGGGCGCACAAGCTGGCTATAGGCGACGCCTGCCAGAACTTCGGCGGTGGCCTGCGTCAGGGTTCCTGCCACCGACACCGGCGACATGGCGCCCCCGACAATGAACGGCGAAATGATCGCGGCCTGATTCGCCGCCGCATAAACCTCAAGCGCGCCCATCATTGTGGCATCGAACGACAGGGGCGAGTTGATGTTAACAAGCGAGGTCATCACCGTGTTTTCGGCAACAAAGTCCTTGCCGAACAGAATTTCACTCATGGCGACCGAATCTGCGGCCCGCTCGGGTTCGGTCACGGACCCCATATAGGGTTTGTCCGACAGCGTCATATGGGCCAGAAGCATATCCAGATGGCGCACGTTCACGGCCACATCGGTCGGCTCGCACACCGTTCCGCCCGAGTGGTGCAGCCACTTCGACATATAGCCCAGGCGCACGAAATTCCGGAAATCCTCGATCGTGGCATAGCGCCGACCGCCCTCCACATCGCGCACGAAAGGCGGGCCATAGACCGGGGCCAGCACCAGATTGTCGCCACCGATGACGACGTTTCGTTCAGGATTGCGGGCGTGCTGGGTGAAACTGGAAGGCGCGGTCTTGCAAAGTTCGCGCGCCAATCCCTTGGGCAACCGAACCCGTTCGCCGTCGATATCCGCACCGGCCTCTTTCCAGCGCTTCAAGGCGGCGGGATTGTCGGCAAAGTTGACACCGATCTCTTCCAGAACAATGTCCGCATTGGCCTCGATGATCTCAAGTGCTTCCTGGTTCATGATCTCAAGGTTGGGCACCTGGCGTTCGATGTATTTCGCCGCCTCGATGCGAACCGCGGTCCGCTCTGCCCGCCGTGCCGCGCCACCGCCGCCGCGTGCCCGCCGTGTTTTGACTTCAGTCATGAAAATTGCTCCGCTCTCCCGAACCGTCTTCAGAAATACACGTTGCATTCCGATACCATGGGGCGAATTGCGTCAGTTCAGACGCGTTTCCGACATGAGCGCTATTCACCGGGCACCTGGCGCAGGACGACAAAAGTACGTCTCAACCCCGATTTGTCCTTGATCGAAAGCGAAAATGCTTCCCTGGCAAACCTAAACACCCATGCGTCATAAAAATCCGGATGGTTCACACCCTGATCCCGCGACGCTGCGCGCAGGTTCGGACACTCCGCCAATCGGGCTCGCAGAACTTCGAATAATTCCCGCGAAACGGGCGCTCCCAGGTCGAACGTCCACCGGCAGGCATCCGGTTCGGTTTCGCAATCGACCTCGGCCCCGGCATCAAGGACGTATGCCTCTGCAGGCGTCAGGCACTGTGCCTTCGCACCCCCAGCCAACAAACAAAACGCCAGAGCAAAACCAATCCTTCCCATGTTGGCAGCCTACCATGAGATCGCGAATTTTAAGAAATTCTGTCCCCGCCCCACTGCCATGCCTTGCGTCCAAGGGACGTGCTGCCTAAAGCAGGCCCATGACAGACGCCTCTCACGACCGCCTTCTCATCATCGACTTCGGCAGCCAGGTGACACAGCTTATCGCCCGCCGCCTGCGCGAGTTGAATGTCTATTGCGAAATCCACCCCTTTCAGAACGTCACCGATGCCTTTCTTGCGGACTTTGCCCCCAAGGCTGTGATCTTTTCCGGCGGCCCCTCCAGCGTCGTCCACGAAAACAGCCCGCGCCCACCGGCCAGCGTCTTCAACCTTGGCGTTCCGATCCTTGGGATCTGCTATGGCCAGCAGGTCATGATGCAGATGCTGGGCGGCACCGTCGAAGGGGGCAAGATCTCGGGCGGTGGCGGAACAGCGGAGTTTGGCCGCGCGTTTGTCGAACCGACCGCCGAGCATATCGCACTTCTTGATGGCTGGTTCCAAAGCGATAACGACCGCGAACAGGTCTGGATGAGCCACGGCGACCACGTCTCGAAACTGGCCCCCGGTTTCCAGGTCTTCGGCACCTCGCCCAATGCGCCCTATGCCATCATTGCCGACCCCGACCGCCGCTTCTATGCCGTGCAGTTCCACCCCGAGGTCCACCACACGCCGCGCGGCGGGAAACTTTATGAGAATTTCGTCAAGATCGCAGGCTTCACCGGCGACTGGACCATGGGCGCCTACCGTGAACAGGCCATCGCTGAAATCCGTGAAAAGGTCGGCGACAGAAAGGTCATCTGCGGGCTTTCGGGTGGTGTCGATTCATCTGTCGCCGCCGTCTTGATCCACGAAGCCATCGGCGACCAGTTGACGTGCGTCTTTGTCGATCACGGCCTTCTGCGTCTGGGCGAGGCCGAAGAGGTCGTCGCCATGTTTCGCGACAACTACAACATCCCCTTGATCCACGCCGATGAAGCCGAATTGTTCCTTGGCGAACTTGACGGTCAATCCGACCCGGAAACGAAACGCAAGATCATCGGGCGCCTGTTCATCGACGTCTTCCAGAAATACGCGCTTGAGATCGAAGGCGCCGACTTCCTGGCCCAGGGCACGCTCTATCCCGACGTGATCGAAAGCGTCAGCTTCTCGGGTGGCCCCTCGGTCACCATCAAATCGCACCACAACGTCGGCGGCTTGCCGGAAAAGATGGGCCTGAAACTCGTCGAACCCTTGCGCGAGTTGTTCAAGGACGAAGTTCGCGCATTGGGCCGCGAGCTTGGCCTGCCGCAAAGCTTCATCGGTCGCCACCCCTTCCCCGGTCCCGGCCTTGCCATCCGCTGCCCGGGCGAAATCACGCGCGAAAAACTCGACATTCTCCGCCTTGCCGACGCCGTCTACATCGACCAGATCCGACGCCACGGCCTTTATGACGAGATCTGGCAGGCCTTCGTCGCCATTCTGCCCGTGCGCGCCGTGGGGGTCATGGGCGACGGACGTACCTACGATTACGCCTGCGCCCTGCGCGCCGTGACGTCGGTTGATGGCATGACGGCGGATTATTACCCATTCGGTCACGACTTTCTTGGCGAAACCGCGACACGCATCATCAACGAAGTCCCGGGCATCAACCGGGTGACCTATGACATCACCTCGAAACCGCCGGGCACCATCGAATGGGAGTGATCCAACCCCATCCTGCACCGCGGGGACTCAACGCCGGAAATCAAGGAGCGCCAGTTCGTGAAAATCCACCTGACAGGCCGTCTGATCTGCGCCAACGACACTGAAGCAAGCATCGTCCGCGACCATCTTGACGACCACATCCGCCTGACCCGCGACGAACCGGGATGCGAGCGTTTCGACATTGCCGTTACCGACGATCCACTGATCTTTCAGGTCGATGAAACCTTTACGTCGCGCGCCGATTTCGAGACCCATCAGGCCCGCACCAAGGCCAGCGCCTGGGGCATTTCGACGTCAGGAATTCAACGCGATTTTCAGATCAAAGAGGGTTGATTCTGGTGGATTAGCCACGATTTGCGACAGTATTCAGAAGAATTTAAGGAAATGCTCGCCCCTCGGACGGCTTTTCCTTAGACACAAAAGCAACGTGGCTACTGGGATGTGGATTTTTTGGTATGGCATTGATTCGATGGATATTTGCGATTGCGATTCTGTCAATTTGGACGGCGTTGATCGGAACCGCGCTTTACGTCGCGCTATATCAGGCCGACCCCGAAGCGCCGTCGGGTGACGCAATTGTCGTTCTGGCCGGAAACGCGGGCAAGAACAGCGCTGGTCTCAGCGGTGAAACCCAAGCCCGCTTTGATGCCGCCCTTGCCCTTTACGAAGCAGGGGCCGCCCCGCTTTTGGTAATGACCGGCGGTGGCGAACCTCCGGTGGCCGAATTCATGCGCGACGCCGCCCTCGAAGCCGGTGTCCCGGCCGAGGCGATCCTGGTTGAAAACCAGTCGCGCTCGACCCTGCAGAACGCCCTGTTCACAGCAGACATCGAAAGCCTGGACAAAACCGCTCCGATCATCATCGTGACCCATCGTTACCACCTGTTGCGCGCCAAGGCCTCGTTCAGGTGGGCCGGTTTTTCCGACGTGACCAACTATGCAGCCGACCCCGATGGCGGGTTCCAGATCAGCCAGGGCCTGCTTTGGGAATCGCTCAAATGGCCGCTGAACGTGCTGCGCGCCGCCGCCGCAAGTGCCGCCGCCGCCGGTGATGTGCCACGGGAAAATTACCTTAAGTACCTCGAATGATCGACGAGCAGCGGCCACTTCTGGCCGCGCTCTGGATGGTCGGAGGCATCTTCGCCTTTTCATCCATGGCCATTGCGGGCCGGGCAATTTCGCACGAACTCGATAGCTTTGAAATGATGATGTATCGCTCGTTCATCGGGCTTTTCATCGTTCTGGTCATCGGGTTCGCCACCGGCAAAATCCGCGAAGTCCGCACCGACCGCCTGCCCCTGCATCTGTTGCGCAATCTGGGGCATTTCACCGGCCAGAACCTTTGGTTCACCGCCTTGCCGCTGATTTCGCTGGCACAGGTCTTTGCGTTGGAATTCACCAGCCCGATCTGGGTGGTGATCTTCGCGCTGATCTTCGCGGGTGAAAAACTGACCCGCCCCCGCGTCATGGCCGTTGTCCTTGGCTTTGTCGGTGTCCTTTTCGTCGTGCAACCGGGTGTCGGCGGCGATCCCCTGGGGCTGACCCTTGCCGCCGCCTCGGCCATCGGGTTCGCCTGTTCCATCGTGACCACCAAGTTGCTGACCCGCACCGAAACCATCCTTGGCGTGCTGTTCTGGCTGACGGTGATGCAGGCCGTCATGGGCCTGATCGCCACCGGATGGGACGGAGACATTACCTGGCCGTCCGCCGCGGCCTGGCCCTGGGTTGTCACGATCGGCTGCGCGGGTCTCATCGCGCACACCTGTCTTACGAATGCCCTTGCCGTCGCCCCGGCCATCGTCGTCACCCCGATGGATTTCGTGCGCCTGCCCGCCATCGCGGTTGTCGGCGCCCTGTTTTACGCCGAACCGCTCAACGTCTGGGTTCTTTTCGGCGCCGGACTGATCTTTTTCGGCAACTATTCGAACCTTCTTGCCGAGGCCCGTAAGCCCAAGTGACTCAAATGTTTTGTGACGTTGCGTTAAACCGGCTAAGGTAACGCACGGTTAAGAACCGAAAACCGAAAGGGGTCGCATATAAGCGCAGCCAGGATCTCTTTGGGAGGGGAAATGAAGTACGTATTTGGAACCGCCACAACCGTGGCGCTATTGGCAGGATCCGCCGCATTTTCGGGCGGGCTGGAACGGACAACACAATCCGTGGGTGTCCTGTTCGAGGAAGGCAGATATCTTGAGTTTAATTTGTCGCATGTATCGCCCGATGTGTCGGGCGTGTTGGGCGTGAATTCCGGCAGCATGCTCGAAAGTTATCTGAACTTCGGCGCGGCCTACAAAGCCGACATAAACGACACATGGTCCTATGCGATCATCTACGATCAGCCCTATGGCGCGGATACCAACTATCCGACAGGCACCGGCCACCCGTTCGCTGGCTCGACCGCGTCAGTCCGAAGCCATGCACTGACTGGCATCCTGCAATACAACATGCCCACTAACGTCAGCTTCTATGGCGGACTTCGTGCCCAGACGCTGCAGGCCGAAGCAGTGCTGCCTCCAATCCCAGGCACCTACAGCATCAATTCCAACACCGACCTCACGTTAGGTTATCTGGCTGGCGTCGCCTATGAAAAGCCTGAAATCGCCCTGCGGGTCGCGCTGACCTATATCTCTGAAACATCGCACGACCTGGAATTGACCGAGGCAGTCGGTCCCATGGTCTTTCCGGCAGTCATCGAAAGGGTGAAGCTGCCGCAGGCCGTCAACTTAGAATTCCAGTCGGGTATCGCCGAAGACACGCTCGTCTTCGGGTCGGTTCGTTGGGCAGAGTGGTCCAGCACCGTCATCGACCCGCCAGTTTACTCGGGTGGCTCTCCGCGCCCGCTGGTCTTTTTCGAAGACGACCGGATCACCTACACGCTTGGTGTTGGCCGCCGCCTGAACGAAACGTGGTCGGTCCTCGGCTCAATCAGCCATGAAGAAACCACCGGCAGCGTCACCGGCAACCTTGGGCCGACCGATGGTTTCACATCGGTGGGTCTGGGTGCCGTCTATTCCAAGGACAACATGAAGATCACCGGCGGGATCCGCTATGTCGATGTCGGCGATGCAACAAGTTTTTCTGGCGCCATGTTCCAGAATAACTCTGCTGTCGCGGCAGGCGTCAAAGTCGGCTTTACCTTCTAGGTCAGATACATAACCGCACATGGAAAGCCCTGCCTGACCGGCGGGGCTTTTTCGCAAGTTCCGGGTCGCGACACGCTTCGCCGTCCCATAGACAAGGCCCATGACCGACGCCCGCATCCCCCTTCGCGCCTGGATCGACCTTGGCTTGCTGGCCCTCCTTTGGGGCGGCTCGTTTCTGGCCATCCGCACCGCGCTCGACGAAATCGGGTTCCTCTCATCGGTCGCGCATCGGGTGCTTTGGGCGGCCCTTGTGCTTTGGGGGATCGTGGCCTGGAAGCGGCTGAAAGTCCCGACAAGCGCGCGCATCTGGGGCGCGTTCCTTGTCATGGGCTGCCTCAACAACGTCATCCCCTTCACGCTCATGTCCTGGGGGCAGCTTTCGATTGAAAGCGGGCTGACCGCCATCCTGAATGCCGCGACTGCCATCTGGGCCGTCCTGGTGGCGGCCCTCGTCTTTCCCGACGAACGTCTGACGACTGCGCGCGCCATCGGCGTCACCCTTGGCTTTGCCGGGGTCGCCCTTGCCATCGGTGCCAGCGCGCTGACGTCGCTTGACCTGCGCTCGCTGGCGCAACTGGCCGTAATCGCCGGGACAGTAAGCTATGCCCTTGCCGGAAGCTGGGCGCGGGCCAAACTCTCGGACCAGCCGCCCCTCGTGGCCGCCGCCGGGATGCTCACCGGATCCACCTTCGTCGCCTTGCCGCTGGCCTGGGTCGTCGAAGGCCCCTTGCCGATGCGCCTGCAACCCGACACCTGGATCGCCATCGCGTATTACGCCCTGGCCGCGACCGCCCTTGCCTATATCCTCTATTATCGCATCCTTGCCGCTGCGGGGGCGGGCAACCTTCTTCTGGTCACCCTGATGATCCCGCCAATCGCCATTGTTCTGGGTGCCACGTTCCGTGCCGAAACCCTGCAGCCCTCCGCCTATCTCGGCTTTGCGCTTCTGGCCCTCGGGCTTTTGATCCTCGACGGGCGCCTCGGTCACGCCCTGTCGAAAAAACGTCAACTCTGATTGACCCAAAGCGCCCCGCACCGTAACCCGGGTCCCGAACGAGGACGGGTATGCTTTACAACAGTGCATCAGACTGGCGGAACGCCTCCGAAAAGCGGATCATGCTGTTTGGCATGTCGGGGCTGGGCAAGACCCACGTCTCGAACATGCTGCGCGCCAATGGGAACTGGTTTCACTATTCCGTCGATTACCGCATCGGCACGCGCTACATGGGCGAATTTATCGCCGACAACCTGAAACGCGAGGCGATGAAAAGCCCGCTTTTGCGCGGCCTTCTGATGACCGACAGCGTGCATGTGGGCTCGAACATCACCTTCAACGATCTCTCGCCCCTGTCGACCTATCTTGGCAAGCCCGGCGATCCCGAAAAAGGCGGCGTCCCGTGGGAGGAATACCTGCACCGGCAGGCGCAGCACCGCGCGGCGGAAAAATCCGCCATGCTGGACACCGCTCATTTCATCGACCGCGCCCACGACATCTACGGCTATGACAATTTCGTCTGCGACACCTCGGGCTCGATCTGTGAAATCGTGGCCCCCGATGATCCCGAAGACGAAGTGCTCTCGGTTCTTTCCGGTGCCCTTCTGATGGTCTGGATCGAAGGCACCGAAGATCATTCCGAAGAACTTGCCCGCCGCTTCGACAAAGCGCCCAAGCCCATGTGTTATCAAGAGGATTTCCTGACCACCGCCTGGGCCGACTACCTTGCCGAAACCGCCGCCAACCCCGACACGGTCGATCCCGACGCCTTTGTCAGATGGGCCTACCGTCGCGCCCTGGCACACCGCCAGCCCCGCTATCGCGCCATGGCCGAAAACTGGGGCGTGACGCTGAAGGCCGACGATGTTGCACGGGTGACAAGCGAAGCCGATCTGACCGACATCATCGCCGACGCTCTGGGCTGAGCCCAATCGACGAATTCGCGGCTCCTACCCAGTGCCACCAAGGTCGCGCAACCAGCCAAGTCCTTCGCGCGTGCCTGCTTTGGGGGTGTATTCACAGCCGATCCATCCGGAATAACCAAGGCTGTCAACATGCTGGAATATATCGGCATAATTCAATTCCCCGATGTCCGGTTCATGGCGATCGGGAACGCCTGCGATCTGGATGTGACCGATCAGATCCCGGCACTCGGTCAGCGATTGGATGACATCGCCGCGCGTGATCTGGTGATGGAAAATGTCGAACTGAAGGCGCACGCCGGGATGGGCGATGCGCTTTATCAGTGCCGTGGCCTCGGAGGTCGTCGACAGGAAATACCCGGGGATCGCGCGTGGATTGATCGGCTCGATCAGCAACTCCAACCCTGCCTCGGCCAACCTGTCGGCGCCGTACCTGATGTTGTCCAGAAAGACGGCTTCGGTGTCCGCGCCCGGCTTGGCAATCCCCGCCATCGCATGCAGCCGCTTGGCCCCCACGGCCTCGGCATATGGCAAGGCCTGGGTGACCGTCGCGCGAAAACCGGCTTCCCGCCCCGGCAAGGCAGCAAAGCCGCGCTCACCCGATTGCCAATCGCCAGGGGACAGATTGAAGACCGAGACCGCAAGACCGTTGTCGCGCACCGCGCGCCCGATCTCGTCCGGCGCATGGTCATAGGGGAACTGGAACTCAACCGCTTCGAACCCCGCATCCCGAGCGGCTGCAAACCGGTCGAGGAACGTGTGCTCGGTGAACATCATTGAAACATTGGCGGAAAATCGTGGCATGGGACGTTACCTGAGTTGACGACGCCGGGACAAAGCGCAGGCGCCTTCCCGATGCGTATCGACCGCATCGGGCATCGCAGCTCTGATCAGCATCTCGGGGTTCACAATGCTGCTCCGCCTCAGGTTCTGGCCGCTTCGAACCTGGCCCAGGCCTCTTCCAGCTTTTCGATGTTGAACCCGGGCGCACGGGCCGGTTCCAGAACGATAGCTTCGCAAGAGACCACGGTTTCAATGGCCGTCTTCAGCTCTGGGATCACCTCGTCAGGGATCACCAGGGCACCATGACGGTCAGCGTGGATCAACTCGTCCTGCGCCACGCGCATTCCCATGACGTTGACCGGGGTGCCGATCTCGACCACATGCACGAAGGCGTGGCTTGGCCCGATCGAGCCTGCCAGTACCGGGAATCCCTCGTCGATGACATCGAGGTCGCGCATCACACCGTTGGTGACGGCACCGGCAAGCCCCAGCCCTTTGTGTACCGCAACGTGAACTTCGCCCCACCACCCGGCAATGCAGTTGGGATAATCCACGTCTTCGACAACTGCCGCGGTCGGACCGCCCCCCCCCGCCATTGACCGAAAATAATCCATGCGCCGCGCGCGGATAACGTCAGCCGGTTCAATGGGCGGTGCCAGACCCGATATTTTGGCCGTGCGGGCAAACCCCACCGTGGCCGGATCGCCCGGCTTCGAATGCTGCATGGTGCCACGGGTAAAGCGGTTGAATCCGCGTTTGCCCTGGACCACTTCGATCGCGTTGCAAACCGTCGGTGTATCGACCGAGCGCAACAGCGCCAGCAGGTCGTCGGGGATCACAGTTTCAGCCATTCGTTCAATGTCCTGTTTGTAAGGTCGGGTTGTTCCAGTGTCGGCAGGTGACCCGCGCCGGCGATTACCGCAAGCCGGGATCCCTCGATCAGATCGTGCATCAGTTCATGGCGCCTGAGCGGGCAAAGCCGGTCATCTTCGCCGCACAGTACAAGCGAGGGCACACGCACGGATTTCAGGGTTTCACATTGGTCAGGCCGGTGCTGAAGCGCGGCGGATTGCCTGGCAAAGACCCGGGGACCAAGATCCTCGGCCATTTCCATGCAAAGGTCCAGGATGGCATCACGGTCCGGCCCGTCGGTCAGATAGTTCGGCTTCATTTCGTCCCGCATGACCGAACGTAATTCACCGCTCAGCGCTTTTTCAACCTGAGCCTCACGCTTCGCGGCAAACCCCGGCGGATCGGCCAGAGCGTTGGTATCCAGAAGCGCCAGTCGGCTGATCCGGTCCGGCGCCTGCCGGATCATCTCCATTGCAACAATCCCGCCCATCGACAGGCCCGCCAGCGCAAAACGCGGCGGCGCGATGGCAAGCACCGCAGTCGCCAGCGCGCTCATGGTATCGGCCCCCGTCAAAGGGGCCACCAGCACCGGGTGTTCATGCGAAAAGGCGGCGATCTGCGGCGCAAATAGCCGCCCGTCGCACATCATGCCGGGCAACAGGACCAGGGGTTCCCGCATCAGATCGGCGGCATCGTCTTGCGCATGGCGTCGTTCCTACGCCGCAGGCTGTACCGGCTGGCCTCACCAGTGCTGGGTCCCGGCATTTCCGGTTTTTGGGGTGTCATAACGCTTCTCTCGTTGCTCGAATGGATCAGAAATCGCGGGCGGTCCCGATCAACCCGATTGGTCGCCAATACGTACTCCATCGCCCGTCGCACCACAAATATTCCAGGCACGGCGAATATTCGGATTCGCCCACATCGTCCCAAGATGGCAATCCACGATCAATGCCCGCAAATGCCAACCCGCTCAACCGCCCTTACGCCGGTGCCGCCTGTCCGGCAGGTGCACCGCCCCTCACCCCATACGCATTGCAACAAGAAGGCACCCTAACGCAGCAATTCTCCCCAAAACCAATGGTCTTGTGCAACCTCCGGGCGGTCGCTATCTCGAAAGTCCTGAATGAAGGACCATCAAGATGCCGATCAAACTGCCCTCAAGCCTGCCTGCCTTCGACGTGCTGACGCGCGAAGGGGTCATGGTCATGGCCGAGGACGCAGCCGAACATCAGGACATTCGGCCGTTGAAGATCGGGCTCTTGAACCTGATGCCGAAAAAGATCCAGACCGAAAACCAGTTCGCCCGGCTGATCGGCGCAACGCCCTTGCAGATCGACCTGCACCTCATTCGCATGTCCGAACACCAGACCCGGAACACGGCGGCTGAACATATGGCCGAGTTCTACCACCCGTTCCAAGAGGTCAAGGACCAGAAATTCGACGGCCTGATCATCACCGGCGCCCCCATCGAACACCTGCCCTTCGAAGAGGTGTCCTATTGGGAGGAGTTGAAAGAGGTCATGGAGTGGACCCAGACCAACGTTCATTCCACTTTCGGCGTGTGCTGGGGCGGCATGGCGATGATCAACCATTTCCACGGGGTGAAAAAGCACATCCTCGGTGCCAAGACCTTTGGCTGTTTCCGGCAGAAAAACATGGATCCCGCCTCGCCCTACCTGCGCGGGTTTTCCGACGATTGCTATATCCCGGTCAGCCGTTGGACCGAAATGCGCGAGGACGAGATCCGGGCCGCGGGCTTGAAAACCCTTCTCGGCAGCGACGACACCGGCCCCTGTCTTGTCGAAGACCGGGCGCATCGCGCGCTCTATATCTTCAACCATTTCGAATACGACAGCGGAACCTTGAAAGAGGAATACGATCGCGACATCGCCAATGGAACGCCGATCAATGTGCCGTTGAACTATTATCCCGATGACGACCCCAGGGCGACGCCCCAGAACCGGTGGCGCAGCCATGCGCATCTGCTTTACGGCAACTGGATTTCCGAGATCTATCTCACCACACCTTACGACCAAACCCTGATCGGGACGGCGTCGACGGACCTCAGGCGGTGAAAGATTGGGCCAAGGTGCGCGGGCCTCACCCAAGCGTGACTGGAATTGGCGTGTGCCGGGCTAGGTTCTTCCGGGCAACCCTGGAAACTCGACCAAACCCATGCGCCGCCCTGTGCTGACCACCTTTCTATTCCTGTCCGCCGCGCTTATCGCCTTTGCCGTCTTTACTGACAGGCGTGCCGATCTGCGCGAAGCAGCCATCGAATCGCGTTTTCCGCCGACCGGAGAAATCGTCAACGTCGACGGGACCGACGTTCATGTCCTGATCCGGGGCGAAGGTCCCGATCTGGTGTTGATCCACGGTGCCGGCGGCAATGCCAGGGATCTCTCGTTCGCCCTCGTCGACGACCTTGCCAACCGCTACCGCGTCTTTTCCGTCGACCGGCCGGGCCTCGGCTACAGCGATGCCATCGCCCCGGACACCCCCATGGCCCAGGCTCGCGTTTTGGCCCAGGCCACCCGGCGCCTTGGCGCGGATAACCCGATCGTTCTTGGGCATTCCTATGGTGGTGCCGTCGCCATGGGCTGGGCGCTTGAAGAACCCAGCGCCGGTCTGGTGATCGTTGCGGGCGCGACCATGCCCTGGCCCGGCCCGCTTCAGCCTTATTATCGCATATTTGGCTCGAAACTCGGCGGGTGGATCGGCGCGCCGCTGGTCTCGGCCTATGTCTCGGACGAACAGATTGCCACGACGGTTGCCAGTGTCTTTGACCCCGCACCGATCCCGGAAAACTATATCACCGGTGCCGCCATCCCGCTGGCCACCCGCATCGAAAGCTTCCGACGCAGCGCGGCCCAGGTCAAAAGGCTCCGCCCCAATGTGGTCGAGATGTCAGCGCATTATGGCGGCCTTACCCTGCCCGTCGAAGTCCTGCATGGCACCGACGACACCACCGTGCGCCCTGAAATTCACGCCGTGCCCCTGTCAAAAACCCTGCCGAACGCCAATCTTACTCTGCTGGACGGCGTCGGCCACGCGCCACACCATGTTGCAACAAAGGCAGTCCTGGATGCGATTGACAGTGTCGCGAAACGTGCCGGATTGCGCTAAGGCCCCACCGTGCCTAGGTATTAACAAAAGTAAAGGCGCATAACATGGCACTTCCCTTCGACGGCGACATCTCGAAATTCTTCAAGGAAGACGCCCCGAAATCCGTCCGAAAAGCGATCGAGGACGCAGGCAAGCGCGACATCCTGTCCGACAGCTATCCCTACGAAGCCGAAATGGACAAGGACGCCTACGAAGATGAAATCGAGGCTCTGCAACTGGAACTGGTAAAACTTCAGGCCAACGTGAAGGAAACCGGCAAGCGGCTGATGGTCGTCTTCGAAGGCCGGGATGCTGCCGGAAAAGGCGGCACAATCAAACGGTTCCGTGAAAACCTTAACCCCCGCGTCGCGCGGGTCGTGGCACTGTCGAAACCCTCGGACCGCGAACAGGGCCAATGGTACTTCCAGCGCTATGTGAACCAGCTTCCGACCGACGGCGAGATCGTGCTGTTCGACCGCTCCTGGTACAACCGCGGCGTGGTCGAGCACGTCTTCGGCTTTTGCGAACCCGAACAGCGCCAGCATTTCTTCCACCAGGTGCCCGACTTCGAACAGATGCTGATCGACGACGGCATCATCCTGAAAAAGCTCTGGCTGAACGTTGGGCGCGCCGAACAACTACGCCGCTTTCTGAAACGTGAGAAAGACCCGCTAAAGCAATGGAAACTCTCGTGGATCGACGTTGAGGGTCTAAGGAAGTGGGATGAATATTCCGCCGCCATCACCGAAACGTTCAAGTGCAGTCACACCGATCACGCGCCCTGGACCATCGTGCGATCCGACGACAAAAAGCGCGCCCGCATCGCCGCGATCAAGGCGGTTCTAAGCGACATCGACTATGTCGGCAAAGGCAACACCGGCGCGCCGGATGGCAAGATTTGTGGCGGACCGGACATCTGGGATGCCTAAACGCGGCTATCATCACGGCAATCTCCGGCAGGCCCTAGTCGACGCCGCCCTGGACCTGATCGAAGAAAAAGGTCCGACCGGATTCACGCTTTCCGAAGCCGCCAAACAGGCCGGGGTCACTCCGGCGGCGGTGTATCGTCATTTCCACGGCCGCGAAGACCTGATCGCCGAAGCCGCGCGCCAGGGGTACGAGATTTTCGCCGACCTCATGGAATACGCCTATGAAACCGGGCAACCCTCGTCGCTTGCGTCGTTCGAGGCGACGGGGCGCGCCTATCTGGCTTTTGCACGCCGTCATCCCGGGCACTATGTGGCGATGTTCGAAAGCGGCATCTCGATCAACCGCGATCCCGATCTGGCTCAGGTCGCGGGCCGCGCCTTTGGGGTTCTGCAAAAGGCTGCCACGGCACTTTCGGAACACATCCCGCCCAATAAGCGGCCCCCGCCGCAAATGTTCTCGGCCCACATCTGGGCACTCAGCCACGGCGTCGTCGAACTTTTTGCCCGCGGTGCACCCGGCACCAAGTCGCCGTTCACGCCCGAAGACCTTCTGGAGTCCGGAATTGGCATATATCTCAGGGGGTTGGGCCTGATCGCCGACGACAAAACCTAAGCCCCCTGAAACAATCACAGCGCCATTTAAGCAAACACGTCCGGCCCGGCTCCTGAACTTCTGCAGGGACCTGCCCCGGTTTCACCATGATTCCCCGGCAGGGTGGGCTTGACCGCATTGTTTCGGAATTAACGAATGTATGAATTTCTTGCCCCATGGGGCGTCCTTGCCCCCGCTCTTTCAGCCGCTTTCGCCTATGCGATCGCAAGCAATGCCCGTCGGCGACAGCTTCTTGGCGCAATCCAGGCCCCCACCGGGGCAAAGCCGCAGCCCCAAAGCGATCCAACCAGCCGGTGGGTGGATTAAAAGCGCGCCACTCCCTATCTATCTGTCATGGATAGCCAAGACCTCCCTCGCCTGATCTACCTTGTCCTGCTGCTGACGGCCGTCGGTGGCTGGTTCATTGCCGAAAATCGCCAGTCCTTGGGCAAAACCGCTCGTATGCTTCTGGCATGGGGGCTTATTTTCCTGGGCGTGATCGCTGGCTACGGGCTGTGGGAAGACGTGCGCCGCGACATCGCTCCGCGTCAATCGGTGCTGACCGACGGGGCGACAATCATGGTGCCGCGCGGCCCTGGCGGGCACTTTTTCCTGACCGTCGATGTCAACGGCACGCCGGTTGATTTCATCGTCGATACCGGGGCCACCGATGTCGTTTTGACACTCGACGATGCCCGGCGCATCGGCCTTGACCCCGACACGATGCCTTTCCTCGGCTCGGCCCGTACCGCAAACGGTTCGGTCAAGACCGCCTTCGCCACGGTCGACAGCATGTCCCTTGGTCCTCTGCGCTATGACGGCGTGCGGGTGGCCGTCAACGGCGGAGAAATGGAGGATTCGCTTCTTGGCATGACCTTCCTGTCGCGGTTCGAAAAGCTGGAAATCACCAACGACAGGCTGACGCTGATCCCCTAGGCAGGAAATTCTCAGGCTTCGGCCTTTTTCGCCCAGCGACCGCCTTCTTCGGCCCAATACTGTGCCGAAACACCAGCATCCGTCAGACTTTTCCACTGGCCGCGCGCATGCTCCACCGCATCCGCATTGGCCCCGTCAAACAGAATGCACACCCGCTCGCCACCCTTGACCTCGTCGACCGTGACCTCGGCACCGTCAACGCTCATCAAGCAACTTGCCCCGTTGCCGGCCTTTCCCAGGGTCAACAAAACCGGTTGTTCGGCGTCATGATCCCCGCCGGCCATGCCATGGGGCAGAAACCCGTCACCGGCCCAAAGCTGACGATCCAGCCGCTCCAGCGTCGCCGGGTCGCGCCCGCGCACCGCCACACGCCAACCCGCCTCCAGGGCCTTTCCGATCAGCACCGGCAAGGTCGCCTCAAGGGGCCGTTCGGTCAGGTGATAGAAATAGGCGGCACCCATGGATCAAACCTCGTCGCGCGCCTCAAAGCGGTCCTGGATCATCCGGTTCAGCGCCAGAACGCCCCAACCCGTGGCCCCCTTGGGTGCAAATGTGCTTTCCTTCTTCAAACTGGCCACACCGGCGATGTCCAGATGGATCCAGGGCGTGTCGTCCTTCACGAACCGCGCCAGGAATTGCGCCGCGGTGATCGACCCGGCGGGTCGCCCGCCAACGTTCATCATGTCCGCCACCCGGCTTTTCAACTGCGCGTCGTAACCTTTGCCCAAGGGCAGGCGCCAGGCGCCCTCGCCCTCGGACGCGGCTGCATTGAGGAATGCCTTTGAGAGATCGTCGTCATTTGAAAAGACGCCCGCGTTTTCGTGCCCAAGGGCAATGATCACGGCCCCGGTCAGGGTCGCCAGATCGACCATCGCCACGGGTTCGAAGCGATCTTGGGCATACCACATGACATCGCACAGAACCAAACGCCCCTCGGCATCGGTGTTGATCACCTCGACCGTGTCGCCCTTCATCGAGGTCACGACATCGCCCGGTCGCTGCGCCTTGCCGTCGGGCATGTTTTCGACCAACCCGACCAGACCCACGACATTGGCCCGCGCCTTTCGCATGGCCAGGGTCTTCATCACACCAGCCACGACACCGGCACCACCCATGTCCATGGTCATGTCTTCCATGCCACCGGCGGGCTTCAGCGAAATGCCACCGGTGTCGAACACCACGCCCTTGCCGACCAGCGCCACGGGCTTTTCGTCACCGCCCCCGTTCCAGGACATCACCACGACCTTCGACGGGCTTTCGCTGCCCTGTCCCACGGCCAGAAGCGTGCGCATGCCAAGCTTTTCCAACTCGGCCTCGTCCAGAACCTCGATGGTCAGCCCCAGTTCGCCCAAAGCCTCCAACCGGGCGGCAAACTCGGTCGTTGTCAACACATTCGAAGGCTCGTTGACCAGATCGCGGGTGAAAAAGACCCCCGACGCAAGGGCGTTCAGCAGTCCCGAGGCCGCGGCCACTTCGCCCCCCATCACAGTCAGCCCGCCAAGGGCATCGGCATCCTTCGTCATGTGGCGCTCGAATGTATAAGACCGAAGCAGCGCGCCCAGTACAACGTCCTCGATGCCCTTTTGCACACCCGCCAATACGAGCGCGCCCGACGGCCCCAAAGCCTTTCCAATCGCCGCCCCGGCCTTACGCGCCACTTCGCCTCTGGTCCGGCGCTCAAGACACACGATCTGAACCGCCTCGGCCGCCATCCCGGCCGGAAACGCCAGATCAACCGCCTCGCCCTCTTTCAGCTTCTGAAAGCGCGAGCTTTCGGAAAACCGCACCAATGCGCCCTTGGTCAGCCGGTTCACCCGGCGCGCCATCCGGTCCAGCTTGCCCTCTTTTGACAGGAACACCACCACCCGGCCCGTGGCCTCGCCAATCCGGTCAAGGTCGGTGTCGATAAAGTCGAGGGCGGGCAGGTCTGACATGGAAATCTCCTTGATGGGTCGGCTTCTTCCTAGACGGTCCGGGGGCAGAAAGGCAATGACCCGGCACTGACTTCATCTTGCCGAAAATATGCCGGGGAGCACGAGGGGCCGCGCCCCTCGTCCAGGGGATTCTGCGCGTCAATGGCCCGGATCGCCGAACACCACATCCAAAAGGGCACCCAGTTCGCCGCCGTCAATCGCCCGCCACAGATCGTCCGCGCGTCCGGTCAGGGCATGGGCCTTTTGATGCAACCGGCTTTGGCGCTCTTCAAAGGGCATTGTTTGGGCAAGGTCGTGTTCCAGGGCCACATCATCCAGAACCACGCGCGCCTGAAGTTCACTCAGGCCCGCGTCCGCCTGCACATGGATCCGCGCCATCAGCGCCTTCAGATCGCCGCGCTCGGAAAGATCGTCCGAAAATGCGTCGATCCGTGCCGTGTCGATCCCCGACAAGGCCATGGCCGCCGCCATCCGGTAACTGAACTTGGCCTCAAGCCCGCTGTCCGGGGCTTTGATATTGCACACCGTCATCCAGCGGGGATGGGTATGGATGTCCACGCGTTCCGGCATGGCCTTTGCGCCCCGCAACGCTTCAAGCATGGCATGCAATCCGTGGCAGCAGGCGTGAAACTTGTGGCTGATATCCTCGAACTGCCAGACCTCGCCCATGGCATCGAAAGCCGACAGGTCCCCAGCGCCGTGGTGGGTCGGTCCGAACCCGTTGACACCATCAAGCGCCCCTGGGTTCGACGTCACGCCGCGCGCCGCCCAATCCACCGCCATCACCCCGCATTCCGCCGCCAATCCCGCGTTCAACGGCTTGCCCATGGTTCCGAACTGCGCCTTGATCCCCGCCGCCTTGGTGGCCGCCAGCCCAAGTGCGTGGCGGGTCTGCTCGACGGTCAGCCCCGCCAGACGCGCTGCCGCCAGAGTGGCACCAAAAGCGCCCGCCGTCGCGGTCTGGTGAAACCCCACCTGATAATGCCCGCGCCCAAGCCAAAGGCCCATCCGCACCGACGCCTCGGCCCCGATCAGGGCGGCGTCCAGCATGGCGGAAAGGCTGCGACCTTCCCGCTCGGCCATGGCCAGGGCCGCAGGAAAGACCGCTACAGAAGGATGTCCGATGTGGCCAAAGTGCGTGTCGTCGTAATCCAGGGCATGAGACGTTGCGCCATTCACCAAGGCTGCCGCGCGCACCGGAACACGCCCGCCGCCGAACACCCCCGCCTCATGCGCACCTGCCTCTGACAAGGCACCGTCGCGCAGCAGGCGCGCCACAGGTTCGCTCCGGCCCGCCATTCCACAGGCCGCCCAGTCCAGGCAGGACAATCGGATCATCTGCCGGGCGGCGTCGCTTGCCCTTGCCGGGCGGATGGCGAAATCCGCCAGTTTTCTTGCCAGTTCCACCCGTTCACCCCTTTCGATGTCGTCGCGCCGCAAAGCCAGAAAGAGCCCATGATCGCCGTCTGCGTCAATCTGTCAATTTTTTCCGAGTAATTAACTCAGGTATTGACCCGACCAAATGAGTCGGATTTAAGCGCCCCATGAATGACAGGAGCCAGATCATGAAATTATCGACCCTCACACTCGCCGGTTTCATGGCCGCCACTTCGCTGAGCGCGGCCGAGGTCAACGTCTATTCCTACCGCCAGCCCGAGTTGATCCAGCCCCTGCTTGACGGCTTTACCGAGGCGACGGGCATCAAGACCAACGTCGCCTACATCAACAAGGGCCTGATCGAGCGGTTGAAGGCTGAAGGCAAACGCTCGCCGGCCGACATCATCCTGACCACCGACATCTCGCGACTGACCGGCGCCAAGGCTGCCGGGGTCACCCAACCCGTGGACAGCGACGAACTTGACGCCGCCATTCCCGAAAATCTGCGCGACCCCGACGGTCACTGGTACGCGCTGACAACCCGGGCACGGATTGTCTATGCCTCGAAAGACCGGGTCGCCCCGGGAGAAATCACGACCTACGAGGACCTTGCCGATCCAAAGTGGAAAGGCCGGATCTGCACGCGCTCGGGCACCCACGTCTATACCCTTGGCCTGATCGGAGCCATGATGGCCCATGAC
>JABDJO010000134.1 GCA_013002465.1 Silicimonas sp. | reverse complement strand
CCGAAGGACCGCGCGGATCGGCTGCGCAGCAGACGACAACGAAAGGCGCCCTTCCATGAGCCGCCGCGCCGGTGGCCGCGCCGCACGCGTCGCCTTGCGCGCCGCACCCCTGGCCGAAGACCTGCGCCCGGTGCGCCCCGGTCTGAAAGGCGGACAATACCGGCCCCTGACCGACGACGAGGTTCAGCGCATTCACCAAGCCGCCCTTGATGCCCTTGAAACCATCGGGCTTTCGCAGGCCCCGCCTTCTGGCGTTGCGGCGATGACGGCGGCGGGCGCGACCCAGGGCGATGACGGTCGGCTTCGGTTCCCGCGCGCCCTGGTCGAAGACATGCTGGCCAAGGCGGCACGCGGGATCACGCTTTTCGGACGCGAAGACAAGCACAACCTCGACCTCACCCCCGACCGGGTCCACTTTGGCACCGCCGGGGCGGCGGTTCACATGGTCGATCCCTTCACCAAGGCATACCGCGATCCCACGGCGCGCGATCTGCATGATGCGGCGCGAATTACACAACACCTTGACAACGTTCACTTCTTTCAGCGACCCCTGGTCTGTCGCGACATCGCGGACAACCTCGAACTGGACCTCAACACCGTCTATGCCTGTGTCGCCGGAACGACAAAGCACATCGGCACCTCGTTTTCCGATCCCGAATATGTCGCCCCCTCCGTCGAACTGATCCACATGCTGGCCGGTGGCGAAGCGGCCTGGAGAGCACGGCCCTTTATCTCGAATTCGAACTGCTTTGTTGTCCCGCCGATGAAATTCGCCGAGGAAAGCTGTGTCACGATGGAACACTGCATCCGTGCGGGCATGCCGGTGCTGCTGCTCTCGGCGGGGCAGGCGGGGGCGACCGCGCCGGCACCGATTGCCCTGGCGATTGTGCAGGCGGTGGCGGAATGTCTGGCGGGCGTCGTCTATGTGAACGCCGTGAAACCCGGGCATCCGGCGGTCTTCGGCACCTGGCCTTTCGTCTCCGATCTCAGGACCGGTGCGATGTCGGGCGGCTCGGCCGAGCAGGCCCTTTTGACGGCGGGCTGCGCGCAGATGCACCGGTTTTATGGTCTTCCGGGCGGGGCCGCGGGCGGCATCTCGGACAGCAAACTGCCGGATATGCAGGCGGGGTGGGAACAGGGCATCACAAACGTGCTGGCCGGGCTTTCGGGCCTCAACATGGTCTATGAATCGGTCGGCATGCACGCCTCGCTTCTGGGTTTTTGCCTGGAAAGCCTGATCCTTGGCGACGATATCGTGGGACAGGCCATGCGCTGTGTGCGCGGCATTGATGTGACCGAAGACACGGTGTCGCTTGATGCCATGCGCGAGGTTTGCCTTGGCGGCCCCGGCCATTACCTTGGCACCGATCAGACGCTGGCGCTGATGCAGACGGAATACACCTATCCCGTCGTCGGCAACCGGATGAGCCCCAAGGAATGGGAAGAGGCCGAAAAGCCCGACTTGATGCGCACTGCCCGTGCGCGAAAAGAGGCGATTCTGGCCGAGGCGGCTTGCCAGGTCTCGCCCGAGATCGACGCCGCCGTTCGCGCCCGCTTTCCGATCCACTTCTGATGGGGCGTGAATTCGGATGCGGAAATCCAGGCAGAAAATGATTGCTTTCTGCACTGCCTCACGTTGCACAGCCGCCGCTTTTGCCGGATAAGACCGCCAAAGCCTGCCAGCGGAGATCCTCCATGTCTTTTGACCGTTCCGTCAAGATCGCGCCCTCGATACTGTCCGCCGATTTCGCCAACTTCGGGCGCGAGATCGAGGCGGTCGAGGCTGAAGGGGCCGATTGGATCCACGTTGATGTGATGGACGGCCACTTTGTGCCCAACCTCACTTTCGGGCCGCCGCTGGTCAAAGCGATCCGCAAGCACGTCAAGACCGTGATGGACGTGCATTTGATGATCGCGCCCGTCGATCCCTATATCGACGCCTTCGCCGATGCCGGGGCCGATATCCTGACCGCCCATCTTGAAGCCGGACCTCACACGCACCGTACGTTGCAGGCGATCCGGGGGGCCGGGTGCAAGGCCGGGCTTGCGCTCAATCCCGGCACTCCGGTCGAAGCGGCAGCACCCTTGCTGGACCTCTGCGATCTGGTCTGCGTGATGACGGTGAACCCTGGCTTCGGTGGCCAAAGTTTCATTGAAACCCAGGTCGATCAGGTGCGCCGGTTGCGCGCGATGATCGGCGATCGCCCGATCCACATCGAAATCGACGGTGGGGTCGATCCCAAGACCGCACCTCTCGTGGCCAAAGCTGGTGCCGACGTGCTGGTCGCCGGATCGGCGGTCTTCCGTGGCGGGTCGGTTGCCAATCCGGCACCCTACGGCGACAACATCCGCGCTATCCGTAGCGCCATTTGAAGGAGGAATTCATGCCCGCCGCCCAACCCCCCGTTTGCGATTTTGGCTGGAAGGCCCCCGATTTCACGCTGCCCGCCACCGATGGCCGCACACTTAGCTTGTCGGACATCGCCGGGCCGAACGGCACGCTGGTCATGTTTATCTGCAATCATTGCCCGTTCGTTCTGGCCGTCCTTGACCGGATGATCCGCGATGCCCGAGATCTGGCGCCTTTGGGCGTTGGCGTTGCCGCGATCTGTTCGAACGACGCGACTTCCCACCCGGCCGACAGCTTTGAAAACATGGCGAAAATGGCCCAGGACCGCGATTTTCCCTTCCCCTATCTTCACGACGAGGACCAAAGCGTCGCACGCGCCTATGATGCGGTCTGCACGCCGGATTTCTTTGGCTTCAACGGCGATCTGGAACTGCAATACCGTGGGCGGCTGGATGCCTCACGCGGTGTGGCGGGACCGGCGGATTTGCGCCGCGATCTGTTCGAAGCCATGCGCGCGGTTGCCGAAACCGGGCAGGGTCCCCGGGACCAGATTGCTTCCATGGGCTGTTCGATCAAGTGGAAGGCGGCCTGAAAGCTCAGCCAACCACGCTGCGTCTGATCATGTTCAACCCGATGAGAAAGAACATGAACAACACCACCCTTCGAAATGTCGCCTCTGACAATCTGTTCCGCACCCTTTCCCCGGCAAGCAACCCGATGGCTGTCGGTATCATCATCGCCAGCGACACCAGGGCAATCGGTCCGGTCAGAATACCTTCGCGGGCAAATCCTGCGAACAGCGGTATGCTGCCTGAAACCAGAAGCAATCCCGTGGCGCGCACGAATTCGTCCTTGGGTGTGTTGCGCGCGGTCAGATAGATCAGGATCGCGGGCAACCAGATCGAGGTCATTCCGCCAAGAACGCCTGCGGCCGACCCCAATGCGATCTGACCGGCGCGATCATGTGAATCGGCGATGCGGGGCACGTAGGGCGAGACGTTGAGGCCGACAAACAACAGCACGACGACACCGATCACGCCCAGCAAGAACCGTTCCGAGGCATCGGCGGTCAGCGTCAGAACCAGCGGGATCCCCACCATCATGCAGACCAGAAACGGCAAATAGCGCCGGACCGCCCCAAGGACTCCGCCAGCGCGATAAAGCTGCAGGCCATTGGCCAGAAAGATCGGCACCAGGGCGGTTGCGAACGCGGTGCGCGGATCGGTAAAGAACGTCAACACCCCCAAGACCGTCATCGGCAGCCCGACACCGGCCACGCCCTTGACGGTGCCCGCCAGCAGAAAAGCGGTGAGGACGATCCAAAGGGCCGGGAGGTTGTCCATCAGACAGCGGTCACGCCACCAGCGCTTCGGCCTTCTGCAGATCGACCGAAACCAACTGGCTTACCCCCTGTTCGCCCATGGTCACGCCGAACAGCCGATCCATCCGTGCCATCGTCACCGCGTGGTGGGTGATGATCATGAAACGGGTTTCGGTCCGGCGGCACATTTCATCCAAAAGATCGCAGAACCGCGTGACATTGGCGTCATCGAGAGGGGCGTCAACTTCGTCAAGCACACAGATCGGTGCGGGGTTCGCCAGGAACACCGCGAAGATCAGCGCCAGCGCCGTCAACGTCTGCTCGCCCCCCGACAACAGCGACAGGGTCGACAGTTTCTTGCCGGGCGGCTGGCACATGATCTCAAGCCCGGCTTCCAGGGGATCGTCGGATTCAACCAGCACCAGCTTGGCCTCGCCACCGCCGAACAAGTGCTTGAACAGCATCGAGAAGTTCGAGTTCACCTGCTCGAAGGCGGTCAGCAGCCGTTCGCGGCCTTCCTTGTTGAGGCTGGCGATACCGTTGCGCAAGGTACGGATCGCCTCTTCCAGATCGGTTTTTTCACTGACCAGCAACTGATGCTCGGCCTCGACCTCGCGGGCGTCTTCCTCGGCCCGCAGGTTCACCGCCCCAAGGGCGTCACGGTTCCGGCGCAGACGCATGACATCGGCTTCGATCTTTTCAGCCGAGGGCAGTTGTTCGGGATCGGCCTCAAGCGTTTCCAGCAGCTTGTCGGGCGTGGTGTCCTGTTCTTCGGCAATCCGCTCGGCGGCGGCGGCGACTGTTTCGCGGGTGGCTTCGGTGCGGGCTTCGGCGGCGGCGCGGGCCTCGCGGGCGTCCGAGGCTTTGCGCTCGGTGCTGCGCTCGGTTTCCTTGGCGTCGCGCTCGGCGGTTTCGGCTTCGGCCAGGGCGTCGGCGGCGGACTTGCGGCGGGTTTCGGCGTCGGCCAGATCATCGCCAAGCGACGCGCGTTCGGCGGCGATGCCTACCGGTGCCGCCTTGGCATCTTTCAGTTCGGCCTCCGAGGATGCGCGCCGCTCGGCCAGTTCCGCCATCCGGGTGCCGGCGTTTTCCAGCCGTCGTTCCCAGGTTGCGCGTTCGGTCTCGATCTCGGCCAGGCGACGGTCGCGGGCCTCGCCTTCGCGCTTCAATTCGTCGTGGGCGGACCGGCGCGCCATCATCGTCATGCGCGCGGCTTCGACCGTGACCTTGACGTCTTCGGTGGTGCTGCGCAATTCGCTCAGATCGTCCAGATCGGCCAGTGCCCTTTCGGCTTCGCCCAGGCTTTTGCGTGCCGCCGTTGCCTCGTCCCCATGACGGCGCACGGCCAGTTCGGCGGCTTCACGTTTGCCTTCGGCAATGTTGCGGTCGGCCTCGGATCGGCTGAGTGCGCGGCTGGCTTCGGTCAGGGAATGATCGGCGGCGCGGCGGGCTTCGCGCGCCTTGGAAACCTGGGCAACCAGTTGATCCATCTCGCCTTTCAGCAACGCATGGGCCTTGGCCGCCCCGTCGGCACGCGCCGTGGCCTCGACCAGATCCTGCTTCAGTTCCTGCAGCCGGTTCAACTGTTCCAGACGCAAGGCGGCGGCCGAGGGCGCATCCCCGGCACCGGCGCGATAGCCGTCCCACCGCCAAAGATCGCCCTCGACGCTGACCAGTCTTTGACCGGGCAAAAGGTTGGCCTGAAGCCGCGCGGCGTCTTTGCGGTCAACAAGACCGACCTGGCTTAGGCGGCGTTGAAGAACCGCCGGGACATTGACGAAATCGGTCAGCGCAACGACGCCCTTGGGCAAGGCTTGCGGCGTCTTGTAACCCGGCAGCGAGGCCCAGCCCGAGGCCGTGTCGCCCTCGATGGCAGGCGCGCGCAGATCGTCCGCCAGGGCGGCGCCAAGGGCCTTTTCGTAACCCGATTTGACCGACAGAAGGTCCATGACCTGCCCGCCCTCGGCGGTGTCGCGATCGACCAGCCTGGCCAGGGCCGAGACCTCGGCCTGAAGCGCCTTCACCTCGCCCTCGGCGGCGCTGCGCCCGGCCCGTGCCTCGGCTTCCTTGCCTTGCGCGGCTTCGCGGGCATCGTCGGCGTTGGCCAAAGCCTTTTCGGCGGCTGCAGCGGTGTCGGATGCGACCGTAAGCGCGGTTTCGGCGGTCTTGAAGGCGGCTTCGGCCGTGCCAAGGTCGTCCTTGGCGGTGGCGGCTTCCTTGGCAGCGGTGGCCTCGGCCTCTTCGCTGCGTGACAAGGTCGTGTTCGCGTCCTGCAACAGCCGTTCCGCCGACTGGTGGCGGGCCGCAAGGCGTGCGACGTCCTCGGTCAGTTGCGACAGATCGTTTTCGCGATCCTGCAGAATCCTGGCCGCCTCATGGGCTTCGACCGACATCGCCTCGACCGCCTCGCCGTGGCCTTTGCCGGCCTTGCGCAGTTCGGCTTCCTCGTCCTGGAGGGCGCCAAGGGTCTTGCCGGCGTCGGAGTTCAGATCGGCCTCGCGCTCGGCATCCTGGGCAAGTTGCGCGATCCGGGCGTCCAGGGTTTCAATGGTGCGGAGCGCGCGCTTTTCGTCTTCGTCCAGGGCCGATGCGCGGACCTGAAGGCGGTTCAGGATGGCCGTGGCAATCGCCTCTTCTTCGCGCAAGGGCGGCAGAGCCTCTTCGGCCTTGGCGCGTTCTCCGGTGGCGGTGCGGGCGGCGCGTTCTGCCTCGGCGGCGTCGCGGGTGCGTTCCGCAAGGGCGGCTTCGGCGGTGGTGCGGGCACTGTCGGCTTCGCGCCAGCGCAGGTACAACAAAAGCCCCTCGGCATGACGCAATTGCCCGCCGATTTCGCGATACCGCTTCGCCTGACGGGCCTGACGGGCAAGCGAGGCGAGTTGGGCGGCAAGCTGTTCGATCACGTCGTCGACACGTGTAAGGTTGGTTTCGGCCCCGCGCAGTTTCAATTCGGCTTCGTGACGGCGCTGATAAAGCCCTGAGATCCCCGCGGCCTCTTCCAGAATACGACGGCGGGCCTGGGGTTTGGCGTTGATCAGTTCCGAGATCTGCCCCTGACGCACAAGGGCCGGAGAATGAGCACCCGTCGAAGCGTCTGCAAACAGCATCTGCACATCGCGGGCGCGGGCATCCTTGGTGTTGACCTTAAAGGCGCTGCCCGCATCGCGGGTGATCCGGCGCACGATTTCCAGGGTATCGGCGTCGTTGAACCCTTGCGGGGCCAGCCGGTCGGCGTTGTCCAGAACCAGGCTGACCTCGGCGAAATTGCGCGCCGGACGGGTCGAGGCCCCGGCAAAGATCACGTCTTCCATGCCGCCGCCCCGCATCGCCGTGGGTCGGTTTTCGCCCATGACCCAGCGCAGGGCTTCCAAAAGGTTCGACTTGCCACAGCCATTGGGACCGACCACGCCGGTCAGCCCCTCGGCGATCACCAGATCGGTGGGGTCGACGAAACTCTTGAAGCCATTGAGGCGAAGACGGTTGAAACGCACGTGTCTGTTGCCGGTTGTTGATTCCGAGTGGCCCAGTGTCCGGCGAGGCCGGGTCGGAGTCAACGCAGAACGCAAAGGAAGGTGGGTGCATCGGCAGTTATCCACAAGATATTGGGCGGATTTCAGCTTTTTTTGGCCGAGGCGGAATGCTATCCCGGCTGCCATGAGCCAGCCCGAGACCGTTCGCGACCGCATTGATCCCGCCCGCGCCGATGCGCTGATGGCGACCCTGGGTCTGCCGGTCGGTGTCAAGGTGGGCATGGCCCTGCCGCCCCTGGCGCATCTGGCGTTTTTCTGGACGCCGGTGGGCGAAGCGGGGCTGGGTCGCGATGGTCATGCGCATTTGGGCGGTCTGATCCCCGATCTTGGCTTGCCGGTCCGCATGTGGGCCGGTGGCCGTTTCACCTTTCACACGCCGTTCCTGGCCGGTGTCGCGGCCGAGAAGGTTTCCACGCTTTCGGGGGTCACGCGGAAAGAAGGGCGGTCGGGGAAGTTGGGGTTTGTCACGCTGCGCCACGACATAAGGCAGCGCAATGCGCTGGTGTTGAGCGAAGAGCAGGACATCGTTTATCGCGAAGGCGGTGTGCTGACATCGGACCCACCCATCGAGACCCGCGAGGCCGACGAGCGCCGGGCGCTGAAGCTGAACGAGGTCAGTCTTTTTCGCTATTCGGCCGTGACGTTCAACGGGCACCGGATACATTATGATCAGGCCTATTGCGGCGAGGAAGGTTATCCGGGGCTTGTGGTTCACGGCCCCTTGTTGGCCACAAAACTGGCGGGGTTTGCGGCCGAGACCCTTGGCGGGCTTCGCCGGTTTTCGTTCCGCGCGACCGCGCCGTTGTTTCTTGGGGATGTGGCCTGGCTTTGCCGGGCGGGTGATCGGTACTGGGTTGAAGGGTCTGCCCGGCGGCTCTGCATGTTGGCCGAGGCGGAATAGCCATAGG
>JABDJO010000130.1 GCA_013002465.1 Silicimonas sp. | reverse complement strand
ACGAAGGTCTGGCGCGAGGCCGATGTCTTGCCGGCGTCAGGCGTTACATCGGTGTCGCCCCCGACCAGCGTTATCCCGGTCACCGGAAGACCGAGTGTGCTGGCAAATATCTGTGTGATGACCGTGGTCGACCCCTGTCCGATGTCGGTTGCGCCCTGATGCAGCATGACGCGACCGTCGCGCGTGACACCGGCTTTGATCGTCGATGGATTCGGCATCGAGGTATTGCCGCATCCGTACCAGCCACCGGCGACGCCGACGCCGCGTTTCAGGTCAGTACCCTGGGCATTGAAAAGTTCGGCGGCCGCGCGTTCGGACTCCCAGGCGGGGCGAAGTGCGGTCAGGCAGGTTTTGATGCCAACGCCCTGTTCGAAAACCTGACCGCAGACCGTGGGCGTGCCGTTTTCCAGGGCGTTGGCGATACGGAACTCAAGTGGGTCGATGTTCAGCTTTTCGGCCAGATCGTCCAAAAGCGATTCCTGCGCGATCGCGGACTGGGGCACCCCGAAACCGCGAAAGGCGCCGGAGGGAACACAATTGGTGTGGATGCCGCGTGCTTCGGCCCGGTAGTTCAAAACGCGATAGGGCCCCGAGGCATGGATCGGAACGCGCGCCGAAACGGTCGGACCCCAGGAGGCATAGGCGCCCGTGTTGAAGTCGCCCGAAAACTCGATCCCCGCGATGCGACCATCGCGCGTCGCCCCGATTTTCATTTTTATATCAGATGGATGCCGCTTGGTGGTGGATTGCATGGATTCGATGCGGCCATAGGTCATGCGCACGGGTTGTCCGGTTTTCCAAGCCGCCATGGCAAGAAACGGCTGCACCGAAACATCCAGCTTCGAACCAAATCCACCGCCGGTGCCGGTGGGCAGAATACGGACGGCATCGGTGCTGACGCCAAGGATGCCTGCGACGGCATCGCGATCCATGATGGGGGCCTGGGTGCAGGCAAGAATTTCGACACGGCCATCGACCATCCGGGCATAACCGGCCTCGGGTTCGATGTAGGCGTGTTCGACGAACCCGCTGGTGAAATGACCTTCGACCGTGACATCCGCCGCTTCCAAGGCTTTTTCCGGGTCTCCGCAGGTCACCATGCCGCGGCACATCTGATTGCCGGTGCGGTGCGGGTGCAGGTCGTCCGCGGTTTGCGCCTCGGCCACGGTCAGGGCGGCGGAACGTTCGTGCCAGGTGACCGGGAAATCGCCGTCGGCGAAACTGCGGATAGCGTCTGGCGTGCCGACCACAGCCGCCACGGGTTCGCCCCGGAACCGGGTCGTCGTTTCAGCAAGCACCGGTTGATCGACAAAGTCTGGGATGACGCCGAAAAGGTTCCGGCCCGGCACGTCCTTGGCGGTCAGGATGGTTGCGACCCCGGGCGTCGCAGCCGCGAATCCCGCGATGTCGCCAAGGGTGAAATCGGCGTGGGCATGGGGTGAACGGATCAGGCGGATCTCAAGTGTGCCGGGCGGGGCCACGTCGTCACCGAACGCCTCCTGGCCGGTGATCTTTTCAGCACCATCCAGCCGCCGAATGGCGTCGCCGACATCGCCATGCCCGTACAGGTTTGCTGGGCGGCCCATCACCGCATCCATGATCTTGCGGTACCCGGTACACCGGCACAGAACCCCGCCAAGTGCTTGTTCTACGGTCGTTTCGTCAGGCTCGGGCGTTGCCCGCAGCAAGGCAACGGCAGACACCATCATGCCCGGCGTGCAGATACCGCACTGTGCCGCGCCGTGGTCCTGAAATCGTTCAAGCAGCGCTTGGGCCACGGGATCGTCCTTGACCAGCCCCGAAACGGTTTCAACCGCGTGACCCTCGACCTGCTGTGCGGTCATGAGGCAGGCGCAGACCGGCGCACCATCGACCAGCACCGTGCAGGCCCCGCAATCGCCGGCATTGCACCCGACTTTGACGTCGCGCGCCGCCATTCGTTCGCGCAGGGCCTCGGACAGGCGTTCGCCGGTTCTGGGCGCTATTGTGACGTCGGCGCCATTCAGGCGGAAGGTGACCGAGGCGGGAAGCTGGCCGTCCATCACACCGCCACTCCGCAGGCCTGAAGAACCGCACGGCGGCAAAGCTCGGGCACGACGTCCAGACGGTATTCGGCCGATCCGCGCACGTCGGAAATCGGGGAAAGCGGGGCGAAGAGTGCAGGAGCGAGGTCGGCGGTTCTGATTTGGCCCGGCGTTTTTCCGATGAACGCCGTTTCCAAAGCAGGCAGGCGCACAGCGACCGGCGAACAGCTTCCCACAGCGACGCTTGCTTTGGCGATCTGGTCGCCATACATTTCGACCGTGGCGGCGGCCATGGCGATCGAAATCACCAGATGCTTGCGGCTACCGAGTTTGATGAATCCGCTGCCCGTTTGATTGGAAACCGCAGGGATGAACAGCGCGGTGACGATTTCGCCGGGGTTCAGATCGACCTGCCGCACGCCGGTGATGAATTGGTTAAGCCGCAGAGTTCGTGTGCCGTTGGCCGAGGCGATTTCGACCGTTGCATCCAGTGTCAGAAGCGGTGGAACTCCGTCAGCGGCGGGGGACGCGTTGCAGATATTGCCGGCCACGGTGCCGCGGTTCTGAATCTGGACCGAGCCGACTTCGCGGGCGGCCAGCTTTAGCCCGTCGAAGGCCGACGGCAGGGGTGCATTCAGGATGTCGGTCCATGTGGCTGCGCCCCCGATGCGCCATCCGTCTTCGGTTTCGGTGATCCCGTGCATTTCCGCGACGCGCGAAAGATCGAGAATGTTTTCAATAGCTTCACCCGGCTTCAATGCGGGAAAGATATCGGTGCAACCGGCCACAACCCGGGGGGCTTTGTCCCTCAGGATGGACAGCGCCTCTTCGCTGCTGGTTGGCGCAAAGTAGGGCACGGCCCAGGCTTCCTCCATGTCGTTTGCATGCAAACGTTATCTGCTTTGCCGCCTGCCTGTCAAAAGGATTTTCGCGCCCGAAACGCCATTGTCAGCGGAGTTTTTTCAGCAGCCGCAACAGGGTCCGCTGTTCGTCGCGGTTCAAGGGTTCAAGCGTTTCGGCAGATATTCTGAGGCCCACGGAATAGAGATCGTCAGTCAGATGCGCATAGTCGGGCGCCACCGATAAAAGGGCGCGACGTTTGTCATGGGGATCGTCCCTGAGCGTGACCATGCCCTTTCTGCGCAAACGGTCGACAACGCCCTTTATGGTGGCGACATCCATCGCCGTTCGCCGACCCAATTCGTTCTGGGAACATTCGCCCAATTCGGCCAACCGAACGAACGCCGCGAACTGCGTCGTGGTCAGGCCTTCGGGCGCAAGTCGTTGGAAAATTGCGGAATGACGCTGGCCTACCAGCCGCAGGATGAAACCCACCTGTTCGTCCAGCACATAGGCCGGGCGCGTGGTTTCGGCAGGGTTGGTGAGGTCGCTCACGTGGCGTGCTCCGGGCTTTTTGCGCGTGAAAACAGGCGCCTTGAAAAACCTTACATGCCCGTTAGCATACCAACAAGACCCGAGGGGAGAGAGTCTATGAGCGACGAAAAATCAATTACTGTTATCAAGAACATAGGCCTTCTTCTGACGGGAAGGATCGAGGCACCGATGGCCGATGGCGACTGTGTCGTCTGCACAGACGGCAAGATCACAGCGATCGGGTACGAAAAGGACCTGGATACCGAGGGGGCTTCGGTGACGGTCGATGCCAAGGGGGTGACGCTTGCGCCGGGATTGATCGACAGTCACGTCCATCCGGTTGTGGGGGATTACACGCCCAGACAGCAGCAGTTGCATTGGATTGACTCGACGTTGAATGGCGGCGTCACGACGATGATTTCTGCCGGTGAAGTGCATATGCCGGGGCGACCGAAGGACGTGGTGGGTCTGAAGGCGATGGCGATTGCCGCGCAGCGTTGGTACGAGAACTTCCGACCCTCGGGGATGAAGGTTCTGGCCGGTGCTCCGGTCATTGAACACGGAATGGAAGAGCACGACTTCAAGGAGCTGGCCGATGCCGGAGTGAAGTATCTGGGCGAGGTCGGGCTGGGCAGTGTGAAGGACGGCAAGACCGCGAACCAGATGGTGAGTTGGGCGCGGAAGTACGGCATTCAGTCGACCATTCATACGGGCGGACCGTCGATCCCAGGCTCGGGTTTGATTGATGCCGACATGGTGCTGGAGACCGGAACGGATGTGGTGGGGCATATCAACGGCGGGCACTCGGCCCTGCCCGACGATCAGATCGTTTGCCTGTGTGAGAATTGCACGCAAGGCCTTGAAATCGTTCACAATGGTAACGAGCGCGCGGCCTTGCTGACGCTGAACACGGCGCGGGAACTGGACAAGCTGGATCAGGTCATTCTGGGCACCGACGGGCCTGCCGGGTCGGGGGTTCAACCCCTTGGAATTCTGCGGATGGTGGCGATGCTGTCCAGCCTTGGGAACGTGGATGCGGCGACGGCGTTCTGCTTTGCCAACGGCAATACGGCGCGGCAGCGGGATCTGGATGTGGGGTTGTTGGAGGTGGGCATGTCAGCGGATTTCGTGTTGATGGATCAGGCTCAGCACGCGCCCGGAAAAGACATTCTGGAGTCGGTGCAACTGGGCAATCTTCCGGGGGTTGGAATGACGATTATCGACGGCAAGGTGACGTCGTTCAGGAGCCGGAATACGCCGCCCGCGCAGCGGTTGCCGGAGGTGGTGTAGAGCGCACTTGTACGCGCAAAGGTGCAACGTTCGACCGTTTTGTACAGGTCAAATCCGGTCGAATATCCGTTTTGTACGTCCATGCGCGCGGTGTGGTTAGGGAAATCTGAATCACTGGAAATTGGGGGTTTCGGCGGATTTGGTGCGTGCGAGCACGCACCCTACGAGGCGGGCTTTTGGCCTGGGCGAAACAACCAAGTCAAACCGCCAGATAGGCGTCGCGGATTTCGGGGTGGGCGTTCAACTCTTCCAGGGTGCCGTGGAACTTGGTTTCGCCGCCCTCGATGATCAGGGCGGCGTCGGCGACGGCCTGCGCGAAGTGAAGGTTCTGCTCCGACAGAAGCACGGTCAACCCGTCGGCCTTTAGTTGGCGGATGACGTTGACCATCTGTTCGACGATCACCGGTGCGATGCCTTCCGAGGGTTCATCGAGCAGCACGAAACTGGGATTGCCCATCAGCGTGCGGGCGATCGTCAACATCTGCTGTTCGCCGCCCGACAGGGCCTTGCCCCGGTTCTGACGACGTTCGGCAAGGTTGGGGAACAGGTCGAAAAGCATGTCTTCGGTCCAGGTCACGGCACCATCGCGGGGAGGTTGGCGCCCGACCTCCATATTCTCCATGACGGTGAGGTCGGTGAAAATGCGGCGTTCCTCGGGGACATAGCCGATGCCGAGTTTGGCGACCTTGTGGGTGGCCTT
Source organism: Silicimonas sp. (assembly GCA_013002465.1). Taxonomy (GTDB): domain Bacteria; phylum Pseudomonadota; class Alphaproteobacteria; order Rhodobacterales; family Rhodobacteraceae; genus JABDJO01. The sequence continues at coordinate 69,417 of JABDJO010000130.1, read as the reverse complement.
TCGGGTAATGTCCTGACCCAGGAATGACACACGGCCGGTTTCCGGTACGACCATTTGCATGATCGACTTCATGGTCGTTGTCTTGCCTGCCCCGTTCCGACCCAACAGCGCCACGACCTGACCCCGATCGACCGAGAACGACAGATCGTTCAGCACATGGGCCTTGCCGTAAAAGCTGTTGATGGTGTCGACCTCAAGCATCGGTGTCTCCGAAAACCGTGCCACCGCCCAGATAGACCTCTTGCACATGGGGATCACCGCGAATGTCGTCGACCGAGCCTTCGGCGATCAGCGCCCCCCGGTTCAACACCATGATGCGGTGGGCGTGGGCAAAGACCACGTCCATGTCGTGTTCGGTGAACAGAACGCTGACGCCGCGATCTTCGACGATGTCGGCGGTTAGCTGCATCAGCTTTACGCGTTCGGTCGGGGCCATGCCCGCAGTCGGTTCATCCATCAAAAGGATGAAGGGATCATGGGCCAACGCGATGGCGAGTTCGAGGCGCTTCAGGTCGCCGTAGGCCAGAACAGCGCAGTGGCGGTCGGCCTGATCGGCAAGGCCGCCCATATCGAGAAGCGCGATCGCTTCGTCGCGGTAAAGCCTGCGGGCGAAGGGGAGGACGGAATAGACGCGTTTGTGGTGCGAGATAAGCGCCATCTGCACGTTTTCGACGACGGTCATCGACGGGTATGTCGAAGTGATCTGGAAGGTGCGCCCGACGCCAAGCGCCCAGATCTGGCGCGGTGTCCTGCCGGTGACGTTGTCGCCTTTCATCCAGACGGTGCCGCCGGTCGGTTTCAACTGACCCATGAGCATGTTGAAGCAGGTGCTTTTGCCGGCCCCGTTCGGGCCAATGAGGGCAAGGAGTTCGCCGGGGGCGACCTGGAACGACACATCGTCGACGGCGACAAGGCCGCCAAAGGCCTTGGTCAGATGGCGGGTTTCAAGGACGGGATTCATGTCTCGTCCTTTACATGGCGGCGGAACATGTTGCGCAGTGTGCCGACAATGCCCTGGGGGGCGACGATCACCACGAAGATGATCAAAAGGCCAAGGGCAAGCCGCCAGTATTCGAAGCGGGTCAGGATTTCTTCGACGCCTTTGAAGAAGGCGCCGCCGACTACGCCGCCTGCCAGCGTTTTGACGCCGCCAAGGAAGACGACGATCAGGGCGTCGAAGCTGCGGGCGATTTCCAGTTCATTGGGGAAGACGCTGCCCTTGGAGAAAACGAACAGCCCGCCAGCGAGCCCTGCCATCACACCCGCCAGCGTGAAGGCCATCCAGCGGACGCGCTTGGTGTTGATGCCGGTCGCTTCGGCCCGGCGTTCGCTGTCGCGGGCGGCCCTTAGGGCATAGCCGAAGGGCGAATGGGCGACGTGGCGCATCAGAAGGATGCCGCCGACGGTGAAGATCAGCGTGAAGATGTAGAACGTGGTGGAGGCCTTCAGCCATTCGGATGGCCAGATGTTCACAAGACCGTCGTCGCCACCGGTGACCTCGCCCCATTGGAAGACGAGGCTCCACAAAAGCTGGGCAAAGGCCAGCGTCAGCATGGCGAAATAGACGCCGGTAAGGCGAATGCAGATCCAGCCGATGATGAGGGCGGCGAGGCCCGCACCGAAGGGGGCCAGAAGAAAGGCGAGCTCCATCGGGGAATTGGCGTGGGTGACAAGAAGGGCCGCGACATAGGCGCCGCCGCCGAAATAGGCAGCGTGGCCGAAACTGACCAGGCCGCCGATGCCAAGGAGGAAGTGGAGGGAGGCCGCGAAGAGGCAGAAAATCAGGATGTCGGTGGCAAGGACAAGCGAGAAGCTGGAGCCATAAAGCGGGAGCATGGCGAGAATGACGAGGCCAACGGCGACCAGCAAGCGCACCCTGGGGCCTGCGGGGTGGATCGGCGTTTCGGGTTCGCCGACCTGCCCGTGTTCGCCCGCGACTTCTTCACGCCCGAACAGGCCGAAGGGGCGGATCATCAGGACCAGCACCATGACGACGAAGATCAGGACAAGGGTGGATTGGGGCAGGAAGGTCACGCCAAAGACGTTGACGACCGAGATGATGACGGCCGCCAGGTAGGCCCCGGGTAACGACCCCATGCCGCCGATGACAACGACCACGAAGACCGAAGTCAGGATATTGAAATCCATCAAAAGGTCGGCGCCGCCCTTGGGGAGTTGCAGCGCTCCGCCCAGGCCAGCGAGTGCGGTGCCAAGGGCGAAGACGCCCGAAAACAGCCAGGCCTGGTTGACGCCAAGCGCGCCGACCATTTCGCGATCCTGCGTTGCGGCGCGAACCAGGACACCGACGCGAGTGCGCGCGATCAGGTACCAGAGGCCAAGGGCGACGAAGGGGGTGATGACCAACAATGCGATGTCGTATTTCGGGATCGGTTCGCCCATGATCCGCACCACGCCGCGCAAGCCCGGAGCGCGGGGGCCAAGAAGGTCTTCGGGCCCCCAGATCAGAAGGGCAAGATCCTGGATCACGAGGATCACGCCGAATGTGGCGACAAGCTGGAACAGTTCGGGGGCCTTGTAGACGGGCCTTAGCACCAGCATTTCGACCACCAGTCCGACAAGCCCGACCGCGACCCCCGCCAGAATGATCGCGCCCCAGAAGCCGACAGCGCCGGGCAGGACCTGCATCAGGGTGTAGCCGATGTAAGCGCCGATCATGTAGAAACTGCCGTGGGCAAAGTTCACGATCCGCGTCACGCCGAAGATCAGCGAAAGACCCGAGGCGACCATGAACAAGGCCCCGGCGTTGGCCAGACCCGTCAGCACCTGCGCGAGGTAAAAACCCATCTAAGCCATGTCCTTGGAAGGTGTCGGGCCGGTCCCGGACGGAACCGGCCCGGGTGACATTACTGGCCTTCGGGGCGCAGGTTTTTCACATATTCGTCGTCGGGGATGTAATCGGCGCCTGCCTTGTATTCCCAATCGACCATGACGCCCTTGCCATCCTGCAGGGCAGTCGTGCCCACATAGGCCCCGGCCGTCGCCTGATGATCGAGCGCGCGGAACGTGATCGGCCCCATGGGGGTGTCAAGCGAGAGGTCCTCGAACGCATCGCGGATGGCTTCGGTTTCGGTCGACCCGGCCTTTTCAAGGGCGGCGGCGATGGATTGCACGGTCATGTAGCCAACCAGCGAACCGATGCGGGGATAGTCATCCCACCGGGCCTGATAGGCGTCGACGAAGGTTTTGCCCGGGCCATCCTGGATGTCGTACCAGGGATAGCCGGTGACGATCCAGCCTTCGGGAGCTTCGTCGCCGAGGGGGTCGAGGTATTCCGGTTCACCCGACAGAAGACCCAGTACCGTGCGGCCATCGAACAAGCCGCGGTCGGTGCCTTCGCGGACGAATTTCGCCAGGTCCGGGCCGAAGGTCACGTTGTAGATCGCGTCAGGCTTGGCGCGTTCGATCGCCTGAACCTCGGCACCTGCGTCGATCTTGAACAGCGCTGGCCATTGTTCGGCCACGAACTCGGCATCCGGTTGCAGCGCCAGAAGGTTTTCCTTGAAGGCGGCGACCGCGTCCTTGCCGTAGGCATAGTTGGGCGCAATGGTCGCATAGGTCTTGGCGCCCGAGGCGGCGGCCTGTTCTGCCAGCATCGCGGCCTGCATGAATGTCGAGGCGCGCAAACGGAAGGTGTACTTGTTGCCGCTGGCCCAGGTGATCGCATCCGCCAAAGGCTCGGCTGCAAGGTAGACATATCCCTTTTCGGCGGCATGCGAGGAAATCGCGAGGCCCACGTGCGACAGGATGGTGCCGGTGACCATGACAACGCCTTCGCGGGTCACGAGTTCTTCGGCGATCTTGATCGCTTCGCCAGGTTCGCCCTGGTCGTCGCGGAAGATGAACTCCATTGGCTTGCCAAGGACGCCGCCGCCGCCGTTGATTTCTTCGAGCGCCAGTTCGATGCCCTGCTTGTAGGGGCCAGCGAAGGCGGCGAGGCGTTTATAGTGATTGATCTCGCCGATCTTGATCGTGTCCTGCGCGGCGGCGGCAAGTGGCACGGCGGCCAAGGCCATGGCGGCAATCGCGCCTTTCAGAAATGTCTGTCGTTTCATGTTTCACTCCCTGACGTGTCGTTTTTTTCAGTCGTGTTGGACGAATGTCGGCGCTTCGGGGTCGCCGAGGTATTCGGTTGCTTCGGCTTCGACCATTTCGCGGATGCGTTTCCGGTAAACGTTCGGCCCCTTGTCGATGGCGATGCGAATGGGCTTTCTTTTCTGGGGCAAGGCTTCGGCTTCGTGGATCGCTTCAAGGACGGCGACATCTTCCGAGAACGCCTTTCTGAACATCGTATCCATCTGGGCCGAGGCCGCTTCGTCGTCGGTGGCGGTGTTTCTTATGTGCATCCAGTAGTCGATGGTGTTGTCGGCATCGACCGGAGTCACGAAGTGGATGGCGAAGATACGCACGCCCTGGTCGCGGTCGTCTTCCGCGAGGCTCAGGGCGGCATCCGAGGAGCCGAAGTCGATGACGGCGGTTGAGGGCAAGTGCAGGTGGTAGTAGTGCCACCGGTCGACGTTGCCGGAAAAGTTGCCGAAGTTCTGGAAGAACCCGATCGGCGGTGCGTCGCGGATCCAGCGCCAGGCGAGGATGGTTTCGCCGGCTGTCGAAACATGGACCGGCACGTTTTCAGAGGCCGCGTTGCCAAGCGTGGTGGGATGGACAAAGCTGACGTGCGCCGGGTCGACGAGGTTTTCGGCGACGTTCAGATAATGGGATTTGATATGGAGCGCGTCGCCGAGGTGAGCGTGCCAGTCGGGGTCGGTAAATTCCGGCAGGTCGAAGATTTTGTCCGGATCGGCAAAGTCGGGGTTGCCCATCCAGATCCAGACAATGCCGTGGCGTTCCACGATCGGATAGGATTCGACATAGGCGCTTTTTGGCAAATTGTCCTGGCCGGGGACACGGACGCAGTGCCCTGCCCCATCGAAGGTCATCCCGTGATAGCCGCATTGAATGGTGTCGCCGATGCGGTTGCCCTTTGAAAGCGGGAGCAACCGGTGCGGGCAGCGGTCTTCGAGGGCGACGACGTCGCCGGTCGAACGGCGGAACAGGACCAGTCGTTGATCGGTGATGCAGCGCGCCACGAGGTCGTCGGCAAAGTCCCGCGACCAACCGGCAACATACCAGGCGTTTCTGACGAAGTTCAACTGACTGTCCTCTTTCTTCGCCTATCTATGGGACGCGAAAGATCGTTAGTTGTCAAACAAATTTCGAGGCCGGTTTTGCGCCCGGCTGCGCCGGTCGCGGTGGGCCGATTTTTCTACGAAAAACCGGCCCTTTGCATATTTGGGGCAAGATGAAAGAGGGATCAGTCGATAGGGTCCAGCGTCTTTTCCAGTTTCTCGCGCAGGTGGGCGTGTTGCGAGGGGAGTTTAAGGGCACTGCCGAGGTGGGCGGTGTCTTCGTCGGTATTGAAGCCCGGTTCATTTGTGGCCACTTCGAACAGGACACCGCCGGGCGCACGGAAGTAGATCGCCCAGAAATAATCACGGTCGATGACCGGAGTGACGGCGTGCCCGGAGTCGATCAGGGCTTCGCGGACCTCAAGTTGACGGGCGCGGTTATCGACAGAAAAGGCGATGTGGTGAACCGAACCGGCCCCCTGATGCGCCGGAGTTTCGGGCAGGGTTTCGATGTCGATGACGTTGGCTTCGTTGCCGCCCCGGACGTGGTAGCGGGTGACGGCGTCTTGCTTGTCGGTTTCTTCGTAGCCCATGTATCGGAGAAGCTCGCCGGTGGCGCCGGCATCGGCAAGTCGCATGTCGGCGGAATGGAAGCCGCGGATGGCCATCTGGTCGCTGACACCGCCTTCGGTCCATGGGTTGCGGGAATCATCGGCGGTTTCGACAAGGGCGAAGCTGTCGCCGTCCGGGCCGTCGAAGAGCAGGCGGTGTTCGCCAAACCGGGTGTCCTGGCCGAGCCCGGTCGCACCGAGGGTCGCGAGGCGGTCGGCCCAGGCGGCAAGACTGCCTTCGGGGACGGAAAACGCGGTGCGGCCGACCTCGCCCGTGCCTTTCTGGCCGCGCTTGGCGTGGGGGAAAGGGAAATAGGTCATGACCGTGCCGGGGGTTCCCGTTTCGTCGCCATAGTAGAGGTGATAGACATTGGGGTTGTCGAAGTTCACCGTCTTTTTCACCCGTCTGAGACCGAGGGCATCGGTGAAGAAGGCGTTGTTGGCGCGGGCGGATGAGGCCAGCGATGTGACGTGGTGCAGGCCGTTGATCTGGTTCAGCATGAGGGTGCTCCGGTTTGGTTGACCCGAATATACTGTGCGAAAAATGCGTATAAACCGGAAATTACGCATGCTATCTGCGCATTTTCGCACATGGACTTATGGTGCGGCCGGTTCTTCCTGGTCTGCCGCTTCGCGTTCGGCGCGTTCGGCGCGCCAGTTTTCAAGGATTTGTCCAAGAAGGGCGTGAATTGCCGTGTTGGCCTTTTCGTCTTCGTGGAATCTGGCACCCGAGAGGAACTTTTTCAGAGGATAGGGGCGGCGTTTGGCGAGGATCCGCTGAAGCTCTGCCGGAAGCGTGCCGGCGGCCACATGGGCGCGGACCCAGGATTCCAGGAGTTCGCCCTTGGCGACGTCGCCGTCCTTGCACCATGCGGTTTCGAACAGCCGCATGATATAATTCAGCACCACCGGGCGGACATGGCGGCGGTCGGCACGGTATGGGCTGCGGAAGACGTCGGTGACCAGTTCATAGGAGGGCCAGTAGAACAGGTGGCCCTCGTCATGAACTTCACGGACCACTTCGTCGACGGCGACGCGCAGGGTGGCCTTGGAAACCGAGTTGGCGGTGATGCAGGAGACATCGCGGAAGGTGGCGATCAGGGGCACGGGCGAAAGGGTCACAATGACCTTGGCGTAGGGGCGGTATTTGCGGATCAGGTCGTAGATCGCGCGGATGTTGTCACGGTTTTCATCGACCGAGGAGAGGCGGAACTTGTGGCGCTTGGGGTCGTATGCGTCTTTCGGGATGGTGCGCCAGAAGACATTGCCGGTGGGTTCATCGTACCAGACTTCGGAGAGGCCGAAGGTCAGGATGAACACCTCGGTCTCGTCAAAGATGCGTTTGGTTTCAAGCCGAACGTCTTCGTCATAGCCATAGGCCTCGGCCGAATAGCCGTGCCAAAGCGCCTGGTCGAAAACCTTGTTTTCCCAGGCCCATTCGAACTGTTGGCGGATGACGAAAGAATTCACCATGCCTTCGCCCATGGTCACCACATAGGCGCGGCTGGCGTCTTCGGCGCGGTTCAGAATGCGGAAGTTTCGTTCCGAAAGCCAGTTCGAGATATTGGCGGCAAAGCAGGATCCGAAAGCGGTGATCTGGGTGGTCTTGTCGATCAGGGGTTCATTCGGGAGCCAGCCTTGCAGCACAAAGTTTTCCGGCCCGTCAAGCGCCATGATCTGGTCGAGCTTGGGATTGAAGTTCGTGTGTTCGCCCCGGAACCAGGTGCGAAACTCGGCACCCTTGGCCGAGGTATGCTGGAACGCCACATCGACCGCTTTCGTAGCGGTTTCGTCGGGGCTGGCGGGGTCTGCCAAACTGCTCTCCTTGATTTTCGGCAAATTTGCCTGAAGGCCCGAGCGGGGTCAACGGCGGGAAAGACGGGCACCTTTCGTTTGGCGGGCGCTGAGCGGTGTAAAGGCACCGGCGTCAACTGCCGAAGTCTGCAAGCCTGGGCGAATTACTGGCGGAACAGGACCCGGCGCACCAGAGGCTTCAGCGCTTCGCCCAATGCCGTATCACGCAGCTTTCGCGCAAGCCTGGATGTCTTCACACGCTCGTATGCGCCTTTGGGCTGTCGCAGAACGGGGGTCGGGTAACCAAAGAAATCGACGTCCGAGGCATGTTCGGCCTGGCCAACCGACGCCCGCAGGCAATCGGAGTACTTCGCTTGGAAATCGGGACGGCAAAGGAACACCTTGTTTGCCGATATCGCGAACGGGGCGAGGTCTGCATTCTGCATGAAACGGCACAGACCCACGGATACCTCCGGGAACATCTTGTTGAAATAATCGTCCAGGCAGATCACGCCATCGCTGGTCAGCGATTGATCGGCAATCGCCAGATCATTCGCTGTGATATCAGCCGTGTGGCCGCCATCGACGCTGAAGAACCGACACTCTGCGCCGGTCAGTCGCCTGAGTTCAGGCCATTCCAGTTCCAGAGAATTTCGCTGCAGAAGGTTGAGACCCGCGGCGCCGACGCCATAGCGATCCGCGTTGCTTTCAAGCATCTGGCGGTCACCCCGGCCGGACCGGTCGATATTCTCGGATTGGTCCTCGAAAAGATCGACACCGAATACAGCATCATCCGCGCTTGCTGCGAGTTGCAGCAGGATCAGCAGTTTGCCGTGATGGACGCCGATCTCGCCAAGACAGCCCGACACGCCATTGGCATTCTGCCACCGCAGCAACGCCGCGATCAGACGGGCATCGAACGCAGTCAACCAGCCATCGACCTTTCGAAGATTCCCGGAGATATACTGATCCAGCGCATCGGTCATGGGCGATCGTAACTTCTGCTCATTCGGCTGCCGGACATGTGTGATTACCCAAAATTCGTGGCCTTTTGCGGTAGGATGACTGCGGTCAATGGGTACTACACCGCGTAGGGTGTGTCCGGGAAATACTGGCAATGCCGTGGATTCGTCTTTGCTTTTTCAATGACTGTTGTATCGGCGTCGCTTGCACCTTCGGGGATCATTCCGGTGCAATCATCACAGATACCCACTGACCAGGCCCTTCATCACCACGAAGGCTTTCAAATCTTGCGACACCGACGGGAACCGAACGGGGTTCTGACGGTTTTTCATCCGTTCAAGGTGGCGGGTCATTGCACTGTCGCCGGAGATTGGATGCGCCGCGTGGTTTGGTGGATTTCGGCGTGCCGAACAGTAAAAGTTACGAAATAGTCCGACGGTTCAGCTTGCCTTGGCAACAATGGGTTCGGGGGCTGCGGTCGTGTCCTTTGTGCGGAACCTGGATGTGGTTTTCGACAAGAAGTCGGCCTGACCTTTAAGACTTTGACTGGTCGCCGTGGTTTCTTCGACCATGGCGGTGTTGTGCTGCGTGGCCTTGTCCAGTTCGGAGACCGAATCGTTGATCTCGTTCAGGCCCGTCGATTGTTCCTGTGCAGAGTTGGCGATGGCAGACACATGATCGGCAATGTCTTTCACCGAAACCACGATCTCGGTCAGGGCATTGCCGGCCTTGTGAACAAGCGACACGCCGTGTTCAACCTGTTTGCTGGAGGATGTGATCAGGTCGCTGATCTCTTTGGCTGCCTCGGACGAGCGTTGCGCCAGCGCGCGCACTTCCGAAGCCACAACGGCAAATCCCCGACCGGCATCCCCTGCCCGAGCAGCCTCGACGCCCGCGTTCAGTGCAAGAAGATTGGTCTGGAAGGCAATGTCGTCAATCACGCTGGTGATATTCGAAATGGCCTGCGACGACTTTTCGATCTCGCCCATTGCCGCCACGGCGTCGCGCACCACTTCGCCGCTGGTTTCGGCATTTTCGCGTGCGTGATTGACGACCGAGGAGGCCTGCTGGGCGCCTTCGGATGCGGATTTCACCGACGTCGTCAACTCGTTCAAGGCGGCCGACGTTTCTTCCAGCGTCGCCGCCTGTTTTTCCGTGCGTTTGGAAAGGTCGTCTGTTGCGCTGCGAATTTCTTCGGAGTTTTCCCGAATGAGCACATTCGCTTCAAGGACGTCCAGCATCGCATCGTGCAGGCTGGTAACCGCGTTGTTGTAGTTCATGCGAAGCGCTTCGTATTCCTCGGAGAACTCGGCGTCGATTTCCGCCATCAGATCCCCCCCGGAAAGCTTGGTTAGACTTGATTGAAACGCCTCGACCACACTGGCCTGCGCCGCCGCCATTTCCTGTTGACGCCTTTCGGTGTCAATGGCGGCCTTGCGATCCTCGGTCACATCCGTGCCCAACAAGAGATAGCCTTTTGTTTGACCCTTGTGGTTCGGAACCCGCGACATGCATCCGGCGATGATGATATCCTTCGTGCCAAGGGCAAGGCGGAACCGGTCGAAGACAACTTCGCCACCGCCGGCCGCGTCCCATAAATCGGTGTCCGCGCCGTCGTCACTTTCACGCGTGAGTACCCTTTCCAGTGACATTCCCACAACGTCGTCGGGGTCATTGCCAATACAGTCCGCGAACAGGCTGTTCGTCGTTCTGATCCGGTGGTCCAGATCAATCTCGACACGCCCCTGACCGCTGTCGATGGCCTCCATGATGACCTGGTTTTCCATATGAAAGGTCTGGTCCTTCCAATCCAGGACATAGCCGATCTGATTGCCGTCCACGTCCAGAATGGCATCAACCAGAAGGCCAACAAACGCATTGCCGACAGCAATCTTTGTCTTGAAAGGAAGATTTTCCGGGTTCGCCAGAATTTTTCGCGCCTTTTCGGGTATCACATGGAACACATCCATGTTCTTTCCCATCAGTTGATCGGGATCGAAATCCTTGATGATGGTGCGAAAATCGTCGGCCCGTTCGCGCATCATATTTGAAAGGGACTCGTTCAAAAGCCGAATGTTGAAGTCCATGTCGGTCATCAGCATCGGCGCGCCCGATACCTCGAAGGCTGCGCTTTTGAAGGCGATTTCGAACAGGTTTTCCTCGGCCGTTTTCAACTTGACGCGGAAAGTTTCAACGGCGGCCGCGATGTGGCCAAGCTCATCGCCACGATCGGTGGCAGGAACCGCAACTTCGAACTGTTTTCTGGCAATGGCTTCAACCGTGGACGTCAGGTTCTTGAGCGGTTGACTGATGCTGCGTGCAAGCGCGAGCATTATGGCGCCCGCAATGGCAATGGCGACAAGGGCGACCATTGCCGTTTCCGTCAGGGCATTGTTCAGCTGGGAATTCAGCTCGGTAGAATCCTGCCTTGCGACAACCACCCAGCGTGCACCAAAGATATCAATCGGTCTGTACGAAACCAGATACAGGTCACCCGCTGCATTGACATGTTGCAGGAACCCTGCGCCGCCAGCCAATCCGTCGCGGACAAACCCTGTATCAATCCTGGTCTGCAGAATGTCGCTTTCTTCACTAAGCGGCGAGTCGCTGCGAAGTAATGAGTCACCCCCAACGAGAATGGCGTCACCTGTTCCGTCAAGTGCATCGAGACCGTTCATCATCTGGTTGATGGCATCAATCGGCGCCTGGAACGCCAGAACGCCGATCCGTTTGCCGGCGGCATCGAAAACCGGGCGCGCAAAGAACGCGGCGGGCGCACCAAAGCTGGGTTCGTAGGGGGCGAAATCCTGGAATGTCGTTGTATCTTCTGCGGTGGCTTCGTTGGCCTGGCGGAATACGGCGGCAAGCCCGGTTTCCCGCCATTCGCCAGTTTCCATGTTCGTGGCGTAGTCCAGTTCTTTGAAGACGCTGTAAACGAGATTGCCATCGGTATCGAAAAGAAAGACGTCATAATATCCCATGGCATCCTGCAAAGCGTCAAAATACGGATGGTACTTCGTGTGGGTCCAATCATAGACATGGTTGGTCCCGGCCGTGGTAAGTTGGTCCTTTTCGCCGGCAGGGTGCGGATTGTCATGAATGTAGATGGTTTGCAGATCTTCCTTCGGGTTTTCATAGGCAGCAAAGGCACCCGCAAAAGCCTTGATCGCTTCGGCAACAACACCGCTTTCGGCCCGCAACGTAAGATCGCGGTCAAGCACGTTGAAGAAATCCGCGATACGTTCGGATTGTACCTGGGTGATCCCGTCCAGCTTTTCTTCGGTTTTGCCGACAATCGAATCCCGAATGCTCATGAAGTTCGTGACCGAGATCGCAACAACGGTGGCAATCATGAGGCCGGAGGAGATTCCGGCCAGCTTCAGCCCAATGGGAATCGAGTTGAGAATTTTCATTTTGGCGACTCCAACAAAACCGTCGCCCTCCCATAGACGCACTGGGTGAAGCAAAGGTTTACCCGGAAGTGCCCGGTTGCGAATTTCCCATGTCGATCAGAAACCGGGATCGCGGGTTTGGTCCGCAGACTTTTTTGCGGCTGATGCTGAGAGCCCCAAGAGTCTCGGCTCTGTGCAAATCCGAACAGATGGCGCGCAGTGACATTTCCTGCGTGCGGAACTAGGTCACCATCAACAAAGGAGGTTCTCTATGGGACAGCTTGTTGACGGCGATTGGCATGACGTTTGGTACGACACCGGGGCTTCGGGCGGGCGGTTCGTGCGCTCGACGGCGAAGTTTCGGAATTGGATCACCGCCGACGGTAGCCCTGGCCCAAGCGGCGAACGCGGGTTCAAGGCCGAAGCGGGGCGGTACCACCTTTATGTCTCTTACGCCTGCCCCTGGGCGCACCGGACACTGATATTCCGGGCGTTGAAGGGGCTAACCGATCTGATCACGGTGTCGGTTGTGCATCCGGACATGTTGTCGGATGGCTGGACGCTGTCGGACGACTTTCCCGGCGCGACGGGCGACACGCTTTATGGTCTGCCGTTTCTGCGGGAGATTTACCTTAAGGCGGATCCGCAGATCTCGGGGCGCGTGACGGTGCCTGTCCTTTGGGACAAGGTGAATGAGACGATTGTTTCAAACGAGTCGTCCGAGATCATCCGCATGTTCAATTCGGCCTTTGACGGGATCACCGGCAATACGGATGATTTCTGGCCCGAGGAGTTGCGAGAGGCAATCGAACCGGTCAACGATCGCATCTATGAAACGCTGAATAACGGCGTTTACAGGTCGGGGTTCGCCACCACGCAGGAAGCCTATGACGAGGCGGTTGGCCTGTTGTTCGATACGCTGGACTGGCTGGAGGATCGGCTTGGCGACAATCGCTATCTGATGGGGGATAGGGTGACCGAGGCCGACTGGCGGCTGGTGCCGACGCTGTTCAGGTTCGATCCGGTCTATCACACTCACTTCAAGTGCAACCGGAATTATCTGCGCGATTATCCCAATCTATGGGCCTATGCGCGGGCGTTGTATCAATGGCCGGGTGTCGCCGAGACGGTGAACTTCGAACACATCGTGCGACACTATCATTACAGCCACGATAGCATCAATCCGCATCGAATTATCCCGATAAATCCGCAGCTTGACTGGAACGAACCCCATGGGCGCGGTGATTGACCCGGGCCAGAGGAACCCCTTGAAATCCAGGCAAAACAGACTGTTCCCTGTCGGGGAACAATAGACCTTCAAAGCGCCACGTTCCTGCCCCTTTGGACCGGGATATTTAAGCTCGTTGTGTAAGTGAGCCGTACGAGGATTCCGTTGATCAGTCGCCTGTCGCATATCATTTTTTCGCCAAGGGTTTGGCTTGCCGCAGGTGTATTCTGTTTCGGTTCGTCGATCGTCGTCGGCTATCATCAGGATCAGATGGCGGCGAATTCGGTTCTGGCCCAAAAGGTCGGATTGCCCGAAGAAGTGCTGTTGCAGGACTTTATCCCCGACGTCCATACCAACATGGTTGATGAACTTCAGGTCCTGGCTGAGATCGGGATGTCGAAGGCCACTCGGATAAACGTGGGCAGTGACGAGAATGCCAAATGGGTGGGGCTGGTGCCAATCTATGCGGTAAGCACTGTGTCTGAACCATTTCTTGCGCAACGTGCGGCGGTGGCAAGCGGCAAGCCGCGCCGTCCGATGCCGCGTGCCAATGCGCCGCTTCTGGCCAAATCCGCCATCGCGACGCGGATGCTGGAACGACAGGCCTTGGGGGTGATCATGGCCGATCTGAACGGGGATGCAACTTTGCTCAGGCCAGCCGATCTGGGGCTGCCTGTTCTGGGCAGTGGTTTACACGGGCCCCTTGTGCGCATCGTCGGAGTTGAACTGGAAGGTGCGACGCTTTTCGACAGTGCCGCCGTGGCGATGGAACGCCAGGGCATGGGTATCATTCCGGGTGCCCTGATGGTGTCGCCCTATTCCGATCCGCGCGCGACCGAATTGGCCATTCGCGACCTGGCCCCTTTGCGTCAGGCACTGATCTGGGCTGCGATCCTGCTGGTCGGGATTGCCCTGATTGCACGTGTTCCCCTTGCCCAGTTGATCCACAGACCGCGCAAGGAATCGGTCGAAGAAGTGCCGTCTGTGCATTCCTTTCCCGCAATATTCCAGCCGATCCGCACCCAGGCAGAAATCGCCAGGGAACAGGAACAGGCGCAAAAGGCAGAACCCTCGACGCGCCGCAAATTGTCACGGATCGCCGGTCAGGTGGCCGACAGCGCCGCTGATGCCCTGAGGCCGGTCAAAAATCAACAGTAACGCCGGGAAGCCGTAGCTCTTTCACAAGTTCGCGCAGCTCTTGGCGGGCCGCGACGTTTGAAAGGTTCAGGTTCTGAATGCCGATGTCGCGCAGATCAAGAAGCGTCAGGCCGCGCGGGAACAATTCGCGAAAGATCACACGTTCGGAAAACCCCGGGGCGACGCGGAACCCGATCCGCTTTGACAGAACTTCCACCGCCTGGGCCATCTTGGCCTTGTTGTGCATCGCCTGGGCACCGACACGGTTGCGGACCACCACCCAGTCGATCGGTTCAAGCCCCGCCTGGGCCCTGAGTTGGCGGGCGTTCCAGACCATCTCGGCATAGACCGAGGGCCCCAGCACCTTGTTGGTCTTCGGATCCAGATGCGCCAAAAGGTCGAAGTCGACAAAACTGTCATTCAGTGGCGTGACCAGTGTGTCGGCCAGCGAGTGGGCAACCTGACTGAGACGGGTGTGCGAACCGGGGCAGTCGATCAGAATGAATTCGACTTCTTTTTCCAACCCTGTGACGGCGGCAGAGAGACGCTGGTCATAGATGTTTTCACCCGGACCCAGGCTTTCCGTGGCGATGTTGGGAAGTTCGCGATAGACCGGACACGGCAAGTCGAGGTTCTCGGCCGCCATGAATTTCCTGCGGTTGGCGACATAGCGGCCAAAGCTGCGCTGCCTCAGGTCAAGGTCGAGGACCCCGACAGAGTGTTTCAGTCGCACCAGGGCCGTTGCGATGTGCATGGCCACGGTCGATTTGCCCGCGCCGCCCTTTTCGTTGCCGACGACTATGATATGCGCCACTTGTCCCGCCCGCTTTTGTCGTGTTTTGCGCACTATATGTGGTGGCGGTCTTCATTAAAAGCACGAGTTTGTCCTTACCGGTGGGAAAGATTTTCGGCGTGCTTGCCGAATCGAATTTGGCGACCCTATTATCCCCGCGCCTGCAGCGATGGCGTCGCTGCCCCGGGGTTGCCCCCTTGTTCGGCAGATCATGGCCCGGCACGCCAGGGCGATGGCCTGGGGAGCAACCAAAATGGCTGATACACGTCCTGATTTTTTCACCCTTGAGAACGGCGACAAGGCGACATTGCCTTTTGCGGCCGATGAATACGCCGGGCGGCTGGCAAGGCTTCGCCAGATGATGAGCGACCGCGACATGCCCGCCGTTCTGTTCACCTCGATGCACAATATCGCCTATTACTCGGGCTTTCTTTACTGCAGCTTCGGGCGGCCCTATGGCTGTGTTGTCACGCAGGATCGCTGCACCACGATTTCCGCCAACATTGACGCTGGCCAACCCTGGCGGCGGTCGTTTGGCGACAACGTGATCTTTACCGATTGGAAGCGCGATAACTATTGGCGCGCCGTGGCCTCGGTCCTGGGTCAGCCCGGGCGGCTGGGGATTGAAGGCGATCACATGACGCTTGCAGCCGAGCGGACGTGCCGCGAGATGCTGGGGATTGCCGAACTGGAGGATATCGCGCCCGACGTCATGACGTTGCGGATGATCAAGTCGGCGGCCGAGATCGCGCTGATCACCGATGGCGCGCGGGTGGCCGATATCGGCGGTGCGGCAGTGAAAGAGGCGATCCGCGTCGGCGCGCGCGAGATTGACGTGGCCATGGCCGGGCGCGCTGCGATGGAACTGGCGATAGCCGAAGCGCACCCCGACGCCGAGTATCGCGACACCTGGGTCTGGTTTCAGTCGGGGATCAACACTGACGGCGCGCACAACCCGGTCACCGGGCGGAAGCTGCGGGCGGGCGATCTGTTGAGCCTGAACACATTTCCGATGATTTCAGGGTATTACACGGCGCTGGAGCGGAGCCTGTTCCTTGGCGACCCAGATGCCGACACGCTGCGGATCTGGAAGGCGAACGTTGCGGCTCATGAATTGGGTCTATCGCTGATCAAGCCCGGTGCGACGTGTTCGGGTATCTGCGCCGAGATCAACCGGTTCTTTGCCGACGAGAATCTGTTGCAGTACCGATCGTTTGGCTATGGGCACTCTTTCGGTATTCTCAGCCATTACTATGGGCGCGAGGCCGGTCTGGAACTGCGCGAGGATATCGACACCGTGCTGGAACCCGGTATGGTCGTTTCCATGGAGCCGATGCTTTTGGTGCCCGAGGGCGAACCCGGGGCCGGTGGCTATCGGGAACACGACATACTGGTGGTTGGGGACGGCCATGCCACCAACATCACCGGCTTTCCTTATGGGCCCGAGGCGAACATCATCGCGCCGTGAAACGATCTTTTTCGTCGCAGAAGCAATGAAACGTGACGGAATTCGACCAACAAAGGGATCTAACTACTGTTGATCTGCTGACGCGTATCGTGTTGGTTATTGGGAAACAAAACGCCCACAGGGGGGTGCATGCCAAAAGACACCACGCAAGACGGCTTTGTCGTCTTTGACCGGGTTCAGAAAAGCTATGACGGCGAAATTCTTGTCGTGAAAGACCTGAACCTGTCGATCGGGAAAGGTGAATTCCTGACCATGTTGGGGCCATCGGGGTCAGGAAAGACGACCTGTCTGATGATGTTGGCCGGGTTTGAAACCGCCACCCATGGTGAGATCCTGCTGGACGGGAACCCGATCAACAACATTCCTCCGCACAAGCGCGGCATCGGGATGGTGTTCCAGAATTACGCCCTTTTCCCGCATATGACCGTGGCCGAGAACCTGGCTTTTCCGCTGGAAGTGCGGAAGCTGGACAAATCGGTGCGCGAGGAAAAGGTCAAGCGCGCGCTGGACATGGTGCAGATGGGCGACTTTGGCGGGCGACGCCCGGCGCAACTGTCGGGCGGTCAGCAGCAACGGGTCGCCCTGGCCCGCGCGCTGGTCTTCGAGCCCGAGTTGGTTTTGATGGACGAACCCCTGGGCGCGCTGGACAAACAGCTTCGCGAACACATGCAGTTCGAAATCACGAACCTGGCGCACGATCTGGGGATTACCACCGTCTATGTGACCCACGACCAGACCGAGGCCCTGACCATGTCGGACCGAGTTGCGGTCTTTGACGACGGGCGCATTCAGCAGTTGGCTCCGCCGGACAAGTTGTACGAAGAACCGGAAAACAGCTTTGTCGCCCAGTTTATCGGCGAAAACAACACGCTGTCGGGTGTGGTCGAAACCATTGACGGGGACGCTTGCACGGTAAAACTGGATTCCGGCGAGATCATTGATGCGAAACCCGTGAACGTTTCCGCACCGGGGGACCGCACACTGGTGTCGATCCGCCCCGAGCGGGTCGAATTCAACAAGGAACGCCTGATGGAGGGCGTTCACACACTTAAGGCCGAGGTGCTTGAGTTCATCTATATGGGTGATATCTTTCGCACCCGCCTTCGGGTTGCGGGCCATGATGACTTTGTCGTCAAGACACGGAACGCCCCCGATCAGGCTCGTCTGAAACCGGGCGAGCAGATCGAGATCGGGTGGTTGCCGCAGGATTGCCGGGCGCTGGACGCCTGAGCAAATAACCGCGCCTCGGGTCGGGGGCGCATCATCAGGGTAACCGCCGTCTGTCCCGAGACCCGGTTCCCAACACCAAATCGGGACGAATTGGGAGAACGAAATGAAACTGACAACTACTCTTCTAGCGACTGGCGCTCTGGTGCTGTCGGCGGGAGCGAGCTTTGCCGATGGTCACATGGCCGGCGACATGACGCTTGTATCCTGGGGCGGCGCTTACCAGAAAAGCCAGCAGCGCGCCTATGTTGAACCCTATATCGCGGCCAACTCTGGCGTATCGGCGATCTGGGACGAAAGTTCTGCCGAGGCCGTTGCGAAACTGCGCGCCATGAACGAAGCCGGCAACGTGACCTGGGATCTGGTCGATGTTGTGGCCGCTGACGCCATTCGTCTGTGCGACGAGGGCCTGGCGATGGAGATCGATGCTGACGAAGTGCTGGCCGCTGCGCCTGATGGCACCAGCGCCTCGGATGATTTCGGCGACCTTCTGGTCAGCGACTGCTTTATCCCGCAGATCGTTTATTCGACGACCTTCGGCTATCGCACCGATCTGGTTGGCGACACGCCGCCGACCGATGTCTGCGCCGTTTTCGACACCGCGACCTATCCCGGCAAGCGCAGCCTGGAAAAGCGCGCCATCAACAACATGGAATGGGCTCTGATCTGCGACGGTGTCGCCAAGGACGATGTCTATGACGTGCTGGAGACCGAGGAAGGTCAGGCGCAGGCCCTGGCCAAGCTGGATACCATCAAGGACGATGTGATCTGGTGGTCGGCGGGCGCTGATACGCCGCAGCTTCTTGCAGATGGCGAGATTGTCATGGGGTCGACCTATAACGGTCGTCTGTTCTCGGTCATCGAAGAGCAGGACCAGCCGGTTGCAATGCTGTGGGACGCTCAGATCTTCGACCTGGACGGCTGGATCATTCCCGCAGGTCTGCCCGACGATCGTCTGGCCCGCGTGAAGGACTTTGTGAAGTTCGCCACCGACACCCAGCGTCTGGCAGATCAGGCCAAGTACATCAGCTATGGCCCGGCGCGTGCGTCCTCGGCTCCGCTGGTTGGCAAGCACGCCGATCTTGGCATCGACATGGCACCGCATATGCCGACCGATCCGGAGAACGCCAAGAACACATTCCTGTACAACTATGAGTTCTGGGCTGACTACCGCGACGACATCGAGGCCAAGTTCCAGGCCTGGTTGGCACAATAAAAAAAGTGCAGGGCGGGGATTTCCCCGCCCTTCCGCTTAGGGGGGAAGCGCAATGCCCAAAGGTTACATGATCGTCCACGTCACTGTCCGGAATCCGGAGGCGTACAAAGAGTACGTCGAAAAGGACACGCCGATCCTGGAAGGCCTTGGGGGACGATTTATCGTGCGCGGCGGGCAAAGTCAGCTTGTCGAGGGCGATGCGCACGAGCGCCATGTCGTCATCGAATTCCCATCCTACGAGGCCGCCGTCGCGGCCTATAATGACCCCGCCTACCAGGAGGTCATGCAAATCCGGCTGAAAAACGCCGACAGCACATTCATTCTTGTCGAGGGGCACGAGGCATGAGCGACACCGCCGGACCAGTCCTTGCCGCTGATGGCAGGCCACTGAAAGTCAGCCTGAACCGGGCACTGCGCCGCGAGAAACTTCGTGCCTTTCTGCTGGTGTCGCCTTTGCTGTTGTTCGTGCTGGTGACATTCATTGCGCCGATTGCGGACATGCTGTTCCGGTCAGTGGAAAACTCAATCGTACAAGAAACCATTCCACGCACCACCGATGCGCTAAGAGCCTGGGATCCCGATGAGACCGAACTGCCCGATGAAGGCACCTTTCAGGCGCTTTACACCGACATGGTCTTTGCCGAGGAACTGAAGCTTCATACGCGTCTTGGCAGCCGCCTGAACTATGAAAAACCGGGGATTTCATCCCTGTTCCGCAAATCGGGGCGGAGCGTCGGGAAGTTCGACACCAAGGATTACGAAAAGGCCTATACCGATCTTGATGCAGCCTGGGAGGATCCCGCCACATGGGACCGGCTTAGTCGCGAAGGCTTTCCCGGGCCACGGACGGCATCGGCCTATGTCGGTTGGCGCGAAACCCTGATCGCCGAGGGGGACGACCCCCTGGAAGAAGACCCCTGGGATGTTCTGTTCGGAGCGCTGCACAGCGACCTTGTCGCCTATGATGCCAGTTACGACGATCCGCTTTTACAGGCCGCAAAGACTGCCAGTGCCGGGCTTGACCCGATTTCCTACACACAACAGTTCGAAGATATTGACGAAGACTGGACCAATCCCGAAGTCTGGAAGACCATTCAGACCTATGCCGCCAAGTACACTCCCGGGTACTTCCTGAATTCGGTCGACCGCCAGTTGACGCCCGAAGGCGTCACGACGCGCGACGATAACGAGCGGATTTACATTCTGTTGTTCCAGCGCACCCTGATCATGTCGATGATGATCACTTTTTCCTGCATTCTTCTGGGCTATCCGATCGCGTTTCTTCTGGCCAACCTGCCGATGCGTTCAGCGAATGTTCTGATGATCCTGGTGTTGCTGCCGTTCTGGACCTCGCTTCTGGTGCGAACCAGTTCCTGGAAGGTGCTGTTGCAACAGCAAGGGGTGATCAATGATGTGCTGGTCTGGATCGGGATTGTCGCCGATGACAGCCGATTGCAGTTGATCAACAATCAGACCGGCACGATCATCGCGATGACCCATATCCTGTTGCCGTTCATGATCCTGCCCTTGTACTCGGTGATGAAGACTATCCCACTATCATACGTTCGCGCGGCCAAGTCCCTTGGTGCGACGGACTGGACGGCGTTCTGGCGGGTCTATTTCCCGAACTCGGTGCCGGGGATCGGCGCGGGTTCCATCCTGGTCTTCATTCTGGCGATTGGGTATTACATCACGCCCGAACTGGTCGGCGGCACCAAGGGTGTCTTTATCTCGAACCGGATCGCCTATCACATCTCGTCATCGCTGAACTGGGGGTTGGCTGCCGCCTTGGGCACCATCCTGCTTGTGGCGGTTCTGATCCTTTACTGGGCCTACGACAAGATCGTCGGCATCGACAACGTAAAGTTGGGAGGCTGATATGTCTGGACTTCCGCCATATGCCTCGACCGGCCAGAAGGCCTGGTATTACTCGTTCCGGGTGATTTGCGGGCTGATCTTTTTCTTCCTGATCGCGCCGATCGTGGTGATCATTCCCTTGTCGTTCAATGCGCAGGACTTTTTTACCTTCACGCCTGAAATGCTGGCGCTGAAGCCCGAGGGGTATTCGCTGAAGCACTACGAAGACTTCATGACCAGCCATGACTGGCAGTCTTCCCTGTGGAATTCGGTTCGGATCGCGCCGATGGCGACCTTCCTGTCGGTGAGTTTCGGGACACTGGCGGCTATCGGCCTTAGCCAACCCCATGTGCCGTTCCGGCGGGCGATCATGGCGATCCTGATTTCGCCGATGATCGTGCCGTTGATCATTTCAGCCGCCGGCATGTACTTCTTTTACAGCCGCATCGGCCTGCAGGGCACCTATTGGGGCGTCGTTCTGGCGCATGCTGCCCTGGGCATTCCGTTCGTAATCATAACGGTGACCGCGACGCTTGTGGGATTTGACCGGTCGCTGACGCGGGCGGCGGCGAACATGGGGGCCGATCCGGTCACCACGTTCTTTCGGGTGCAGATGCCCCTGATCCTGCCCGGCGTGATCTCGGGGGCCCTGTTCGCTTTCATCACCTCTTTCGACGAAGTGGTCGTGGTTCTGTTTGTCGGTTCGGCAGGTCAAAAGACCCTGCCCTGGCAGATGTTCACGGGCCTGCGCGAGCAAATCAGCCCGACCATTCTGGCCGTTGCGACGATCCTGGTTGTCCTGTCGATCATGTTGCTGACAACCCTGGAGTTGCTGCGCCGCAGATCCGAGCGGCTGAGAGGATTGTCGCCGGGCTGAGGCGCCTCCTCTTCACCGGGAATACAAGCCAACCTTGGATGGCGGCATAGAGCCCAGATCGACTGATACTGCGCTTTGCACGAATGGTTGCCTTGGCGTATCACGGCAATGGAATTGTAGAATCCGCATGTCCGACACGCAAAATTCACCACTCGCGCAACCATTGCTTTTGCCATGCGGCGCAACGCTAAAGAACCGGATAGCCAAGTCCGCGATGTCGGACTCTCTTGGCGACGGCGCTGGCAATCCAACCAATGATCAGATCGCGCTTTACGAACGGTGGGCCAAGGGTGGTCTGGCGTTGTCAATCATCGGCGAGGTTCAAGGTACCCCCTATTTCGCAGAGAAGCCCGGCAATCTAGTTTTGAACAGCCACTCGGATCGGAACCAGCTTGAACGCCTTGCAAAGGCAGGGGCAACTGACGGCGCGCAACTGTGGCCCCAACTTGGACACGCGGGTGCAATGGCAGATGTCCCAATCAGCACACCGAAAGGGCCGAGCGCGCTTGACTTGCCCGGCCTGACTTGCGGTGCGTTGTCTTTGGACGAGATTCACGCGCTGCCCGCCGAATTTGCCCGCACCGCCAGCCTTGCAAAGGAACTTGGGTTCGGTGGCGTCGAGTTGCATGGGGCGCATGGATTCCTGCTCAATCAGTTTTTGTCACCATTGTTCAACAAACGAGAAGATGGCTATGGCGGTTCTCTGAAGAACCGGATGCGGCTGTTACTGGAAGTGATCAGCGCAGTGCGCCAAGCTGTTGGGCTTGAGTTTCCAGTCGGTCTCAAATTGAATGCCACGGATCAGCTTGAAGGCGGATTTGCCGAAGATGAGGCCCTTGAGGTCATTGCCGCAGTTGACCAGTTGGCAATAGACCTGATCGACATCAGTGGCGGCACATACTTCCCCGGTGCAGCATCATCGTCTGATCGGGCAGGCTCTGGTCCCTATTTTTTGGATTTCGCCGGGCGCGCCCGCGCAAAGACGAACATACCATTGATGGTCACGGGCGGGTTCAAGACGCTCATCCAAGCCGAAAGCGCCATTGTCGAAGGCAAGGCCGATCTTATTGGCCTGGCTCGCGCGCTAGTGGTCGATCCTGAACTGCCGTCTTTTTGGTTGGCTGGTCGGCGCGGCGAGCCGCAGTTTCCACGTTTCAAGAACCCGCCCGAAGGCGGCGTAACCGCATGGTACACGATGCAGATTACGCGAATTGCGAAAGGTGAGGCTGCGCTTGCGCCTGGCGATTTGGAAGCCGCAATTGCACAATATGAAAGCCGTGACCGTATGCGGCGTCGGGTTTGGAATTCAAAGTTCAGTTGATTTTGCCGCAGCAGCAGCGAATTGGCCAATGGCCCGTTGATGCCCGATCTTCTTGCCAGTTCCCAAAAAAAGGCGGGCCACAGGGGCCCGCCAGTTTGGGATGTACCAACAGGGAGGAGTTGGTAGGTCCGATCGTGAAACTTACTTCGCAGTCGCTTTCTTGGCGGCGGCGGACAGATCGTCAGTTGCTTTCTTGACGGCTTTGGTGGCGTCTTCGCCCATGTCCTTGCCAGCAGCCAGCATCAGCTCGACCGTTTCCATCTGAACTTTCTTGGCAACCTCGGCGAAAGCGGCCATGGATTCGGCGCTCATCTCGGCTTGGGTCGAAGCAAAGTCAGTCATGGCTTTGGTGTAATCAGCAGGGTCTTCTTTCACGTTGGTGACAACGCCCAGCTTGCCGATGGTCGACTTGGTCCAGCCAGCAGAAATCTCGGTGGATTTTTCAGCGGCGTCGAGGACAACTTTCGACATCTTGTCAGCAAAGGCAGCCTGGCTTTTGAAGGCTTCCTGGAAAGCAGAGGTGTCAACGGGGAAGGCACCAAGCATGTCGTTCATCATCTTGGTGTAGTCATTCGTGTTCTTGGCCATGGTCTCTCTCCAAAAATATGTGGCGGACCGTCCCGCCCTTTTTGCGTATGCAGAAAACATAGATGCTGCGGTGCAGCAAATCAACCCATTTCTGCACCGCAGCATAAATTTTTTACTGTGTTTTATCAGAAAGTTAGCTGATTTTTACTTTTTCTTTAACGTAAATGCCCGGTGCAGCAGCCAAAATCGGGTACTTTTTTTCCGAACCGGGGACTCGGGCCGCGACCTTGGCGCCCGAGCGGGTTTTCAGCCATTTATCCCATGTCGGCCACCACGATCCTTCGTTGAAAGTCGCGCTGTCCAGCCAATCGGACGATTCACCGGGAACATCTTCGTTGGTGTAATGCCCATATTTCTTTTTGGACGGCGGATTGACGATGCCAGCGATGTGGCCCGACTCGGACAATATAAAGGTCTTGGATTTGCTGCCCATCTGGCGGAACCCGGAATAACAGGATTTCCAGGCGGCGATGTGGTCGGTTTCGCAGGCGACCGAGCAGACCGGCACCTTGATATCGCTGAGGGTGACCGTTTCGCCCAGAACGTCAAAGCCGCCCTTGGCCAGTTTGTTGCCCTGGCAAAGTTCGCGCAGGTATTCGATGACCATGGCCGCGGGCAGATGGGTGCCGTCACCATTCCAATACAGAAGATCGAACGCCGGAGGCGCCTCGCCCATCATATAGCTTCGGATCGCGGGTCCATAGACCAGGTCGTTTGCCCGCAGGAAGCTGAACGTGCGACTCATGATAGGGTATTCCAGAACGCCGGTCTTTGAGGCCTGATCTTCGATCGCGTCGACAAAGTCGTCGGTCAGGAAGACACCAAATTCCCCCTGATCCTCGAAATCCGTCAAGGTGGTAAAGAATGTGGCCGACTTGACCGACTTGTCACCGGCCTTTTCCAGAAGCGCCAGTGTCAGAGCCAGAGTCGTGCCCGCAATGCAATAGCCGACGGCGTTCACCTTGTCTTCGCCGGTGATTGCCTTGGCCGCTTCGATTGCGGTCATGTATCCCTTTTCAACGTAATCCCCCAAGGCAAAGTCGCGATACGTCTGGTCGGGGTTTTTCCAGCTTACGATGAACAGCGTATAGCCTTGATCGACGATCCATTTGATCAGGCTGTTCTTGGGCTTGAGGTCCATGATGTAGAACCGGTTGATCCAGGGCGGGAAGACGACCAAGGGCGTTTTGTGGACCTTTTCGGTGGTCGGAGCGTATTGGATCAACTCCATGATTTCATTGCGGTAAACGACCGACCCTTCACTGGTGCCGATGTTTTCGCCAATTTCGAAGGCGGTTTTGTCGGCCAGCGTGACCATCAGTTCGCCATCCGAGGATTCGATGTCGCGCACAAGGTTTTCCAGCCCGTCGACCAGGGACTGGCCGTTGGTTTCAGCCGCCTTGGCGAGCGCTTCGGGGTTGGTGCCAAGAAAGTTCGCCGGGCTCATCATGTCGACGATCTGCCGGGTGAAATAGCGCACCCGTTTGCGATCCTTGTCGTCCAGATCCTCCAGATTATCGACCGCGCTGGAAATGGCTTCGGCGGAGTAGAGGTATTGCTGCTTAAGGAAATTGAAATAGGGATGCTCGTTCCAAAGCGGGCTGGCAAAGCGCGGATCGGCAGGCGAGTTGTCTTCGGGTGGTTCAAGTTTGCCGCGCATCAGGTTCTGCTGGGCGTCGATATAATGGGTCAACGCTTTGCCCCAGTAATCCACCTGGGTTTCGATCATCTTGGACGGGTTTGCCATCACGTCCGAGGCATAAGCGGCGGCTGTCATGGCAAAAAAATCCTGCCCTGGGCCCTGCAAACTGGGGTTCGTCGGCTTCTTCTGCGACAAAGCGCCCGCCAGCCGCTTGGACAACTCGTTGATTTTGGCGAGGTTTTCGTTCAACACCTCGATATTTTCCGCAGTGTTATCTGTTTCTTTAGTTGTCATAGCCAATAATTCACTCTATTTTGCACCTGCAGCATTGGGTCACTGTACCTTCGCCGGAAGCATCTGGCAAAGCGACGTTTTGGCTCAATCGGTCGGAGATTTGCATATGCGGCATATGATGACATACGACCTGATGGAGACGGTCAGGAACACCAATCAGTGGATCGGTGCGACCGCGACGTCAATGGCATCATACCCGATCTGGGGCATCGTGCCCAACCCTGGATTCCGCATGATGGCGGCCTGGGGCGAGGTCACCGAACGTACGTTTTCGCGCATGATCACCAAACCCGACTGGGGCATCGACTCGGTTGTGGCAAGCGACGGGCGCGATCATCTGGTTTCAGTCGAAGTCGAGGTGGCCCGTCCGTTTGGCGATCTGATCCGATTCAGAGTGAATGGCCGACCTGAAAAACGGCGCCGTATCCTGCTGGTCGCGCCGATGTCCGGGCACTATGCGACCTTGCTGCGATCGACGGTGCAAAGCCTTTTGCCCGATGCCGAGGTCTGGATCACGGACTGGCACAATGCCCGCGATATTCCGGTCAGCGAAGGCAAGTTCGACATCGAGGATTACACGCTTTACCTGTCGGATTTCATTCGCCACACCGGCCCCAATATCAACGTGATCGCCGTGTGCCAGCCTGCCCCGCTGGCGTTGGCCGCGACGGCCTATCTGGCGGCCAAGGATCCCAAAGCGCAGCCGCGCACGCTGACCCTGATCGGCGGGCCGATCGACCCCGATGCGGCGCGTACCGATGTCACCGATTTTGGCCGCCGTGTAACGATGGGCCAGTTGGAACACTTCATCATTCAGCGGGTCGGGTTCAACTATGCCGGCGTCGGCCGAATGGTTTACCCAGGGCTGTTGCAGCTTGCCTCGTTCATGTCGATGAACGGCGAAACGCACACCCGCGCCTTTACCGATCAGATCCTGCGCGTCGCCAAGGGCGAGGCGGGTGATCACGACAAGCACAACCGGTTCTATGATGAATATCTGGCGGTCATGGATATGACGGCCGAGTTTTATCTGTCGACAGTCGAACGGATTTTCAAGGAACGCGAGATTGCCCAAAACAAGTTCACCGTGGCCGGGCGCCAGGTGGACATTGCAGCGATCACCAATGTTGCCGTGAAGACCGTCGAGGGCGAAAACGACGATATTTCGGCCCCGGGTCAGTGCCTTGCCGCGCTTGATCTGCTGACCGGGTTGCCTGACGCAAAAAAGGCGTCGCACCTTGAGCCGAACGCAGGCCATTACGGGATATTTGCGGGCAAAAGCTGGCGTAACAACATCCGCCCGCTGGTTCTGGATTTCATCGACCAGAACGCGCCACGCCGCAAGCGGAAGAAAAAGACCGCTTAAGTCCAGTTGACATCTGCACCGCCCGGCAATGCTGCACGGGCGCGCACCGGAAAATCGGGGCCATAGTCCTCCGAGGCGCAGAACGCCTGGATCCAGGCATCATCCATCAAGAGAAAATCCAGAACCGAGGCCAGGAACTCCGGATCCTTGGCGCGTTGCCGGATGTCGCCTTCGGTTGCACCGGTTGCCCCAAGAAAAACAGGCAAAAGGTCGTCATTTCCGACCAGCCAGGACAGGGCTTCGATGGCAAGAACCTCGGCAGAATCCTGTGTCAGTGGCGTCATCGGCGATCCGTGGAAAGAGTTTGTTAACCGTTATGCGGAATTACTTAACGAGAGAACAGAAAATTCGAGTCAAATCTGGACTGCATGCCCAAGTGCCTTCTTGTCATAGATCCGGTTCCGACAAACCGCATTCGGCTTTCGGCAGCGTTCGAAAGCGCTCATTACGATGTGGTTACGGCGGCGACCCCGGAAGAGGCCGCGAGGCTTGCCTATTGTGATCCCGATCTGGTGATTCTGGGGATACAGTCGGACCAGCCGCGACAGGTAATCCGGTCTTTCCGCACCCAGAGTTTCTCTGCCGACATTCCCCTGTTGTGCATTGATGCCGATGCCTCGCCGATGCGGCGGCTTCAGGCATTGCGGGCGGGTGCGCGCGATGTGTTGCCAAGGTCGTTGCCCGACCGGCTTTTGTTGGGGCGCCTTCGGGGGTTGATCCGTGAAGGGGATGCCGAACTGGAATGTCAGCGCCGGCGCGTCGCCGCATCAAGCTTCGGGTTTGCCGAGGCGCCGTCGGAGTTTTCGCGCACGGCCCGGATCGCGGTTGTCAACAACAGTGACCGGCTGCCTCAGTTGCCCGAGGTTCTGCGTGCCACATTGGGGCATCGGATCGACCGTCTTGGGCTTGATGACGCCATGCGGGGCGACGACAGCCTGCCGTCTTTGGATGCCTATGTGATCGTGGCAGGGCAGGATGGTGCGACCCTGGAAACCCTGTTGCCCGAGTTGCGCGACCGCAGTCATTCGCGACATGCGTCGGTGCTGGTTCTGCATCCAGCCGAGCATCCCAAGCTGGCCGTCCGGGCCTTGAACCTGGGTGCCAGCGACATCACCGCCGACAATGCCACGGGCGAAGAACTGGCGATCCGCATCGACGCGATGCTGGAACGCAAACGCATGCGCGACCGGTTGCGCAAAACTGACGAGCAAAGTTATCGCCTGGCTGCCACTGACCCGCTGACCGGGCTTTACAACCGGCGTTATGCCGAGGCCTATCTGGCCGACCTGATGATGCGCGAACAGGAACATGAACGCGGGTTCGTGATGATGGTGGTCGATCTAGATCACTTCAAAGTGGTTAACGACAGGTATGGCCACTCGGCTGGCGACCGAGTGCTGTGCGAAGTGGCCAACCGTATTCGCGACAACCTGAGGGCATGTGACCTGATTTCACGCCACGGGGGCGAGGAGTTTCTGGCCGTCCTTCCCGACACTGGCGTCATCGAGGCCGAGCGGACTGCCGAGCGCCTGCGCCAGTCGATCGCCGGCATGCCCATTCCACTGGAAAATGGCGTGCAGGTCAGCATCACTGCCAGTATCGGGGTTGCCTTCGGGCAGGACATTGAAACCGAGGCTGTTTCCGCGCGAACCGGCACCTTTGACATCGAAGAAGCGTCCAACCTGCCACCGTTGCGCCAGGTGTTCGATGCCGCTGATGCCGCGCTTTACCGCGCCAAGGTGAAGGGCAGAAACCGGGTCGAGTTCAGCGCCGCCGCAGGCGTCTGAGCGACCGCTCAAGCCGGTCGGCATAGGCGGCGCGTTCTTCGGCGCTCATGGCTTCAAGGCGGCGCAACAGCAGCATTTCTCCCAGTTCCTGGCGGCCCTTGGCAACCTGGCGTTGATCTTCCAGAAGTCGCCCGATGTCTTCGGGCACGAAAGGATCGGCGCGCAGGGCGACCAGAAAGGCCTCGAACCTTTGGCGCAGGTTTTCGCGGGTTTCGCGGATGCGGGGAGTTTCAGACTTGAGATCTTCCAGAAGTGCGCGCCGATCGTCCCACGACAGGGCGCGCACGAAGGGTTCGCCGATTACGCTGCGGACCGGGCCTTCGACCCGGTCGCGACTGCGCGGACCATCCGGGGACAGGAAGCGCCCGACGATCGCGCCCACGACCAGAAGGTTCAGCGCCAGCGATACGAACAAAATGGCTTTGATCCAGGAGCGGCGGGGTTTTTCCGGTGGCGTGTCGGTCATCGGGGGTTACTCGCTTAAAGCCGCGCCAAGATCGGCGCCAGGAAGAAAGGTGGAAAGCGCCACGGTATCGTCAGTGCTTAGCGAAAAGGTGTCCAGGGCTTCGGGCATGACAAAACCGATCCAGACCCCAAGGACCGCGGCACCCGAGAGGCCCGAGGCCGCGAAAAAACCCGTCAGCCACCCTGCGCGGGATGAAGGAGGCGTGGCAGGTGCAGCCGGGGGCGGGGCAGGAATGGCCTGGTCCGCCAATCGCGCCATGAAGTCGTCGGATGGGCGCTCTGGCCGAGCGGCGGCGGCTGAAAACAGCGCGTCCAGTGCCGCATCGTCGTGCTTTTCCTTATCCATCATCGTACCCCAGTTCTTCCTTCCGACCGCCAAGCGCGGCCTTTAAGCTGCGTTTTGCGCGGGCCGTCAGACTTTCCACGGCCTCGACCCCGATGTCCATGATCTGGGCGATCTCGGGGTTTGACAGACCTTCAAGATGACGCAGGACCACCGCTTGTCTTTGCCGGTCGGGCAGTTGGCCAAGGGCCGCTTGAAGCGCATCCGCGCGCGCGCTTTCGGTCATCCGTTCGACCGCCGTGGCCAGATCCGCTGGCGGTTCGGCCACCTGATCCAGCGCGACCTGAGGCCGGGATTGCCGCTTGCGCAGACGATCCGTGCAAAGATTGACGGCCACGCGATAGGCCCAGGTGGACACCTGCGCTTCGCCCTGACGCCAGTCGGGCGCCATTTTCCAAAGCCTCAGCATGGTGTCCTGCACGACGTCTTCGGCTTCGGTCCGGTCGCCAAGAACACGGGCGGCGTATCCGAAAATCCTGGGCGCGATCCGGTCAAGCAATTCGCGACCGGCCGCTGCATCGCCATTGGCGAATGCAACAAGAAGCGCACCATCGGGCGCATCATCGACCGCAGATGCGGAAGTGCGATTGTCTTGACCCATCCTGGAGTCGGAGTAGCGCCGGACAAGCCCGAGGGCAATCCGGCGCTGACTTGGCTTAGTTGTGCCAACGGCCCCAACCGCGCTCTTTTCCGCCGCCGCGACGGTCCTTGCCGCGCCCGGCCATCCGCTCCATGCCGGCTTCGAACTCTTCGGCGCTGACGCCACCTGAGTCGTCTTCGTCAAGGCGCGAGATCATCCGTTCGCCAAAACCGCGCTGACGGCGGTTTTCCAGGGCGTCTCGGCTGAGAACCCCATCACCATCGGCATCAAGCCGGGCAAACATCCGGGCAGCACGTTCGGCTGCACGGCCTTCGGCGGCGGCGACGAATTCGGCTTCGCTGACGCCGCCGCTGCCGTCGGCATCGAGGGTGCCGAACTTTTCGTCCGCCAGGAGCGCAAGGTCTTCTTGCGTGATCTCGCCGCTGCCATCGGCATCGAAGTGCTCAAAGTTCATATGCTCGCCGCCAAACTCCGGCCCGCGGGCCATTGCCATGCTGGCACCGGCGACAATCAGGGCTGTCGCGGTCAGGATTTTTTTCGTTGCCTTATCCATTCTTTCGTCTCCGTTATTTGGATTATACCAGGTTAAACGGAGCACCCCGTCATTTCCGTCGCAGATTCCAGCGCCGATTTGCCCGCCACTCGGCAGAGCGAGTTTAACCCCCTGTTTACCTAAATGAATCCATAACTGCGGCACGTTCCAAGGAGGGATGCAACGCGGATGGATATGTCAAACCAATTGGCCGCCGAGCGGCGCGCACGACTTGCTGCCGAACGTCTGATGCAGCAGATGAAATCCGAATTGTACGAGGCCAACGAATGTCTTTCCCTGCACGCCCGAAACCTGTCGAACGAAATTGCCACGACTCAGGAACATGCCAAGGCCGCGCGCAGCGAAGCCGCAGAGTTGCAGGAACGCTATGATCTGGCACAGAAAAGCCTGAAATCGGCGGAAAGCGCCATCACCATCGCCGAACGGCGTCTATGGGATTCGCTGGAGACCATTCGCGACGGGTTCGCCGTATTCAGCCCGGACGACATGTTGATTGCCGCAAATCGGGCGTTCCTGGCGATATTTGACGGGCTGGAGATGGTACGCCCGGGCATCCGGCTGGACGAGTTGTTCGCGCTATTGGCCGAGGAAGGCATTGTGGATACCGGCGGTTTGAAAGCGGCGGACTGGCGGGCCGGGATGTTGAATCGGCTTCGCCAGAACCGAATTGATAGCGCGGTACTGAAGATCTGGAACGGCACGTATATCAAGCTGATCGACCGCCGCACGCGGGACGGCGATCTGGTGACGCTGGCGCTGAACATCACCGACCAGATCGTGCGCGAGCAGCAACTTCAGGAAGCCAGCGAAAAAGCCGAAGCCGCGAACCGGGCCAAGTCTGCCTTTCTGGCCAATATGAGCCACGAGATCCGCACACCGATGAACGGGGTGATCGGGATGGCCGATATTCTGGCGGATACCAACCTGGATGAGGAACAACGCAGTTACATCAACACGATCCGGTCCTCGGGCGAGGCATTGCTGGTCATCATCAATGACGTTCTGGATTACTCCAAGATCGAAGCCGAGAAGATCACCCTGAAATCCCAGCCCTTCGATCTTGAACGATGTATCCACGACGTGGTGACGCTTTTGTGGCCGACCGCCAGCGAAAAGGGTTTTGAGATCGCGGTGGATTACGACCTGTTCATGCCCACGCGATACACTGGCGATGCCGGACGCATCAGACAGGTTCTGACCAATCTGGTGGGCAATGCGATCAAGTTCACGCTGGAAGGCCATGTGTCGATCCGCGTCGTGGGATTGCCGGAGGATGCCGAGGGCGCCTATAGCATTCACGTCACCATTGAAGACACCGGAATCGGCATCCCTGCCGATAAGGTCGACGACATTTTCCGCGAGTTTCATCAGGTCGAAAATGAACGCGACCGCACCCATGATGGCACCGGGTTGGGGTTGGCGATCACGCAACGCCTGATCAATCTAATGAACGGCGATATCTGGGTCGACAGCACCGAAGGACAAGGGTCGGTCTTCGGGTTTCAAGTCTCGTTGCCTGTCGAAGCCGAGGTGGAATTGGACGAGATTTCGGCACCGGGCTGGATAGATCGGGCGGTGATCGTTGATCGCGATGGCATGAACCGGGCCATTTTGATCAAGCAGCTCGGTCTGATGGGCGTGCGTACCGTTGTGACGGAAACGCTGGAGTCCGTGGCTCAGCTTCTGCCCACAGCCAATGACATCGTGTTTCTAAGCGCCGATGCGGATGACAATATCGTGGAAGCGGCAAAAGCCCTGAAGGGACAGTTTGATCCGGCGGCTGTTTTTCTGTTGTCCGATGGCCCCGGGCGTGGTCCGCGCGGAAACGACGTGTTCGACGGCACGCTTCAGCGCCCGGTTCTGAGAACAGACATGACGAATATCCTGCATGGTGTTGCGTCACCGGTGAGGCGGCAGGCGCCGGGCCCGGTCGCTCCATCCGCCCCAGATGTGGCGGACCTGCCCTTGCACACCGCCATGGAAGTCGACGACGCCGAAGCTGAACTGGTTCCAGACCCCGCTGCCCCCGTCATTGGCGCGCTGCCCGGGGCCGAGACAGAGCCGGATACTGCCAGGATGGATGTTGTCGTACCCGAGAAGAGCGTCGAAGAAATCTTGCCAGACGAAATCGCTCGGCAGCCGGAATCTGAGCCTGAGCCTGAGCCTGAGCCTGAGCCTGAGCCTGAGATCGAAGGGGCGACTGGGATTCCTGCCAAGGGCGAAAATCTCGCCCCTGAAACGCCGAAAGTGCTGCGGGATGCACCCACGGACGATCCATTGGTGGCCCAAGAACCCAATGCGGCCTCGATTCCAGCACCCTTGAATGCTGATGAAGCCGCATTCCAGGAAGACGCGCGCCT
Source organism: Silicimonas sp. (assembly GCA_013002465.1). GTDB lineage: Bacteria > Pseudomonadota > Alphaproteobacteria > Rhodobacterales > Rhodobacteraceae > JABDJO01. Next base: position 36,390 of record JABDJO010000130.1, on the reverse strand, counting down.
TGATCGCGCAAACGCGGCCGCGGTCTTGGACGTACCAGAGGTCGAGGCGCCCGCAGACCCTGCCCCGGCAATTTTGGATTTGCCCCCGTCTGACCAGGATGCGCCGTCTATTGATGTCGGATTTGATGCCAGCGAGCCCGAATTTGACCTCAGCGACGCTCCGCCCGCCCCCGGGGCTGTTCGGCTGATGCGGGTTCTTGTGGCCGAGGATAACCGCACCAACCGGTTGGTGATTGAAAAGATGATCCGGTTGCTGAACATCGAACTGGTTTTTGTCGAGAACGGGCAAGAGGCGCTGGACCAGTATCACTGGCAGCGGCCCGACATCATTTTTACAGATATTTCGATGCCGAAGATGGATGGCAAAGAGGCCGCGCGCCGCATCCGCCAGATCGAGGCTGAAGACAAACTGTCGCCCTGCCCGATCGTTGCGATCACGGCCCATGCCATGGAAGGCGATGCGCACGAAATCCTAGAGGCTGGGATAGATCATTATCTGACGAAGCCGGTGAAAAAGGCCGCGTTGATCGAGCATATATTGGGCGCGCAGCCCGAAAATACCGAGCCTGTCATTCTTGACGAGATCACGCCGACTCACGCCGCTGCGGCCGCTTCGCGCTGAAAATTCAAGGTTTGCCCATCCGACGAGGTGCCGGAAAAGCGGTATCCGCCAAGGTCGAAGTCCTTCAGGCCCTCGGGATCAGTGACACGGTTTTCGATTATGAAGCGGGCCATGGAGCCACGCGCCTTCTTGGCGAAAAAGCTGACGATCTTGGGCGTGCCGTTCTTCAATTCATGGAATTGCGGTGTGATGACAGTGGGTTTCAGCGCCTTCTGCTCAACAGCGCCGAAGTATTCCTGGCTGGCGCAGTTCACCAGAACTTCTGAACCTGTGTCATCGGCAACGGCGTTCAGGGCCTTGGAAATTTGCGTGCCCCAGAAATCGTAAAGGGACTTGCCGCGCCGGGTTTTCAGGCGGCTGCCCATTTCCAGACGGTAGGGTTGGATCGTATCCATGGGTCGGAGGATTCCGTAAAGCCCGCTGAGGATGCGCATGTGGCTTTGAGCGCGTGCGCGGCCTTCGGCATCAAGCGATCCGGCGTCGAACCCAAGGTAGGTATCGCCCGCAAAGGCATAAAGGGCGGGGCGCGTGGTGTCCTTGGTGGGCTGGTCAGCAAAGGCGCGGAACCGGTCGCGGTTCAGGCGGGCCAGGTCATCTGAAAGGTCCATCATCGACTTCAGTTTGCCGAGCGTCAGTTGGCGGGCGTGGGACGCAAGCCGGTTCGCCTCGGCACTGAATTCGGGGGCAGTCGTGTCGAAGTCGCGATCGGTCCAGTCCAGACGTTTTGCGGGGGAAACAACAACCAGCATTGGCGCTCTCCTTTTTCCCAACCGACCTAACACATAGGCGCGCTTCGTCCAGACCCGGCACGGCAAGGCGGGCGGAAATTCCGCCCGCCTTTCGATCGCGACCACGTCCCGGGGGACCGCCCGGAAACGGCGGTGGGGACATGGGTTATTTCGTTATGATCACCTCGGCGTATTGCGAGGGCAGGGTGAAACCGCCGTCCGGGTCACGGTTGAAGCGCTGGCAAAGGGCCTCCATGTCGGCTTCCAGTGCTGCACCCTTATCGCCAAGGGCAAGGAACGCCTTGTGGATGGGTCCATAGTAGGTCCGGAAGACGTCCATGAAGTGGCCGTAGGAGCGATAGCGGAAAACAAAGTCCTTCTTTTCAATCCGGATATCGCTGACCTGGCCGGCGAACATGGCGGCCAGTGTGGCTTCGTCGCCCCAGAGTGCTGGGGACTTCACGCCGGGAGGGGGCGGCATGTGGCCACCGAGGGTCTTGAAGACCTGCCCGATGAAACCATCAGCCGTCCAGTTTGCCATGGCGATGGTGCCGCCCTTGGCGCAGACCCGCGCCATCTCGCTGGCCGCCTTCGTCTGGTCCGGCGTGAACATCACACCGAAGGTCGACAGGACCACATCGAAAGTGCCGTCATCAAAGGGCAGCGCTTCGGCATCGGCCACCTGATAGGCGACGTTGTCGAACCCCTGAGCCTCGGCCCGGCGGCGGGAGGCGTCAAGAAGCCCCGGCACATAGTCCGTCGAGGTGACGTCGGCGAACCGGCGGGCCGCGGCCATTGTGGCATTGCCGTTACCTGCGGCCACATCAAGGACTCGGGCGTTGGATCTAAGGTCAATCGCTTCGCACAAGGTTTCGCCGACGATCTGCAGGGTCGAGCCAACCTTGGCGTAATCTCCGGATCCCCAGGTTGCCTGTTGCTTGGCCTTGATGGCGCCGAAATCGGGTGCGATGTCTGTTTGGGTATTCATGATATTATTCCTTTTCTTCGATGGATTAGCTGGCTTGTGCCGGTGCGGGGAAGATCGCGACTTGCAGAAGGCGGCAGGTGTTCGGGCCTTCGCTGCCGGAGGCACGGGCGGTGGCGGGCATGGGGCCGGGGATCGTATCCTCGGCGCATCCTTCGCGATACGTCGACAGCATCGCGGCTTCGCGGCCTTCCAGCAGGGGGCCGTGGTCGTTGATCACCAGGTGAATCTCGGCGTGGTCCGCTTCGACCAAGCCGTCCACGAACCAACCGTCCGCAATGTCGCCTTCGGACTGGTGCCAGGTAAAGCTGGCCGTGCCATCCTCGCCCACAACAACGCCGGCGCCACCAGTGACGTCCGATTTCACGATGTCCGAGCGCTTCAGCACATCTTTTGAGGTGCAGGCGTTCGGTGTTTCGCACTTGGCCGGTTCATTGATCACGACAAACCAGATGGTGTGAGCGTGGCCAGGGGTCAGACCCTTTGTTTCAAAGCTTGCAAAGATACCAGTGTCATGGCGCACCAGGCGGGCGGTTGCGCCTTCGACGACGGTTTTGTCACCCTGGCTGGGGTGGGTGATGACCTTCGACGTTTCAGCAGGATCGGCAAACGCCGCTGTGCCAAGCGTTAGCGAGGCGAGAGTGGTAAGGGTGATAAGTTTAGTCATTGTCTTGGTTCCTTTTGGTCAGAATGTGTGTCGCTGTTCGTTGCGAATGACCAAGGCTTAGGGATTGCGGGCTGACCAAGCTTGGGGACGGTATGGGGAGAGTCTGAGGATTCTCTGGAATATCCCTCAGATTTGCCTAGCATTGTGCTCATGAGATTGGTTTTCGGCGATTTTGAACTGGAACCGGCGGCGGCCGAACTTCGCAAGAACGGCGAACTGGTGCCGATGGAAAAGCAGGCATTCGACCTGCTTGTACTTCTGGCCGACAACGCCGAGCGGGTGCTGTCAAAAGACGAGATCATCGAAAAGATCTGGGACGGACGGTTTGTTTCGGACAGTGCCGTGTCGACGGCAATCAAGATGGCGCGACGCGCCGTTGACGACGACGGAGCCCGGCAAACCGTGATCAAGACGGTCCACGGTCGGGGGTTTCGCTTCGTCGCTTCGGTACGCCGCGTAGCCGAAGCGAGCGTGCAGCCGGAAGATACGCATCCCAAACCGGTCATTGTCGAGGAAACACCTTCGATCGCGGTCCTTCCTTTTCCGGTTCTTGGCGAAGGCGCTTTCGGCCCCGCGATCGGCGATGCGATTCCTGCAGAGTTGATTTCGGCGCTGTCGCGGTTGCGGTGGCTGTTCGTGACATCGCGCGGGTCGTCCTTTCGGTTCCGCGATCCGGCAACAACGCCTGAAACCCTGCGCGAGATGCTGGGCGTGCGCTATGTTCTGACCGGCAATATCGAGATGCTGGGCGACATGCTTACAGTTTCGACGGAACTGGTGCGCACCGACAGCGGTGCGGTGATCTGGTCAAGCCGCTATGCAACCGACGTCGGCGGAATTCACGATGTGCGGGGCGAGATCGTGTCTGACGCGGTGTCTGCCATGGAGATCCATATACCGTTCAATGAAGCCCGGATGGCGCGGTCGTTGGATCCCAGCCAGATCGGGGCCTGGTCGCATTTTCACCTTGGGCTGCAACACCTTTACCGGTTCAACCAACCCGACAATGTGATTGCCGCCGACCACTTCAAACAGGCTTTGGAGATCGAACCTGAATTTGCACGGGCCCACGCGGGCTTGTCGTTCACGCACTGGCAAACCGCCTTCTTGCATTTTGGCGATGATCGGGCGGTTCCTTTAGCGCAGGCGGCTGAAAGTGCCGAAAGGGCGAATGCCATCGACCCGCATGATCCATTTGCAAACTACAACATGGCTCGGGTGCATTGGCTGCGCGGTGATGTGGACGCTTTCGCCGAATGGCTTGGGCGTGCTCTGACAATCAATCCGAATTTCGCGCAAGGCACGTATTCGATGGCGCTTGCTTCGGGGTTTACCGGTCGCACATCGGAAGCCCAGGAGTATTCGTCGCGGGCGATGCAGCTTAGCCCTTTGGATCCGCTGAAATACGCGATGCTTAGCGTTCACGCAAAAGCTTTGATTGGAGAGGGCGATTTCGCGAAAGCTGCCGATCTCACGGAAAAGGCCTGTCATCTGCCGGGGGCGCATTTTTATATCGACCTGATTGCCGCCGGAGCCCATCAACTTGCCGGCAACCTGGCTCAGGCAACCGAGCGGGCACAGGTGGCCAAAGAGCGGAATCCAGGTGTTTCGGCCCAGATGTTTTTCACCGACTTCCCGTATCGGCAAGGTGTTGACGCGCGCAGACACATGGAACGTGCCCTGAACGAACTTGGGTTCTAGGGGCGAGAAAGGCCCCATGCCGCACTGCAGCGATTGACTTTGGCAGACCTCGAAGGCAAAAGCGTTGCAACATCTCTGGCGAGGTAATCCCATGAAGAAAATCTATGACAACGCAACCGAGGCCCTGGACGGCCTTCTCAGCGACGACATGCTGATCGCCGCCGGGGGGTTCGGGCTTTGCGGTATTCCCGAACTTCTGATCGACGCTATCGTCGCCAGCGGCGTGAAGGACCTGACGTTCGCGTCGAACAATGCCGGGGTCGATGGCTTTGGTCTGGGCAAGCTTCTGGATACCCGTCAGATCAGGAAGATGATGTCGTCTTATGTGGGCGAGAACGACGAGTTCATGCGTCAGTACCTGTCCGGCGAGTTAGAGATCGAGTTCAACCCCCAGGGCACCCTGGCCGAACGGATGCGCGCCGGTGGTTGTGGAATCCCAGGGTTCTATACCAAGACCGGTGTCGGCACCCAGGTGGCCGAAGGGAAAGAGCACAAAGAGTTTCGCGGCGAAACCTATGTGCTGGAAGAGGGCATTTTTGCCGACCTGTCGATCGTGAAGGCCTGGAAGGCGGACGAGACGGGGAACTGCATATTCCGCAAGACGGCGCGAAACTTCAATCCTCCGGCTGCCATGTGCGGCAAAGTCTGCGTGATGGAAGTGGAAGAGATCGTGCCGGTCGGATCGCTTGAACCGGACCACATTCACCTGCCTGGCATCTATGTGCATCGTCTTATTCAGGGCGAGCACGAAAAGCGCATCGAACAACGCACCGTCCGTCAGAAGGAGCAAGCCTAATGCCCTGGGATCGCAATCAGATGGCGGAACGCGCCGCAAAGGAACTTGAAGACGGCATGTATGTGAACCTTGGCATCGGGATCCCGACGCTGGTGGCGAACTATGTGGGCGACAAGGACATCACGCTGCAATCCGAAAACGGCATGTTGGGAATGGGGCCTTTCCCGTTCGAGGGCGACGAAGACCCCGACCTAATCAACGCCGGCAAGCAGACCATCACCGAATTGCGTCGGACGGCCTATTTCGACAGCGCCCAGTCCTTCGGAATGATCCGGGGTGGCAAGATTGCTGCGGCGATCCTTGGTGCGATGGAGGTTTCGGAAAAGGGAGATCTGGCGAACTGGATGATCCCGGGCAAGTTGGTGAAGGGCATGGGTGGTGCCATGGATCTGGTCGCCGGTGTCGGTCGGGTCATCGTGGTGATGGATCACACCAACAAACACGGCGATTCCAAGGTGTTGAGGGAATGCACCCTGCCCCTGACAGGAAAGGGCGTGGTTGATCTGATCATCACGAACCTTGGGGTATTGGAAGTGGGCCACAAGGGCCTGCACATCCTTGAGACCGCGCCTGGTGTGACGAACGACGATATACGCGCCGCAACCGAGGGCGCAATCGTCTGATATCATTCAGTTTTGTGATGGTTTTCGCCGGTTGCGATAATGCGGGGGCTGTCTGCGCCTACGACCTTCCCGAAGGCCGGCAGCCGAAAAAAGGCGTTCAGGCGGCGCGCTGCACGATGGCTGCAAGTTCCGTGAGATCTGCGGCCAAGGGGCTGGTCTTGCGCCAGACCATGCCGACCCGGCGCGAGGGTTCCGGCGGCGCAAAACGCGAGATCGTCACCTTGGCCGAGCGGGTTTCAACGGGAACAGCCATTTCCGGTATCAGTGTCGCTCCGATCCCCGCACTGACCATCTGAACCAGCGTCGTCAGCGAGCTTCCGTCAAGGCCATCGCGCGCCATCGACGGAATGTTGCAGAACGAAAGCGCCTGATCGCGAAAGCAATGGCCTTCTTCCAGCAAGAGCAACCGAATGTTGTGTAAAGCGTCGATGTCGGGTGCTGGAGACATCCGTTCAGACTTTGGCCGGACCAACACGAATGCCTCGTCAAACAGCGGCATTTCGTGCAACGAGGGTTCCGAAACCGGTAGCGCAAGAATCGCGGCGTCAAGGCGCCCTTCGGACAACTCGCGCAGCAAGGTGGGTGTGAGCGTTTCGCGCACGTGGATGTCAGCTTGGGGAAAGTCCCGGGAAAACACTGGCAGGACCTTGGGCAGAAGATAGGGCGCAATCGTCGGAATGACGCCCAACCGCAACCGCCCGCTAAGCCGTTCGCCCGACTGGCGGGCCATGTCGCTCAGCTCATCAACCGCGCGCAAGATGCCCCTGGCACGTAGCAGCACATCTTCGCCAAAGCCGGTCAACCGCACCTGGCGTCCGCCGCGTTCGACCAGGGCGGTGCCAAGTGTCGTTTCCAAGTCCTTGATCTGCATTGACAAGGCCGGTTGCGATATCGCCGAAGCCTCGGCTGCGCGACCGAAGTGGTTGTGCCGCGCAAGTGCTTCGAAATAGCGCAGCTGTTTCAGCGTCAGATTTATCATAAGGTGACATTATCAGAATGATCAGCAAATCCAACTTCTTCTAATTGCCCGGATCTGCTAATCAAGTCGCGATGCCGGGATCTGCACTCGGCCCACCACATGAATCCAGGAGAGGAAAATGGACGGAAACGACGCCCCCGGCAAATGCCCAGTCATGCACGCAACCTTCGGAGCCCGGTCAAACCGCGACTGGTGGCCAAACCAGTTGAACCTTAGAATTCTGCACCAGAACTCGTCCCTGTCGGATCCGATGCGAGGCGACTTTGACTATGGCAAGGCCTTCAAGGGGCTGGATCTGAAGGCACTGAAACAAGATCTTTACGACTTGATGACCGACAGCCAGGATTGGTGGCCCGCCGATTACGGGCACTATGGCCCCTTGTTCATCCGCATGGCCTGGCATTCGGCCGGGACGTACAGAACCGGCGACGGGCGCGGCGGTGGTTCGTCAGGGTCGCAGCGTTTTGCGCCGCTGAATTCTTGGCCGGACAACGGCAATCTTGACAAGGCGCGTCGGCTGTTGTGGCCGATCAAGGAAAAGTACGGAAATGCCATTTCCTGGTCAGACCTTCTGATCCTTGCCGGCAACGCGGCGATTGAAAGCATGGGCGGCAAAACCGCCGGATTCGGTGGCGGACGCCCCGACATCTGGGAACCCGAGGAAGACATCTATTGGGGTGCCGAGGACACCTGGCTGGGCGACAAGCGCTATAGTGGTGACCGCGATCTGGAAAACCCGCTGGCCGCTGTGCAGATGGGTCTGATCTATGTGAACCCCGAAGGCCCGAACGGCAATCCCGACCCGGTCGCCAGTGGCCGTGATATCCGCGAGACCTTCGCGCGCATGGGGATGGATGACGAAGATACCGTGGCCCTGGTTGCCGGAGGCCACACTTTCGGCAAAGCCCATGGCGCGGGAGATCCGGCCCTTGTGGGACCAGAACCTGAAGGCGCACCGATCCATCAGATGGGTCTTGGCTGGAAGAACGGCCATGGCTCGGGCGTTGGCGTCGATACGACGACAAGTGGTGTCGAAGGGCCCTGGACCCCGGATCCGATCAAGTGGGACATGGGGTACTTCGATGTTCTGTTTGGGTACGATTGGGAACTGACCAAGAGCCCGGCTGGCGCTCATATCTGGGCGGCCAAGGACTTGAAGGACGACGACCACGCGCCGCAGGTCGATGGCTCGGGCGAGAAGGTCACGCTGATGATGACCACCGCCGACATGGCGATGCGGATGGACCCGGAGTACGAGAAGATCTCGCGCCGGTATCACGCCAACCCCGAAGAGTTCGCTGACGCCTTCGCACGTGCCTGGTTCAAGCTGACGCATCGGGACATGGGGCCAAAGTCGCGCTATCTGGGCGAAGAGGTTCCAGCGGAGGATCACATCTGGCAGGATCCGATCCCTGCCGGTCACGATCTTGGCGCTGCCGACATCGCCGAATTGAAGTCGCAAATTCTGTCGTCGGATCACTCTCTGGGCGACCTCGTGTCAACGGCCTGGTCGTCTGCCTCGACCTTTCGGGGATCGGACTGTCGGGGTGGGGCCAATGGCGCCCGCATCCGGCTTTCCCCGCAGAAGGACTGGGATGTGAACCAGCCGCTTGCGGGCGTCATCGCGACGCTTGAGGGGATCCAGAGCGGTTTTGGCAAGCCCGTGTCGCTGGCAGATCTGATCGTGCTGGCGGGTTCGGCGGCGGTGGAGAAGGCCGCAGAAGCGGCAGGCCACGCAACCGAGGTGCCGTTCTCGCCGGGGCGCGGGGATGCAACGCAAGACCAGACAGACGTCGAAAGTTTTGCAGTGCTGGAACCTGCGGCGGACGGTTTTCGGAACTATCAAAAGCAGCAGTACGCGGTTTCCGCCGAAGAGCTTTTGCTTGACCGCGCCCAGCTTCTGACCCTGACGGCGCCCGAAATGACCGCACTGGTCGGCGGCATGCGGGCTATCGGCGCCAACCACGGTGGCGCGGCGCACGGGGTCTTCGGTGACACCGGCGCGCTGTCCAACGTGTTCTTCAAGGGCCTCATGGACATGAGCGCCGACTGGACGCCGACGTCGGATGACGAAGACCTGTTCGAAGCCAAGGACCGCGCTAGTGGCGACACCCGCTGGACGGCAACACGTGTCGATCTGGTGTTCGGCGCAAACTCGCAACTGCGCGCCCTGGCCGAGGTTTACGCCCAGGATGACAACGCGGGCAAACTGGTTGCCGATTTCGTTGCCGCCTGGGTCAAGGTCATGAACGCCGACCGTTTTGACCTGGCCTAAGGCCTAGTCTGCGTCACCATCGGACCGGCGGAGCGCTTTCACGGTGCTCCGCCGTTTCTTTTGCTCCAGCCGTTTGCGTTTTTGCCCCAGCGGCACCCGGGTTTTTCGTCTGGGTTTTGGTTTTACCAGGGCACGTCTGATCATCTCGGCCAGCCGCTCGCGCGCGATCTCCCGGTTGCGGGCCTGTGACCGGGTATCCGACACCTGTATTACGACGGCGCCCTCCTTGGTCCAGCGCTGCCCTGCGATCCGTTGCAGCCGCCGTTTTACGGGGTCGGTCAATGACGGCGACCGCGCCGCCTCGAACCGAAGTTCAACGGCCGTCGCCACCTTGTTGACGTTCTGCCCGCCGGGGCCCGAAGCGCGCACGAAGTGTTCGGTCAGTTCCCAATCCTGAAGTTCAATGTCCTCTGTGATCCGCATGGATGCCAGACTACTCTCAAGGTCGAAGGCCCCACAATCTTCACCTTCCTGAAATATGCCCGCCGGAGGCACCGATTTTTTCGCGGAAAGATCGCGCGCCTGACCTTGGCAACGAAAAAGGGCCACCCAATCGGGCGGCCCTTGTCGAGTATCTTGGAGATGGGCCAGTTAGGGATCGGATGGATCCGACAAGCCCAATCAGGAGTGTTTTGCCTAGTTTTTCAGCTAGACGTCGGTCCTCCCGACTGACCGGACACCTCTCTCCAATATCGCTCTAGACACTGGACCACCTCCTTTCGTTTGTTACCGATAGGGGCAGGTTGGCACAGATTTGGTGTCTGTCAAATTAATTTACGCAACACCAAGCGTCATTTTGCGCACAATCACGCGAAATGGCACCAAAGCCACAAGTGCGATGGCCAGTTTCACGCCCCAGTCCGCCAGGGCGAGGGTGATCCATAGCGGCATATCGGGTCCGATCAGCAACAAGGGTGCGGCATCAAGCGCCCAGGCCACATTGGCGTCGGCGGCGGCGCCGAAACTCAGGAAACCGGCAAACGCGATGGTGAAGAACAAGGCGGTGTCCACAGCCGACGCGACCAGGGTCGAAACCAATGGCGCGCGCCACCAGTGTCCATTCCGCAACCGGTTGAAAATACTCACATCCAACAACTGGGCCGTCAGAAACGCCACACCCGACGCGATCGCCACGCGCAAGGGCACCAGGGGGCCAAATTCCCCGATGATCTGGCTGCCGACCAACGAACAGACCACCCCGGTGACAAACCCAGCCAGCACAACCCGGCGGGCAGGCCCAGGTCCATAAACCCGGTTCATGATGTCGGTCACCAGAAAGGCGAAGGGATAGGTAAAGGCGCCCCAGGTCAAAAGCCCATCTAGGACAAGGAACTGCACTAGGATGTTCGATGCCACCACGATGGCGGCCATGGCAATTATGCCGGGAAGGATACGGGTCATGATCTGGGTCCGTTTTGACAAGGTGGCGGAGACTTGGCCCTTTCATAAGGACGGGGGGCAGATACCGCCGCGATCATCTCACGTCAAGGCGAATGCCTTGTGGGATGGGTAATGCAAACGACTGGGGATCTAATCGGTCAATCGGAACTCGACGAATTCGGTTGGTTCGGACTCGCCTCCGTTGTTGTCTGCCACAAGTGTCAGGCGAAGCCCTTTGTCGTCACGCCAAACCGAGATGCCTTCCAGATTGCCGTATTCGCCGCGCTCGCTTGTCCAAAGGGTATCATCGACATCTTCGGTCAATCGGACGCGCCGGATGCGACTTTGCCACCAAAGCCCGACAACCAGTTTTCGTTCAAGCAGATAGAGCGTTCCGTCAGCGTCAAAATCCGCGCCAACGATGGCAAAGACATCCCGCTCGGGCAGGTATCCGTCAATGGTCCAAAGGCGATCTTCGCCCAGCCGATAGATCGGAAAGCCTTCGATCAGGGGCTTTTCCGAAAAGACATAAACTGTGCCGTCGGGATGAATGGCAGCGGCTTCCAACTGCCAGTTGTCGGCGTGGTCGTAAAAGGTGGGGTGATCCTTCACCCAATTTGCGCGGGAATACGGCTTTTCGAACCACCAGACATGGGCCCAGCGTTCAAACGTTACCCAGGCCGTTCCATCCGGTGCAATGGCAAGACCTTCGGCATCCGACCAGTCACCGACTCGGCGCGCGGCCACCGGTAGCCCATCCTGGCCGATGATGGCCTCAAGCCGCCTGATCTGAACACCAGTGATCTTTTCACCTTCGCGAATGAATTGGCCTTCCAGCCACCACCCCCGATCCGCAACCGAGATGAATTCCCGGCCGTCTGCCGACACCTCGATGCCCGACACGCCGACGAAAGACTCCGATTGCCATCCGAACCGTCCGATAAGTTCCAGCGACTCGGACCAGGCCGACAATGGCGCCATCAGCGCGAGGGTCAGCGCGACAACGTGGTGGCGCATTGCTTTGGCAAATCGGCAAGAAGATACTCACGGCGTGGCTTGGCCGGTTTTGCGTTCGGATCGGGCGGCGGGGGATTGAGAATGTCGTTGACCCACTTTTGTGCGGCGTCGCAGCCATCTCCGGCTGGAGGAGGCGCTTGTTCAACGCATCCTCTTGCCCCCTTGGGGCACTTCAGACGAACATGAAAGTGATAGTGATGTCCCCACCAGGGCCGGATTTTCCTCAGCCACCGCCGGTCACCCGTTTCATCCTTGCACATCTGCACCTTGGCACCGGGGAACACGAAGATTCGTGCCACCCGTTTGTCTTTCGCCGCTGCCCTCAGGATCGCGTGGTGCTGTTTCGTCCAGTTCTTGTTCACGAACGCTCCCTTGGCGCGACGCATCGAGACTGACGACAGGTTTTCACGTTCGTTGCGAGAAAGGTTCAACCGGCTGGCAGGCCGCATCCAAATATCAATATCAAGGCCGATCTGGTGGCTTCGGTGTCCGGTCAGCATCGGACCGCCGCGCGGTTGCGAGATATCCCCGATATACAACCCGCCCCATCCCTTCTGCTTTGCCGCGAAACCGGAAAGCTTTTTGATGAACGACAGGGTTTCGGGGTGGCCCCAGTTACGGTTTCTGGACAATCGCATGGCCTGCCAGGTTGGCCCGGTTTCAGGCAACTGCAGCCCCCCAGCAAGGCAACCTTTTGCATAGCCGCCAAATGGGGTCGCGCGTTCGTTCGAACTCGTGGTCTTGCCGCCGAACAGCTCTTTTGCCAGAGGTTCGGCGGTGGACGTCGAGGTCACAAAAACTGTGAATGCCAGGGTGCAAATGAAATGTCGGATCATGGCGCTGTCTGGTCTCCTTCAGCGTGCGTCCAGCGTAACAGAACAAGGCCCAGAATAAAGAGTGCGATCAACGGCAGCACGCCAAAGCGTGCATTTTCGGTGGACAGCGTGACAATCCCAATCAGTGCCGGCGCCAAAAATGACGTTGCGCGCCCGGCCAAACCGAACAAACCAAAGCTTTCCGTCGCGGTTTTGGGCGTTGTGTGTCGCACCATAAGAGATCGGCTTGCCGCCTGAACGATGCCACCCAGACCGCCGATCAGAACGCCGCAAATCATGAAAACAGTGTCAGGTAGGCTCGACCCATGGGACAAGGACACTCCGAAAAGCGACGTTCGGCTCATGTTGACGATGATCACGCAGACCACAATCAGCGACAACACTGCCACGACGATCACCGGTTTCGGCCCGAAACGCTTGTCCAGCCGCCCCCCGACCCAAGTCATCACAGCAGCCGAGATCACGCTGATGATGCCAAAGACGCCAACCCGCGTGATGTCCCAGTTCAGCACCAGAAGCGCATAGGTGCCGCCAAACCCATAAAGCCCGTTCAGGGCATCTCGATACAGCATCGAGCCGCCAAGAAACGACAGAAGACTGGGCCGGTGACCAAGAACCCGAACAGTCTGGAGCAACCGGCGCAGGGTCTGGCCCGCGGGCACCCGCGTTGCCGGGGTGCGAACTTCCCGGACCCAACGGAAGTATGGAATCATGAAAACCAGAAACCACACGGCTGCGAAGGGTCCGACAAATCGCGTCCCTTCGCGGGTTTCGGGATCCAGACCGAACAGGGGCGCGATGCCGATCAATGTCCTGCCGGTGCCCTGTTCGACAAAAAGCAACAGCATGATGACAAGCGATATGAGCCCGCCCAAATAGCCGAAGGCGAAACCCGTGCCCGAAATTTTGCCGACGTCGCTGCGGTCACCAAGTGTCGGAAGCTGCGCGTTGGTGAAAATCAGCGCGAACTCGGCCCCAATGAACCCCAGTCCAAAGGCCATCAGCCCGAACCAAAGGTTCGATCCGTCCGGCAAGGTCCACCACAGCGACCCGGCCCCCAAGACATAAAGCACCGAGAACGCCACGATCCACGGCATGCGCCGCCCGGCCGCATCGGCAAGTGCCCCCATGACGGGTCCGCCAAACCCCACGACCAACCCCGATATCGTCAAACCCAGCGACCATAGCGATTGCGCCCGCGCATCCGCCGCCTGTTCTTCCAACCCGGTGCCCATGAAATAGAGCGTCGCGACCGAGGCGAAATAGGGCCCGAACACGAAGGTCACCAAAAGCGTGTGATAGGGCTGGCTGGCCCAATCGAAAAAGAACCAGCCCCAAATCCGTTTGTTGTGACTTGGGTCCGCCATACATCGCATCCCTTGATTGGCTGCACTAAGCCTGCATGTATCCTGTCTTGCAACACCGCAATTGGCTGATCCGCGCCTTAACCATATTGGGCACCACTTGCCACAGCAGGCTTGCAGGGCGCGGCGCAGGGCCTTAGGTGAGGGGCTGCAGCAATTATGGGTCCGCCATGCTTACGATCTTCAAGATAATCGCGCTTTTTCTGGATGTCGCTTTCATGATCCTTTTGATCCACGTGATCATGAGCTGGCTGATCAATTTCAACGTACTGAACCTGCGCCAACCCCTTGTTGCCTCGATCTGGGATGGGCTGACCCGGCTGTTAGAGCCGATATATCGCCCGATACGCCGTTACATGCCGAACACCGGCGGGTTGGATCTGGCACCACTGGTGGCATTTCTGATCATCATCATCCTGCGCGACATCATTCTGCCGGATTTGGCACGCGCGATGATCTAATCGACAAGCAGAGAACCCCTTGCCGGGACGTTCTTGAAAACCCAGCCTCCGCTTGTTCACCGCCTGTTCACGTGCCACAGTGTAGCCAACGAGCAGTTGAATAAAATCTGAGGCAAAAATGGACGGGTCCCAACCGGACGCCCGCGCGCTTCTTTCCGACGTTTTCGGCTTTGACGGGTTTCGCCCGATGCAGGAGGATATCGTCACGGCGGTCGCCGAAGGCAAAGATGTGCTGGCCATTCTTCCGACAGGCGGTGGCAAGTCCCTGTGCTTTCAGCTTCCGGCCCTGATCCGCCCGGGCCTGACGGTGGTGATTTCACCCCTGATTGCCCTGATGCGGGATCAGGTGCGCGCGTTGGACGAAGCCGGTGTGGCGGCAGGCGCCCTCACTTCGGGCAACACCGAGGAAGAAACCGCCGCCGTGTTCGATGCGTTGCACGCCGGGACACTGAAGCTTCTTTACATGGCGCCTGAACGGCTTGCCTCGGGCGGGACCGACCGGTTGCTGGCTGCGGCAGGGGTTACGCTTTTGGCGGTGGACGAGGCCCATTGCGTCAGCCAGTGGGGCCATGATTTTCGCCCCGATTACCTGCGCATTGGCGCCCTGCGCCGCGCGCTTGATGTTCCGCTTGCCGCCTTTACCGCCACGGCCGACGCCGAAACTCGGGGCGAAATCGTTGCGCGCCTGTTCGTTGGTACTGAGCCGCGACAGTTTCTTGGCGGGTTCGATCGGCCCAATATCCACCTGGCCTTCGCCGCCAAGAACAAACCGCGCGAGCAGATCCTGAACTTTGCTGCCGCCCGCAAGGGTCAGTCGGGGATCGTCTATTGCGGCACCCGTGCCAAAACCGAAACCCTGGCGGCGGCCCTTTGCAAGGCTGGACAAGATGCTATCGCCTATCACGGCGGGATGGAACCCGAGCGGCGGCGCGAAGTCGAACGCCGTTTCCAGACCGACGACGGGCTGATCGTTGTCGCAACCGTGGCCTTCGGCATGGGTGTGGACAAGCCGGATATTCGTTGGGTGGCCCACGCCGATCTGCCAAAGTCGATCGAGGCCTATTACCAGGAAATCGGCCGTGCTGGCCGCGATGGCGCCCCGGCCGAGACCCTGACGCTTTTTGGCTCGGACGACATCCGCTTTCGCCGCATGCAGATCGACGAAAGCCCGGCACCTGCGGAACGACGGATGGCCGATCATGGGCGGCTTAATGCGCTTTTGGGCCTTGCCGAAGCACTGAAATGTCGGCGAGTGCAGTTGCTTGGCTATTTCGGAGAAGAGCACGCGCCTTGCGGCCATTGCGACACCTGCGAGCGTCCGCCCGAAACCTTCGACGGAACCGAGGCGGTGATGAAGGCACTTTCCGCGATCCTGAGAACCGGGGAGAATTTCGGCGCCGGACACCTGACGGATGTTCTGGTCGGCACCCTCACTGACAAGGTCAAGCAACGTGGGCACGATCAGCTTCCGACCTTTGGCGTCGGACAGGACATCGACCGGCGGCACTGGGCCGCGATCTTTCGCCAGATGATGGGCCACGATCTGGTGCGTCCTGACCCGGCCCGGCACGGCGCCTTGCGGATGACCGAGGCGGCGCGTCCGATCCTGAGGGGTGAGGCGGCTATTGAACTGAGGAAAGATGCGCTTTCCACAAGCCGACGGCGACCCGAGGCGAAGACGCTGGTATCAGAAGAAGACGCGCCGCTTCTTTCGGCCCTGAAGGCCAAGCGGCGCGAGTTGGCGGAAGCCGCGCGGGCACCGGCGTATGTCATTTTCCCAGACCGCACGCTGATCGAAATGGCCGAAACGCGGCCCAAGACTCTGGACGATATTGCGGGAGTCTCGGGCGTGGGTGCGAAGAAGCTGGACCGTTATGGCCGCATCTTTCTGGACGTGATCACCGGCGAAACCGAAGCCGCGCCTCATCCGGCACGACGCAAACTGGCGGGACGCGCGGCAGGCGAAATCTATGATCGGTTGCTTGCCGTTCAGGCGTCGCTCACACGAGGCGAGGACGGGACCGGCAAGCCGATGAGTTGCTCTGCCTCGCTTTTGGCGAAGGTCGCGGCCCTTGGACCCGATGCGATTGACCAGATCGAACGCTTGCTTGGCGAACGCCTGGCGGCGCGGTTCGGACCCGCGTTTGCCAAGGTTCTGGCCGAGGGTTAGGCGCGCATCACTTCAGCCCAAGAACATCCAGCATATCATA
Source organism: Silicimonas sp. (assembly GCA_013002465.1). GTDB lineage: Bacteria > Pseudomonadota > Alphaproteobacteria > Rhodobacterales > Rhodobacteraceae > JABDJO01. The sequence continues at coordinate 19,746 of JABDJO010000130.1, read as the reverse complement.
ACTGCCCGGGTCTTTACCCAATGCCCAAAGTGCGGCCTTCAGTGCGCCCCGGGCAAATATCGCGCGGTCCGTCGCCAGATGGCGCAACACGATGCGTTCACCATCCGCAGCGAAAACCACGTCATGTTCGCCCACAACATCACCGCCCCTAAGCGAGGCAAAGCCGATGTTGCCGCGTTTGCGAGCGCCGGTGATTCCGTCACGGCCCCGGTCCGAGACGCCTTCCAAGCTGACCCCACGCCCCTTGGCCGCCGCTTCACCCAGCATCAGGGCCGTACCCGAGGGTGCGTCGACCTTATGGCGATGATGGGATTCGACAATTTCAATGTCGAAATCCTCATCCAGCGCGGCGGCAACCTGTTTGGTCAGTTGCACCAACAGATTGACACCGAGGCTCATGTTGCCGGCGCGCACAATCGTTGCGTGCCGGGCGGCAGCTTCGAGTTTCTGCAGGTCGTCGTCCGAAAACCCCGTGGTGCCGATGACATGCACCGCCCGCGCCTGTGCCGTCAGAACCGAATGTGCAACCGAGGCTTCGGGGGTTGTGAAGTCTATGACGATCTGAGCATTGGCAAAGGCCTCAAGCGCATCATCGGTAACTTTCACGCCCGACGCCACGCCGCCCGTTGCCTGGCCCAGATCGCTGCCGATCCAGTCGTGTCCGGCGCGTTCCACGGCACCAACCAGTTCCGCCCCTTCTGACGCATTGACCTCGGCCACCAGCATCTGGCCCATGCGGCCCGAAACGCCCGTGACAACCACACCCGGCAACTCACTCATGGCTCTCTCCCTTGTCGTCACATTTGCATACGCGCTTGCCCCGCGCCCCGCCAGCACTTAGATGGCGAGTATGGCACGATCCAGGTTCAACGAAGGCCCCGGCCCCTCTCAGCGCCAACTGCGCGTCGCGGAAGTGATCCGGCGACGGTTGAGTGACGTTCTGGCACAGGGCGATATTCACGACCCCGACCTGAACCGCATGTCGATCACAGTGGGCGAGGTGACCTGTTCGCCGGATTTGAAGGTGGCGACCGCATATGTGTTGCCCCTGGGCGGCGACGGGCGGGAAGAAGCGTTGGAAGCGCTCCGCCGCAACCGCCACGACATCCGCCGAACGGTTGCCAAGGGTATGGCCCTGAAGTTCTCGCCCGAGATCCGGTTTCAGATCGACGAGACTTTCGACCGGCTGGACACCACACGGGCGATGTTTGCAGATGAAAATGTACGCCGCGATCTGGATAACGATTAGCCTTCTCTTGCTGCCGGGCCTGTCCTGGGCGGCAGAATGCGGGCCGGTGCTTTTTGAAGAAACGTCTTTCACCGTTTGCAAGGCCGATCCGGCAAACGACGACATCCGTTCGTTTCTGAACGATCAAGACGGTGCGCCCTTTGGCACGTTCAACAATGTCGAAGATGCCCTGGAGGGGCGCAAACTGGTATTCGCGATGAATGCCGGGATGTATCACCCAGACCGCCAACCCGTTGGCCTGTATATCGAAGGCGGCACTGAATTTGCGCCTATCGTGACACGCGAAGGGCCGGGAAACTTTGGATTGCTGCCAAACGGTGTCTTTTGCCTTCTGGATCAGAAGGCCGTGGTGATCGAGTCGCGTGCATTTGAAGCCAACCCGCTGCCATGCAATTACGCCACTCAATCCGGGCCAATGCTGGTGATTTCAGGCAAATTGCATCCTCGGTTCCTGGAACAGTCGGACTCGCTCAATATCCGCAATGGGATAGGTGTGACCGAGGAGGGGCGGGTCATCGCCGCAATTTCGGATGAACGGGTGAACTTTCACCTTTTTGGCCGTCTGTTCAGGGACATCCTGAAAACCCCCAATGCCCTGTTTCTTGACGGCAAGGTGTCCCGGCTCTATGCGCCGGGGATCGGGCGCCATGATCTGGGATTGCCGATGGGGCCGATGCTGGGCGTTGTCGGCGATTGACAATCGGCCCCTCTCGGGGCTAGCACGCCGCCTTCCCGCAAAAGGACTGTACATGGCACGGCGAAAAAAGGGGCGCGACATTTCGGGTTGGCTGGTGGTGGACAAACCCGCCGGGCTGACCTCGACCGCCGTTGTCAACAAGGTCCGTTGGGCGTTCGACGCCAAGAAGGCCGGGCACGCAGGGACGCTTGACCCGGACGCGACCGGAATTCTGGCCGTGGCTTTGGGCGTGGCCACAAAAACCGTGCCTTATGTCACGGATGCCATGAAGGCCTATGATTTCACTGTGCGCTTCGGTCAGTCCACAAACACCGACGATGCCGACGGCGAGGTGATCGGGACCTCGGACATGCGACCTTCGGACGACGAAATTCGGGCGGCGCTTCCCGCCTTTCAGGGCGATATCATGCAGGTTCCCCCTGCGTTCTCGGCCGTGAAGATCGACGGCGAACGGGCTTATGCAAAGGCCCGCGCCGGCGAAGACGTAGAACTCGCGGCCAGGCCCCTGTTCGTTGAAAGTCTTGAATTGTCCGACCGACCAGATGCCGATCACGCCCGGTTGCAAATGGTCTGCGGCAAGGGAGGCTATGTCCGCGCCATTGCCCGCGATTTGGGACAGGTCCTTGGCTGCCTTGGCCATGTCACCTCGCTTCGCCGCATCTGGTCGGGGCCGTTCGAACTGGACGACGCGGTGACTTTCGAACAGATCGAAAGCCTTGCCCGCACGCCCGAGATCGACGCGCTTTTGCTGCCGCTTGAGGCGGGGTTAACCGATCTTACGCACCTGCCTGCCACAGCCGAAGGCGCGGCACGTATCCGCAACGGCAATCCCGGCATGGTCCTGGCCTCGGACGCCGATTATGGCGAGCTTTGCTGGACTTCGCACCAAGGCGAACCTGTCGCCGTCGGCACCTATATGGCGGGCGAATTGCACCCGGTTCGGGTCTTTCGCCTGTGAGCCTGGTGACGCGCAAGCACGACGATGGGTTCCGCATCAGCGAAGCGGTGTATTCGCCCTGCGACAGATACCGTTACTCCCTGACCCGAGTTTGGGACACTGAAGGGCGGCGGCTGCTTTACATCATGCTGAACCCGTCGAAAGCAACCGAACTGGCCAATGACCCAACCATCGAGCGCTGCGAACGCCGGGCGCGGAAGTTGGGCTATGGCGGGTTTCGGGCCTGCAACCTGTTTGCCCTGCGCGAAACAGACCCGGGTAGGTTGAAAAAGGCGGACCGCCCCGAAGGACCAGACAACATGGCGCAACTGCAGGAAGCAGTGGTTTGGACCGACGACATTCTTTGCGCCTGGGGCGTTCACGGGGCGCATCGGTCACACAGCGGCGCCGTTCTGAAGGCGATCAACACGCGCGCAAAGCCGTTTTTGACGCTTGGGCTGACGAAAGACGGCCATCCGCGTCATCCGCTCTACATTTCCTATGCCGTCAAGCCACAGCACTGGGATCCAGTCGCAAACTGACTCGCCGCGAAAAAACACTTTTCAAATTGAACTGGCTCACCTATACGCGCGGTTCTTATCCCTCCACGGGCCTTGCTGGACGACATCCCGGCTTGTGCCATGAACACGAAGGAGACCCCGATGTCGATTACCGCTGAAGAAAAAGCCAAGGTCATCAAAGAGTTTGGCGCCAAGGACGGCGATACTGGTTCGCCCGAAGTTCAGGTCGCCATTTTGTCGTCGCGCATCGCGACGCTGACCGAACACTTCAAAACCCACAAGAAAGACAACCATTCGCGTCGCGGATTGCTGAAACTTGTGGCGCAGCGTCGGAAGCTTCTGGACTATGTCAAAGGCAAGGACGATGCGCGCTATCAGGACCTGATCAAACGTCTGGGTCTGCGTCGCTAAGGCCGCGCGCGGTCGTTAAGGCGACCAATGAGATTAACAAAGGGACGCAGGAATTGGCCTGCGTCCCTTTGTTTTTCAAAGTGCCAGATTTGACCTAAGTCATTCTCTCGTAGCACCCTATCCCTCATGTTCATGCGGGAGGAATCGCAATGACACTCAGCAAGCAAACGCCCGACGACAATGCGCCAGATATTCGAGTGCCGGTTGACACGGTCTGTTTCATTATCTCGAAGTCGCGGGAATTCAATGTGAAAGCGGGTTCGAGCGACCCCCGCGCACACGAACTCAACGACGACGATATTGACGCAGCCGTGTTGGAAGACCGCCCATCGGATCCCGTCGAGCTTGAACTGATCTCGTACATTTCGGATTTGAACGACGGTGCGCAGGTCGATCTGGTTTCGATCATGTGGCTTGGCCGAGGCGACGGACCCGATACCTGGGAAGAAGCCCAAGAGATCGCAACGAACGAGCACAACGATCACACGGCCAAATACCTGGTCGGAACACCCTTGTTGCCCGATTACCTGGAAGAAGGCCTGGCTGCGATTGGTCGAAATTGCAGTTCCTACGACGAAACTTCGCTTTGATCCAACGCACGTACTTTCAGACGGCAAACAGCAACGAAACAGGGTGTCGCGCGCGGACGTGACCCGACGTTCTGTGTGCATGACAGGACGACCCGTCCGAAAGCGCAAACGCTACTCTTCCCAAAGCCTTGGAAACCCTGTATGGCGCGCTCATCTGAGACGTGACGCCTGGCCCCGGCGCATGGAATGATGAAAAGGGGTCGGCGGCAATGGGGCCGCCATTTCAACGGGATAGACGGAACGCCGTCTGATCCCAGCTAGGATGAAAAATGTTCAACGAAGTTAAAAAATCAATCCAGTGGGGCGAAGAAACGCTGACACTGGAAACGGGAAAGGTTGCCCGTCAGGCCGATGGATCGGTCATCGCAACCTATGGCGAAACATCTGTGATGGCCAACGTCACATTCGCAAAAGAACAAAGGCCGGGGCAGGATTTCTTCCCGCTGACGGTTCACTACAACGAGAAATATTACGCCGCCGGCAAGATTCCTGGCGGCTTTTTCAAGCGCGAAGCCCGTCCAACGGAAAAAGAAACGCTGACCTCGCGCCTGATCGACCGTCCGATCCGACCCTTGTTTGTTCCGGGGTTCAAGAACGAAGTTCTGGTGATCTGCACGGTCCTTTCGCACGACCTGGTCAATGACCCCGATGTTGTGGCGATGATCGCTGCCTCGGCCGCCCTGACGTTGTCGGGCGCGCCCTTCATGGGACCGATTGCCGGTGCCCGCGTCGGTTTCGAGGATGGCGAATATGTGCTGAATCCGACCGTCGACGACATGCAGGGTCTGCGTAACAATCCGGATCAGCGTCTTGACCTTGTGGTCGCTGGCACGAAAGACGCCGTGATGATGGTCGAATCCGAAGCTTACGAGCTTTCGGAAGCCGAAATGCTTGGTGCCGTGACCTTTGCGCACGAACAGATCCAGCCGGTGATCGACCTGATCATTGACATGGCCGAGGAAGCTGCAAACGAGCCCTTCGACTTTCAGCCGCCCGATTATTCGGCGCTGTACGAAACTGTCAAAGCGGCCGGTGAAGAGCAGATGCGCGCCGCCTATGCAATCACCGACAAGCAGGAACGTGTCGCTGCCGTGGGCGCTGCCCGCGACGCCATCATGGCAACGCTTTCGGAAGAACAGCAAGAAGACGAAAACCTTGGATCGGCCCTCAAAAAGCTGGAATCGGGTGTGCTGCGCGGCGATGTCGTCAAGCACGGTCGCCGGATCGACGGGCGCGCGACGGATCAAATCCGCCCCATCGTCTGCGAAAACGGCATCCTGCCAAGAACCCACGGATCGGCGCTGTTCACACGTGGTGAAACCCAAGGCCTGGTTGTGACCACGCTTGGCACGGGCGATGACGAGCAGATCATCGACGCGCTGCACGGCAACTTCCGCTCGAACTTCCTTCTGCACTACAACTTCCCGCCCTATTCGGTCGGCGAGGTTGGCCGCTTCGGCTTTACCGGACGCCGCGAAATCGGCCACGGTAAGCTGGCTTGGCGCGCGCTGCAGGCGGTTCTGCCATCGGCGACCGACTTCCCCTACACGGTGCGGGTTGTCTCGGAAATCACCGAATCCAACGGCTCGTCGTCGATGGCGTCGGTCTGCGGCGGATCGCTCTCGATGATGGATGCAGGCGTTCCCTTGAAAAACGCGGTTGCCGGTGTGGCCATGGGCCTGGTGCTGGAAGACGACGGCTCGTATGCCATCCTGTCCGACATCCTTGGTGACGAAGACCACCTTGGCGACATGGACTTCAAAGTGGCGGGGACCGAAAACGGTATCACGTCCTTGCAGATGGATATCAAGGTCGCGGGCATCACGCCCGAGATCATGGAGAAGGCCCTGGCGCAAGCCAAGGACGGCCGGATGCACATCTTGGGCGAAATGAACAAGGCGCTTTCGGGCGCTGGCGAGTTCAGTGTTCACGCACCGCGCATCGAGACGATGACGGTTCCGACCGACAAGATCCGCGAAGTGATCGGTTCGGGCGGCAAGGTGATCCGCGAGATCGTCGAGGTTTCGGGTGCCAAGGTCGACATCAACGACGACGGCGTCATCAAGATTGCCTCGCCCAACGGGGAAGCTATTCAGAAAGCTTACGACATGATCCATTCGATCGTGGCCGAGCCGGAAGAGGGCATGGTTTATAAGGGCAAGGTCGTGAAGATCGTCGATTTCGGTGCCTTCGTGAACTTCTTCGGCAAGCGCGACGGTCTGGTCCATGTCAGTCAGATCGAAAACCGCCGCCTGAACCATCCGTCGGACGTTCTGAAGGAAGGTCAGGAAGTTTTTGTCAAGCTTCTGGGCTTTGACGACCGCGGCAAGGTGCGTCTGGCCATGAAGATGGTGAACCAGGAGACGGGTGAAGAAGAAGCACCCCAGAAAAAGGAAGAAAAGGCGGACTGATCCACCTTTCATCCTGAAATCGCAAGCCCCGGCGGAAACGCCGGGGCTGTTTCATTTTTGGGTCATGGAAGTGCTCGACACGGTCTTCCGATCGTCGTCATTCACCAGCCCGATGATCTTGGTCGACCGATCAACGATGCTTCAGTCCCGCGCGTGCCAGACCGCTTGCGATGTGCTGCCAATCCTTGGCGTCGCGCCACATGCCCTTGTATCCATCTGCAAGAACGCCAACCGCGTTCTCGCCCGAAGGTAATTTCCTGGAACTCAGTTCCGCGCGTCGCCTTTCGACAAACTCAGCAAGCGTCGAGGCCGCTTCTTCCATGCGGCCAAGCCGTGCATAATCCCCAGCAAGAAATGCCAGCGCCAGTGAGTTTAGCGAAGACGCTCCACGCAACTCATCGACAGCGTCCGCGAAACGGCCATTGAGAGAGAACACCTGCCCTCGGATCCAGCCGAAAGTTGCAAGCGGCATCTGATCGCGCGATGTCGCGTCCTCGACTTCGCGCATTGCCGCCTCGTGTTCACCAAGAAGCGCAAGAGCGTACCCGCACCAAGCGTTGGATTCGACCTCGTGCTTGATTTGCTGCAATGTTCGGTCGATTTGCGCACGCCCATCTTGCCACATGGCGTTGCTCATGTAGGCAAATCCAAGGTGATCCTGAACAAAAACATCGGTGTGGTCTGCAGACACGGCAAGTTTCGCGTGGTGAAGTGCTTTTTTCGCCGTGGTTTCATCGCCCAGCCCAAGCCAGCCGTCGATGACATGGGTGTCGGACAAATACATATGGGCGCGCGCATTGGATGGATCGAGCGAAACGGCCTGCTGAAGGATGCCGCGCGCTTCCAACATCGCTTCTGCACTTAGCGTGTCGCGCAGCATCTTTCCACGCAACATAAGCTCATGTGCGCTAAGCGCATCAAGCGACGATCTGGTCGCGCGCTCGGCGACATCTGCCTGGACCCTTCCGGGGATGGTGGCAACGGCACGGCGGGTGATCTCTTCCAATAGATCAAAGCTGTCACCCATTTCCATTTCATAGCGGTCGGCCCAAATCAGATTGCCTGTCTCGCCATCGACAAGCTGGACGGATACGCGCAGTCGCGGACCGGACGTTCTTAAGCTGCCATCAACGATATAGGCCGAGCCACTATTTCCTGACCGAGAAACGTCTCTTTGACGCAATACACGCAGCGTCGCGAACCGCCCTAATTCCACAGCGATGTCTTCGGCAAGGCTGACGCCGAAGCCCTCATCCAAACCGGCGCCGTATTGCACGAAGGGGAATGTGACGATGGGCGTTTTTTGATTGCGCTCGATACCGACGTTTTGCGCGCGCTGCGTCGGAACCCCTTCCCTTGGTTGTTCCGTTACGCCTTCGGTTTCCCGCAGCGACTGCATCAGTTTCTGGGTCGCCTCGCCGGGCTTTGTATCGAGCTCTTTTGATAAAAGATCGCAAAGGGATTCATAATGCCGCAACGCCTTGGCAGGCGCGCCTTGCAACGCATAGATCCGCATCGCTTGTCGGTGCGCACCTTCATCAAATTCATCAAGCGCAACAAGCTTTTGATTGACGTTTAGGGCATCGCTTAGCCTTTTGTCAGTTATCAACACCTCGGAAAGTTCGAAAAGTGAAGTGGTAACCTGGCGCTGCAAGGAAGCACGTTCCTGGCTCAGCCAATCCGAGAAACCAGGCTCATCCAGACGAAGGCCTTCCAGAAACGGACCCAAGGTTTCGACATGGGGCAAGAGCGCGCCACAGTCCGATTGGTGCAATGCATCGACGTCGGACCGAACGGCATGATCGCGAACACGCAACGTTGATGCATCGCTGACGATGATGTCGCTTCCCTGCATGGCCTTTCTGATCGTCGCCAATGTTTGCCTGAGATTTGTCCTGGCTTGCGCATCTGTGCCCCGGCTCCAAAGCCTGGCGGCCGCGACTGCACGATCAACGCCATCCCCTTTGGCAAGGGCAATCATTGCAAACAGCGCTTTCGCCTTTTGCGTTGGCAGTTCAAATACGTTGCCGTTTGGAGCGGTGATCACGAACTTTCCAAGCAGTCGAACTTCGACAGGCCCATCATTGTTCGACATGGTTGCTTTTTTCGCGTTCACGTCACTTTTTACGATCCGATCACGCTTGGCACAACGGTTGAGACACCGGGTGCGGTGCAAAACGAACAAACCAACCGCAACCACTTGAAAGGCATCACCGTGTGGCACCCAAACATTGACGAAAGAACTTTCATCAAAATCTACGAGCAAGACCTCGTAACTCAGTACAATCAAAGTGCTTCTGGGGGGGCGGGCGCCCGAGGGCCGCGTATCGGCAAAAAACTGGCTGAAATAGCTGTGCTTCTCATAACCCGTCCTATCCGATTGGCACGACGTTTCGCGACCGCCTTGTGAGGTTGGCTGTTGTTGCGGATCTCATTTTCTGGCGCAGCAATGTCCGCAGGATCGGCTCCTAACTCCCACGCTCTGAATTGTCGGCCTGCCCATGGGGGCCACCGCCCGATTGCCAGCAACGGTCTTTAACGACTGAACTGCAAACCCAATCTGGTCGTGCCACGGTCCCGCTGATACACTCGGACAGGCAATCCTCCCGACCTGCGAGATCCGCGTGACCGAGACTTTTCAACCATGACCACCGCTGCCATCATCGTGGCCGCCGGGCGTGGGCAAAGGATGCTGCGTGAAACGCCCAAGCAGTACCTGGATTTGGCAGGCATTCCGGTGCTGAGACACACTGTAAGGACGTTTCTGGCGGACCCAGGGATCGCACATATATTGGTCGTTATTCATCCCGACGACCGTCCGCTTTATGACGCTGCTCTTGAGGGGCTGACCGATGCGCGCCTCATGCCCCCGGTGCATGGCGGCAGCCTGCGCGCCACTTCGGTACGCAACGGTTTGGAAGCGCTGGCCGATGTCTCGCCGGACCATGTGTTGATCCATGACGCCGCGCGGCCATTCTGCCCGTTGAGTGTGATCTCTGCTGTCCTGGCCGAACTCAGCGACGCCGACGGAGCCTTCGCCGCCCTTCCGGTCGTCGATGCCCTCTGGCGGGTCGATCGCGGCGAGGCCCAGGAGTCGGTGCCGCGCCACGCGCTTTGGCGCGCTCAGACCCCTCAGGGCTTTCGATATCAGGCGATTGTCGAGGCGCACCTTACCCAGGAGGGAGACCCCCTGGACGACGTCCAGGTCGCCAAACAGGCAGGGCTTACAGTGAATGTCGTTCTGGGGGATGAGACGAACTTCAAGATCACCACGCCCGAGGATATGGCGCGCGCCGAACAATGGCTGGCGAAAACCTGATCAGAAATCCAGGTTTTCGACGTTAAGCGCATTCTGCTGAATGAACTCGCGCCGGGGTTCGACCACGTCGCCCATCAGCTTGGTGAACAGATCGTCCGCTTCGGCCAAATCATCGACCTTGACCTGCAACAGGGTCCGCGCCTCGGGATCGAGCGTCGTTTCCCACAACTGGTCGGGGTTCATTTCGCCCAAACCTTTGTAGCGCTGCAGGCTGAGCCCCTTCTCGCCTTCGGTCAAAATGGTCTGCAGCAGATCAAGCGGGCCGTGGACCGGCGTATCGCGTTCCTTGCGCACCAGTTTCGCCGGTTGCGCGTAAATCTCTTGCAGCGCATCGGTGAATCCACCCAATCGCCGTGCTTCAACCGAGCGAAGGATCGGCCCATCCAAAGTTCGCACCTCTTCGACCCCACGCAGCGACCGTGTCAGACGGATCCCGTGATCCTGGGTGATCCGGCCCTGCCAGCCCTTTTCATACTCGACGGCCACCAAATCCAGCCGCTTGGCCACCGCATCGGCAACGCCCTGCAGATCGCTATCGACCTGCCCGGCGCGGAATGCCCCGGAAATCGCCGCCTGTTCCAGAATGGTTGGCGGATAATGTGTTGGAAACGCCTGCAGAACCCGACGTATCTGACGTGCCTCCTCGACCACACGCAACAGGTCCTGACCAACGATCTCTTCGCCGGATTCCAGCCGCAGTATGGCACCGTCAATGCCCATCTCGATCAGATAGTCGTCGAGTGCGGCCTGGTCCTTCAGATAGACCTCGGACTTGCCACGGGCGACTTTGTACAAGGGGGGCTGGGCGATATAAAGATACCCGCCCTCGATCAACTCGGGCATCTGGCGGAAAAAGAACGTCAGCAAAAGCGTACGGATATGAGCACCGTCCACATCGGCGTCGGTCATGATGACCACCTTGTGGTACCGCAGCTTCTCGATGTCGAACTCGTCGCGCCCTATCCCGGTGCCAAGAGCCATGACCAGATTGCCGATCTCCTGACTGGACAGCATTCGGTCGAACCGCGCCCGTTCAACGTTCAGGATCTTGCCGCGTAAAGGAAGGATTGCCTGGGTCCGCCGGTCGCGCCCGGTCTGCGCCGAGCCCCCGGCACTGTCGCCCTCGACAAGGAAGACTTCGCGCTTGGCCGGGTCTTTTTCGGAACATTCCTTTAACTTCCCCGCCAGGAAGTTCACGTCGTTCGACACTTTCTTGCGCGTCAATTCGCGCGCTTTTCTGGCCGCCTCGCGCGCCATGGCCGCTTCGACGATCTTTGAAACGATCAATCGTGCCTCGCCCGGATGCTCTTCGAACCACTCGGCCAGCTTTTCGTTCATCAGACTTTCAACGGCGGGGCGCACTTCGGACGAGACCAGCTTGTCCTTGGTCTGCGAGCTGAACTTCGGGTCGGGCGCCTTGACCGACAGAACGCAGGTCAGCCCCTCGCGGGCATCATCACCGGTAAAACTGATCTTCTCCTTCTTCGCGATGCCGGACGTGCCCGCATAGTGATTAATAGTGCGTGTTAACCCGCCCCGGAACCCCGCCAGATGAGTGCCGCCGTCGCGCTGCGGAATGTTGTTCGTGAAAGGCAAAACCGTTTCGTGATAACCGTCATTCCACCACATGGCGACCTCGACGTTGATGCCGTCTTTCTCGCCGGTGATGAATATTGGTTCGTCGATCATCGGGGTCTTCGACCGGTCGAGATAGCGCACGAATTCGCGCACGCCACCGTCATAGAAGAACTCGCTCTCTTGTAACTCTGCGTGGCGTTCGTCGCGCAGAAGAATGCGCACACCCGAATTCAGAAAGGCCAGTTCACGCAGCCGGTTTTCCAAGATCTTGAAACTGTACTCAAGGTTCGAAAACGTGTTGGTCGATGCCAGGAAACGCACCTCGGTGCCCTTTCTGCCATCGGCATCGCCGACCACCTTCAGATGATCCACCGTTTCGCCGCCCTCGAAACGGGCCACGTGTTCCTTGCCATCCCGCCAGATGCGCAATTCCAACCAATCGGACAAGGCATTCACAACGGAAACCCCAACCCCGTGAAGTCCGCCCGAGACCTTGTAGGAATTCTGATCGAACTTCCCGCCGGCGTGCAATTGGGTCATGATGACCTCGGCTGCGGAAACGCCTTCCTCCTCGTGAATATCAACCGGAATCCCACGCCCGTTATCGCTGACCGAAACGCTGGAATCGGCGTGAACCGTGACCGTCACCCGGTCCGCATGACCGGCCAATGCCTCGTCAATCCCGTTGTCGACAACCTCGTACACCATATGGTGCAGGCCCGAGCCATCGTCGGTATCGCCAATATACATCCCAGGGCGCTTGCGAACCGCCTCTAACCCTTTGAGAACTTTAATGGAATCCGCGCCATATTCTTCTGGCGCGCTAGCGGCCTCTGCCATGCCGATTGTCCTTGTTATTGTCCTGGAAAATATAGGCGTTTTTAGGGGGATTGTCACGCATCGGACACAAGATTTAGTGGCGTGGAAAGAGCCGCCGCCCCTTCTACACCGTTGGCCAATTCAACCTCGGGTTTTTTTGACAGATGAAGCGTGATCCAACGCAAACTGTCCCTTCATCTTGCCAAAAATATGCAATTTTCGACTTCCCTCACGCAGGCGTGTCGTCTTCATGATGTCCAGCATGTTAAAAGAGCCCATGAAACGGATTCTCGCATTGATCATGGTCCCGACCTTCGCACTTGCGGATGATGCGGTGATTGTGGACGCAAAGTTGCAAAGCGCCGGGGAAAACTGGTCGGTGTCGGTTACACTCAGCCATGGCGATACCGGCTGGGACGACTATGCCGATGGCTGGCGCGTTATCTTGGAAGACGGCACCGTGCTGGGCACCCGTGTGCTCTTCCACCCACATGTTAACGAACAACCTTTCACCCGATCCCTTGGCGGAGTGCAAATTCCGGACGGGACCCAAACAGTCTATATCGAGGCGCGGACCAACACCGATGGATGGGGTGCGACGCGGTTTCCGGTCTCGCTGAAATAGCACAACAGGCAAGAATTCCATCACCGGGATCTGGGCAGTCCCCGCTCTCTCGGCTAGGGACAGGGCATGGCAGATACGATCCTTATCCTGAACGGCCCGAACCTGAACATGTTGGGCAAACGGCAACCCGACCTTTACGGGGACGAAACGCTGAATGACGTGGCGCGCCTTTGCGCGGAGGCGGCGAGCGCCTTCGACTGTGGCGTCGAGATGCGCCAGTCCAACTTCGAGGGTCAGCTTGTCGACTGGATCCAGGACGCCCGCGAAAGTGCTGTTGGCATCGTGATCAATCCCGGTGCCTATTCCCATACGTCGATCGCCATTTTGGATGCGCTTCACATGTTCGAAGGCCCCGTGGTCGAAGTACACGTGTCGAATATCCACGCTCGCGAAAGCTTTCGCCATCATTCATATGTTTCGAAGCGCGCCGATGCGATCATCATTGGCTGCGGTGTCCAGGGCTATGGATTTGCCGTGCAACGCGTGGGCGCGCTTCTGAAGAAGTAGGACGCCACAATGCCCAGTGACCAGACCCAGATCTTCGCCATCTTTGCGGTTCTTTTCGCTCTCTTGGTCTGGGGTCGGCTGCGCTATGATCTCGTGGCGTTCGGAGCGCTTGTGGTGGCCGCGCTGCTGGGGCTGGTGCCATCGGGCAAGGTGTTTTCAGGGTTCGGCCATTCGGCGGTGGCGATCATCGCCCTGGTTCTGATCGTGTCGCGGGGCCTGATCGGATCCGGCGCCATCGAAAAGCTGGCGGCACGGCTGTTGGACAGTGATCGTCCATTGCCCCTGCACATTGCGGTGATGGCCATCGTCGGGGCCAGCATCTCGGCGATCATCAACAACGTCGCTGCGCTCGCCCTTTTGATGCCGCTGGATGTGGAAACCGCGGCAAAGGCCAAGCGCGCCGTCGGGAAATCGCTGATGCCGCTTTCCTTTGCCACCATCCTTGGCGGCATGATCACGTTGATCGGAACGCCGCCGAACATCGTGATCTCGGAATACCGGCAGGACGCCCTTGGCACACCCTTTGCCATGTTTGATTTCGCCCCGGTGGGTCTGACGGTCGCCGTCGCCGGGATTGTCTTCGTCTCGCTTGTCGGTTGGCGGTTGCTGCCAAAACGCGAAGGCTCTCTGGAACAAGAGGCCGAATTTGCCAAGGGACGGTACATCGCCGAACTGCTCGTCAGCGAGAAGGCGGTCGAAGGCGGGCTGACCGTGGGAGATCTGTACCCGGCGGCCGACGAACACGACCTTCACATCCTTGGCCTGGTGCGGCGCGGCAAGCGTCAGCCGGGGTTTGCCGCGCGTCAGGAAATCAGCGCCGGGGATTTCCTGGTGGTCGAGGGCGAGCCAAAATCAATCGAAACCTTCATGGGCCAGGGCGCCCTGGAATTTGCCGGATCGGAAAAGCACTCCGGCGGGGTGACCGAGGGCGGGCTGATCCTGACCGAGGCCATCGTGCCCGAAGGCGCCCGAATCGCGGGCCGCACTGCGCGCAGTCTCAAACTTCTGTACCGCCATTCCGTCACGCTTCTGGGCGTGTCGCGCAATGGCCAGCGGTTTCGCGACAGGGTGCGGCTGTTGACCGTGCGACCCGGCGACGTCCTCTTGTTGCTTGGGACACCTCAGCGAAACGCTGCCGCGGCGTCGTGGCTGGGCGTTCTGCCCCTGGAAGGGCGTGAAACCGCTGTTGTGCAGCGTTCCAAGGCCGGGCTGTCTGTCGGCATATTCCTCGTGGCCATTGCGGCTGCGGTTCTCGGCTGGGCGTCGCTTCCCGTCGCTTTGGCCGCTGCTGTCGTGGGATTCATCGCCGTCGGTCTTGTGTCGGGCAACGAAGTCTATGAGTCCATCGAATGGAAAGTCATCGTTCTGTTGGCAAGCCTCATTCCCCTGGCCGAAGCGTTCGAGCAATCGGGCGGAGCCCGGCTGATCGCGTCGCAGATCATCTTATTGACCGAAGGCTATCCCAACTGGGTCGCCTTGCTGGTTCTGATGGTGGTGACGATGACCCTGTCGGATTTCCTGAACAACGTCGCCACAACCCTGATCGCCGCCCCCATTGCCGTCGGGATGGCAACGGCGACCACCACCAACCCCGACGCCTGGCTGATGGCCGTGGCGGTCGCCGCCTCGTGCGCGTTTCTGACCCCCATCGGGCACAAGAACAACACGATCATCCTTGGCCCCGGTGGCTATCATTTTGGGGATTACTGGCGCATGGGCCTGCCGCTGGAGATCCTCGTGATCGTCGTGGCGATGCCGGCTATTCTGTTCTTCTGGCCACTTTAGGCCGCCCCTTTCAACCGGCCAGAACGCTCATAATGTGTTCCTGCAAAAGATCGACCGCGGGGCTGCGCTCGGAATAGGCGCGTTCCAAGTGTACTTTTCTGGGCTCGATCCGTGGCAAAACTGCTGGGTCGTCGATCACCCTCACTTTGCCATAGGCCTGGCCCCCGGTCACCGCGGCCACACCCATGTTTGCGCGGGTCGATGATACCATGCCGCTGATCGTCTGTGTGTTGACCACAACAGTGGCATTGCGATTGGCCGCCGCCAGCGTGCGAAGGACAATGCGTTCATAGTTAGAGCCATGCTTCCAAACCACCAAGGGCAAGGGGTCGCGTGCCTCAAGTGCCTGGCCTACGGGGGCAATCCAGACAACCGGCGCCTCGTGAACGACGGGGCCGGTCAAATTCGGCACCTCGCCGTCAGTGGCCAGGGTCAGGTCCAGGGTCCCGGCCCCCAAAAGACGCATCAGGTCGGTTGTGTCGCGCAAATCAAGGTCAATGCGCACCTTTGGATAACGCTCCTGAAAACTGGGGAGTATCCGGGGTATCAGTTCTTCGGCATAGATCTCTGGCATGCCCAAAGACACCAGCCCATCAAGTTCAGACTGATCAAAGGCGGAAAGGGCGCGCATGTTGGCCGCCAGGATTTCACGGGCGTGCGGCAACAGCATCTTGCCGTGCTCTGTCAGTTTCACGGGCGTGGCCTTGCGATCGAAAAGGGTGCATCGCAGCTCGGACTCCAAACGTTTGATCATCTGACTGACCGCACCTTGTGTCCGCCCCACACGCTGCGACGCTGCGGTGAAGTTTCCCGTCTCGGTGATTGCGACAAAGGTTTTCAGCAGGTCAGGTGTCATGGTGTACAATTAACATTTCTAATTGCTAGTATAAACATTATTCGTTCGACTAATCACAAGGAATCGCGTTTGTGGACTTGACCCCGATAAACGAATGCGAGGTGCCAGATGCCGGACGTTAGCCAAATCAGAAAAGCGGCCGTTAGGGATGTTTCAGGAATTCTCGACTTGCAGACCCAAGCGTTTCTTGGCCTGGCAAGCACGTTTTACTCACTTGACCTTATGCATGAGGTTCTTCGCGAAGTGCCCCTGTTCTCGGTCGATCTGATCGACGAGGGGCATTACTTCGTACTGGAAGGCCCTAATGGCAAGGTCATGGGATCCGGCGGATGGTCGCAAAAGATGCCATCCTACAAATCCGCAGTGGCCGCCGCGAAACCTACGTTCGGAAGGGTCGCGATCACCCGCTCGGTCTATGTACACCCGGCCTCGGCCCGGCAAGGCTTTGGACGGCGCATCATGCAGCACATCGAAACCGACGCCATCGACCATGGCATGACTCGAATGACGATGACCGCCACCTTGTCTGGCATGCCGCTATATCGTCGCATTGGCTACCGGGTCACAGACAAGCAATGTGCGGTTCTGGAAAGCGGCGCGCGGGTCGATCTTTACGGAATGGAAAAATCTTTGATCGGTGAAAACGCTCGGGCAGCTTGAATCGCGACGCCTATTAGCCTTGATTCACTCGCTCGATATATGAGCGAAGCTCTTCGGCCTCGCTCCGAGCGTTTCGCAATCCGTCCATGGCGGCCTCAAGTTCGGCCTCGGTCTGGTGAAGCTTGTTGGTCAGTTCCGCGTCACGCTGCTGATAATGGATCACAGTGCGGTCAAGTTCTTCTTCGGCCTGGTGAAGTTCCTGGGCCATTTTATCAAGATCGTCCATGTCCGACCGCGTGACGCGTGTGATCCGCGAAATCAGCCAATGGGTGAACCATCCCGCAAGAAAGGCCATGAACAAAATGGCCGCCGTGGCGGCGATAAACTCGGGTCCGTTCATTCTGAGCTTTCTCCGTCACTTTCTTCGGTCGAACCGGCTTCTGCAGCAGTCGCATCCCCGTCCGTTTCGGTCGAAACATCCGCCGGTTCATCTTCGGTCACAAGGCGAAACTCGATCCGGCGATTTGCCTCTCGCCCTGACTCGGTTTCATTATCGGCAATGGGCTGGCTTTCGCCATATCCCTTGGCTGACAGGTTTGAAGTGAGCACCCGGCGCGCCATGATGGCATTCAGCACAGCATCCGCCCGCGCCTGGCTCAGTTGTTCGTTCATGACCTCGCGGCCCTGACTGTCGGTATGACCGCCGATTTCGATCTGCACCGACTGGCATTCACGCAGGATCTCGGCAATGGCGTCTATGGTCTTGACTGCGTCATCTTCAAAATTCGTAGATGACGGCGCGAAGGTGATCTTCTGGCGATTGCCCGCCTCGTTGATCAGCGCAATACACTCGTCGGGGGTCGGCAAGGCAGCCAGCGGATCCAGCGCCTCGTTATACGTCACGTCCAGTTGAAACGCTGCCCCGCCGTCAAGGCGGTCGGACAAAACACGCGCCATTTCCGATTGAGCGTCCTTGTCGCCGGTAGCACCCGAGATCACGATTTCATTTTCGGTCACCGTGGCCACGCCGTTGTGCAAGTAATGAAGTGCCTCAAGGGCAGCCAGAACCCGCTTGGGCCAGCCAACGGGCAACGTTTGGTCCAACCGTGTGGCCGAATATATCCGCGCCCCGCCGAACTGGGCGGCTGCATAGCTTTCCACTGCGGAACGGGTCATGGCATCACCCAATCGGCCCCGAAGTTGCACCTGCCCCTCGGGCGACCGGATGGCGGTGAATTCCGGCGGCAGCGATGCGCCCACCGTTTCTTGCTCGGGCGGGTCGGGCAAAATGGCGTTCAGCGAAAACACAGGCGGCAAGGCGGCTTCCAACTCGGCAGCCACCCTGTCGAACAAGGGCTCTGGCGTGCCTTGCTTTGCCAGCAAGGTCACATCCGCGTTGGATAAGGTCAGTGTCCCTGCTCCCAACTCAGAAACAGCACGTATTCCAGCCACCGCCGCTTCGCCCCAACGGGTTGACGGAGTCCCAAGTCCCAGGGTGCAAGACATGCCGCTTTTCGCCCCGGCCTCGACCGCAGCGGATATGATGGCGGTTCGCGCATCCCGGCTATCGGCAGCACAGGCGTCGAAACGCGCCCCGGCTTCGTCAATCAGAAACCGCAGCGTGAACGGCGCCACAACGGGGCGCGGGGCCGAGATGTTCAGAACCAACCTGAGGCCCGGCGGCGCGTCCTGGCGCAACCGGCGTTCCAGGCTGCGCTTGTCTTCGGGGTCTTTGGCGACGGCGGTAATTGCCACCCGCCGGGGTCCGATTGACACCTTCGAACGGGGCAGCACATCAAGCGCGGCGATCCCGAATTCCAGAGCCTGTTCCCACCCGGTCGGCGCGTCGAAATCGGCGCTTTCCAACAAATCCGAGATCGGCGCGCCGTCAGAATGCTGTTCCACCCGCGCCACGATCCCCTCGGGGTCCGACGACAGAGGTACCAATCCAATCAACGACACGCTGTCTTCGTTTTTCAGCATCTCGATCGAGAAATCCGGCGGTCGAATGGCCGCCGCAGCCTCGACATCCATTCCGTCGATGATTCGCGTGGCATCAACCACACGCCCCGCAGCGGAAAGGGCCGCAAACCGCGTCGCTTCATCGGGCGCGATGCCGGTCAGCATCACGGACAAGCCGTCGACACTCACATCGGCCCAGTCATGGCCCGATTGGGACAGAACCAGGTTCAGATCGGTCAAGGCATCCGCCTCGATCTTGTTCTTCGCCCAAAAAGCCACGCCGACACAGCCTGCAGCGCCTAGGGCAATCGCAAGAAGGTGCGGCAAGGTGCGGGTGCGCAATCTGGGCCTTTGGGCGGTCATGGCGTCTTGTTAGTCGTCCAAGGGGGCGCACGCAATCAAAGGAACCACGCCACGGCGAGAAACAGCACGGGAATGAGCCCTGCGTCGCGATTCGACCGGAACAGGGCAAGGCAACGGTCGGAATTGTCGATCTCAAGTCGCCGTAGCTGCCAGGCCATGTGCCAGCCGAAGGCCCAAACCCCACATAGCGCAACGGTCAGTTGCAGAACGTTCGCCTGACCCGCCAGGGCAAGGATCAGCCCTGCTCCGATCAGGGTCACGGGTGCGACCAGAAACCATTTCAGCCAGGTTGCGGTGTTGTCGCCAAACAGCCGGGCGGTGGATTTCACCCCGATCAAGGCGTCGTCCTCTTTGTCCTGATGGGCATAGATCGTGTCGTAAAACAGGGTCCAGGCAATACCCCCGGCATAGATGAGAACCGCGGGAAGCGCCAAACTGCCAGTCGCCGCCGTCCAGGCCAGCAAGACGCCCCAGTTGAAGGCCAACCCAAGAAAGACCTGCGGCCACCATGTGAAC
>JABDJO010000091.1 GCA_013002465.1 Silicimonas sp. | reverse complement strand
GCGACAGACCGACTGCAACCCCAAGGGCCTTTCGGTTGATCGCCAGAATGAGCGCCGGCACCATCAATATACCCATGACAATGCCGGCAAGGGTGATGAATGCCTGGCTCATCGCGTTGCCTGCTGCATCCGAAGCGCCGCTGCCGACAGCGAAAAGGATCAAAAGCGCAACCTGAATGGCGGCCAGAGCAAAGACCGTGTTTCTCATGGGGCGATCCTAACCGAAGTGCGCCGACGGTTGCAGCCGGAAATTCAGGATCCGGCGGCGCTTCGGGTGGATGCAATAGCAGTGATTTCGGTCGTTTGGGGTGGATTGGCGAAGGTTGGCCCCACGGTGTCGCGATAGCTGGCAAAAGCTGCGCTGCCGAGAAACGCTTGCTTTCCTGCATCATCGTCAAATTCCAGAAGCCCGACAAAGGCTGTCGGATTGTCGGTGGAAAAGCAGGAATAGTTGCACCCCGCAACACCTTCCGATTTCAGCCCCGCAACAAGTGTTTCCATGGCGGTGATCTGAGCGGCGTGGTCTTCGGGTGTTTTCAGGGCATAATGAACGAGCAGTGACATGGTTTGGTCCTCCTACTTCGGAATGGAAAGGGGGCGGGCGTCGTCGTCAAGGCACAGGGGCGTGTGCACAACTGCGTCAGGGCCGCCGTGCGACGCAGTCGATTTCGACAAGGGCCCCGACGGCAAGGGCGGTAACGCCCACGGTTGTACGCGCCGGGCGGCGGTCTTTAGGGAAGTAGCTTTGATAGGTTTCGTTGAAATCCGCATAGTCCCGGTCGAAGTTCGTGAGATAGGCACGGCACTGGACGACGTGCGACAGGTCTAGCCCCAACTCGCCCAGGATCAGAGCCAGGTTGTCCATGACCCGCGCGGTCTGCGAAACCACGCCCGAAGGCAGCGCTGCATCGGGGGCGTCGGGGTCGGTCGGCATCTGGCCGGTCAGAATGACCCAGCCATCGCTTTCGACGGCATGGCTGAAAGGTGCGACGGGGCGGGGTCCGTTGGCGAACAGGTGAAAGTCGGGCATGGGCGTTCCTTTTTCCCCGACGCTAACAGGTGCGCTTTGGTTGCAGAAGGCCCTTTGGAATGCCGGAACCCGTGCTAATGTTGGCAGAAAGGAGGATGCACCCCATGCCCAAGATCGACTCTGCCAACAATTATCAGACTGTCATCACCACTTTCGAATGCTCGCCCGGCACGTGTTCCGATCTGTTGGAGCTTTTGACGCAGGCCTACGACGAATTCATTTCGAAACAGCCTGGGTTCATTGGGGCCGGATTGCACGTGAATGACGCGCAGTGCAGGATTGCCAACTATTCCCAGTGGGAGCGGCGCGAAGATTTTCAGGCCATGTTGCGCACCGACGAAATGCGAAATCGCAACCGCAAGTTCGCCAGCATGTGCAGCCGGTTTGAACCCGTGATGTACGACGTCGCAGCGGTGTTTGATCGCGCCTGAAGACGCAGACGTCGCATGTGGTTCCATGGGTCAATGCAGGCGTCTGGAAGGTCGGCGGCAAGGTCTTTTCTCTTTACGGCTGGCAAGCGGCCATCCATCGGACACGCGTCAATCCAATGGGTTGAAGAAAATTCCCCAACAAGGTGCGCCGATCTGTTAGGCAGTTCGGACAACACGCAAATGGGAAGGGATGACATGTTTGCACGGATCACACACTACAAGATGAAGCCCGAGATGCTGGACGACGCCAAGGCAAAGGTCGCCGAGCTGGAATCCAAGATCATGGGGATGCCGGGGATTGTGCAGTTCATTAACGCGGTCGACGACGACACGGGCGCGGGCTATGTCGTGTCGATCTCGGAAAGCCGCGCGTTGGCGGAGGCCAATGCGGAAACCGCAAAGGCGATCTGGGGCATGTTCTCAGACCATCTGGTCGAGATGCCGACGCCCGAGGGATTTGAAGTTGCGGCGAACTGGAAGAGCTGACCTTCAGGCGCCAAGACCCGATGTGCAGTCGCGAAAGCGGTTCACTTCGGGTGCGGCGCCGGAGAGTGGGATCGCCAGCACCTGATCGCCGAGTATGGCGTTGGCGGTATGGTTACCGGCAAGACCGTTCAGGACATTTCCGAAACCTGTATCGGTGACCGAAAGGGTCGCACTGTCGCCGCTGATCTGGTGGCGGTCGGTCGAGATTGTCAGTTGTGCGGGGCCGTCGAATTGGATGGCGAAATTGCCGGTGTTGTCCCAGGTGGAGCCGACGCGCGTGATCTCGATGGCATAGGGCAGGGCGCGACGCGGGTCGTGGGTGACCCTGGTTCGGTGCTGTTCGGTGTCGTGGGAGAGGATGCAGACCGGGCCTTCGACATAGGCCTCCCAGGCCATGGCAGGGAGCGGGAGGAACAGGAGGGCGAGCAAGAGGCGCATGGGGGGAGTTTAGGGAGGTGTAAGCGGTGTGCAAGCCGGTGCGGTGGTTGAAGGGTGCCGAGCAGTTCCAACCTTTCTTTCGCTTGAGCGTCTAGCGGCAAGCATTACACTGATCCAATGAGTGTACCGTTTATTCTTTTGGTTATTTCGTTGGCTGTGGCCGGGGCAATCTTTGCTAATACAGGATATGTTTTGAGTGACGGTCTTTTGCTGTCACTTGTCGTTGCCGTTGCGGCACTCGTACTGCTTGTCAGGCAATGGGGGTCCAAACCCAAAAACTGGATTGTCGTGGACGGGTCGAATGTTCTGTACTGGCGAAACGAAGTGCCGTCACTTGAGACAGTTGAGCACGTCATCAATGTTCTGAAAGAAGAGGGTTTTCGCCCGGTCGTCTGGTTCGATGCAAACGTGGGATATCTGGTGGCGAACCAATATTTGGGGCCTGGACCGCTTGCGCGTGCGCTGAGCCTACCGTACCGTCAGGTTTTGGTCGCGCCAAAGGGCACGCCCGCAGACCCGCTGCTATTGAAGGGGGCTGCGGCGTTGAACGCGAATGTTGTCACAAATGACCGGTTTCGAGATTGGGTTGAACAACATCCCGAGGTCAGGTCCTCGGGGTTCCTGATCCGTGGAAAGATGCTCAACGGGAAGGTTGATCTGTCACTTCCGGGTGGTTGAGATGGTGCGGGACAAATGAATTTGGTTTGATCTCACCGGTCCACCCACTTTACAAACCATCTCGCTGACCGGTGTGGACGCCGGGCAGAAGGGTGACTAGGTGGAGTTCGCTTCCTTTCAGGTGGTCAAGATTGATCGCGAAGTTCAAACGCCGATCGCAATAGCTTATGAAGGAATTCCCGGTGCTCAACAATGTCAGTTTCACGAAGTTTAATCTTATATGCTTGATAACGACTGTCATAGTCCATAACATTCAACCCCTCATTTTCAAGTTCGCTGTCTAATTCTTCAGTTCTAGGAAGTTTTGGTTCAAACCGAATTTCATTCTTTTGTGGCCTCAGAATTACAAAATTCACACTTTTGCCGCCAATTTTAATCCCTATGTAATGCTTATTGTAATTCAGAGTTGCAGACGGTATGAATTCATTTATCATTTCGATAATTGAGTCTGCCATTTCAATAGTCTCTAAGGAGCCGCGACTTTCCCAGTACGCTCTGTCAGTTGACAATTCAGGTTCATCCGATTCTGGATACCCGAAAAAAGCATCTACAGTGTCGTGTACCTTGTTGAATATGAGACCGATTCCGTCCGGAGTTTCTATAGCGGAGGTTTGAATGGCAATAATGGGAATTGAATCTCCTAGAAGAGAGATTACATTAAAATATCGGCGCGTGATCTCCTCGGCTATAATTACGGCAATATGATCGAAATTCCTTCTGTGTTTTCTTTCGAGATCCCAATATTCAACTGCACGGATGATATGGGACGGGTCAGTTTTTCCAAGTTGAATCTCAACTGTATATCGAACTTCGTCCTCATCGTCGGAGAGTAACAAGTCTAATTTCCCACCACTACTTTGAATCCTTTCTCGCCCAATATAGATGAGCGATCCTAAGCCCAGAATGCTCGGATCATCCGCAATGGCATTTTGCAGATGTTCTTCTGTGAAGTTGGGATGGCTTTTCATACTTATAATTGGATAATTCTTAAATTTCATAGATCATCCTGTTAGTTTAGATTGGTGGTATCACAGTGAAACAACGCTACCGCCCCCTCCGCTTCACATTCCCACCCCTTTGCCCAGCCCGGCCCGCGGTGCTTCTACCCTTCGCCTTCTGGGCCACCTCAACCGCCTCTTCCACCGCTGACTGCCGTGCCAGGGGATCGTCGGCCACCGTCAGTTCCACCGTCTCCAATCGCTTCACTTCGTCCCTCAGTCGCGCGGCCTCCTCGAACTCCAGGTTTTCGGCCGCTTTCCGCATCTGGTCGCGCAACCCGTCCAGATGGGCTTGCAAGTTGGCTCCGACCAGCGGTTTGTCGACCTTGGCCGTCACGCGGGCCATGTCGGTGTCGCCTTTGTAGAGGCCGGACAACACGTCTTCGACGTTTTTCTTCACTGTCGCGGGCGTGATGCCGTGTTCTTCGTTATAGGCGATCTGTTTGGCGCGGCGGCGGTCGGTTTCGCGCAGGGCGCGCTCCATCGAGCCCGTGATGCGGTCGGCGTACATGATGACGCGGCCGTCGACGTTGCGCGCGGCACGGCCGATGGTCTGGACAAGGGAGGTTTCGGACCGAAGGAACCCTTCCTTGTCGGCATCAAGGATCGCGACAAGGCCGCATTCGGGGATGTCGAGGCCTTCGCGCAGAAGGTTGATGCCGATCAACACGTCGAAGGCGCCAAGCCTCAGATCGCGCAGGATCTCGATCCGTTCCAGTGTGTCGATGTCAGAGTGCATATAGCGGACCTTGATGCCCTGTTCGTGCATGTATTCGGTCAGATCCTCGGCCATGCGTTTGGTAAGCGTGGTGACCAGGGTGCGGTATCCACTGGCGGTAACTTTGCGGACTTCGTCCAACAAGTCGTCAACCTGCATTTCCACGGGGCGGATTTCGACCTCGGGGTCCAAGAGGCCTGTGGGGCGGATGACCTGTTCGGTGAAGACGCCGCCCGATTGTTCCAATTCCCAGGATTGGGGGGTGGCCGAGACGAAGACCGATTTCGGGCGCATGGCGTCCCATTCCTCGAACTTCAAAGGGCGGTTGTCGGTACATGAAGGCAGGCGGAAGCCGTGTTCGGCCAACGTGAATTTCCGTCGATAGTCGCCTTTGTACATCCCGCCGATCTGGGGGACCGAGACGTGGCTTTCGTCGGCGAAGACGATGGCATTGTCGGGGATAAATTCGAACAGCGTCGGGGGCGGCTCACCCGGCGCGCGGCCGGTGAGATAGCGCGAGTAATTCTCGATCCCGTTACAGTGGCCGGTCGCCTCCAGCATTTCCAGATCAAAGTTGGTGCGTTGTTCCAGCCGCTGCGCCTCTAGCAACTTGCCGTCGTCCACCAGTTGGGTAAGCCTTTGTTTCAGCTCAATTTTGATCGCCCCGATTGCCTGTTTCAGGGTCGGTTTCGGGGTCACGTAGTGCGAGTTGGCGTAGACGCGGATCTTCTCCATCGTGCCGGTCTTCTCGCCCGTAAGGCTGTCGAATTCGCCGATGCTTTCCAGATCTTCGCCAAAGAACGACAACCGCCAGGCGCGGTCTTCCAGGTGGGCGGGCCAGATTTCCAGACTGTCGCCACGAACCCGGAACGTGCCGCGCTGGAACGCCTGATCGTTACGCCGGTACTGCTGGGCAATCAGGTCGGCCATGACCGCGCGCTGGTCGTAGTTCTTGCCTACCTCAAGGTCGAGCGTCATGGCGCCATAGGTTTCGACCGAACCGATACCATAGATGCAACTGACCGAGGCGACGATGATCACGTCGTCGCGTTCCAGCAAAGCCCGGGTGGCCGAGTGCCGCATCCGGTCAATCTGGTCGTTGATCTGGCTTTCCTTTTCTATGTAGGTGTCCGAGCGCGGCACATAGGCTTCGGGTTGATAGTAGTCATAGAAACTGACGAAATACTCGACAGCGTTGTCGGGAAAGAAGCCCTTGAACTCGCCATATAGCTGGGCGGCCAGCGTCTTGTTCGGCGCCAGGATGATGGCGGGGCGCTGCGTTTCCTCGATGACTTTGGCCATCGTATAGGTCTTGCCCGTGCCGGTCGCGCCGAGAAGAACCTGGTTCTGTTCGCCGTCGTTCACGCCCATGGTCAATTCGGCAATGGCCGTGGGTTGATCGCCCGCAGGTTTGAATTCGGAGTGCATCACCAGCTTGCGCCCGCCTTCAAGCTTTGGGCGGTCTTTCACATCGGGTGCCGGAGCATTCAACATCGGTTGCGTGGTCATGGGGATGATTCCTTTGCAGAAGGATAGATTTGATCACTATTTGTTCCACTGCAAGGGGTGGTTGGTGGCCAATGCCATGCGCGGGGTCGCTGGCCCGTACGCTAATTCATGCTGAAGCGCGAAATAGGTGGGCGGACCACATTGAAAACCGACCTTGAAAACGGGCCGGAATTGAGTGCGAACAGGGCGATTTTCCGCAAATGGCAGAGCACGTAACGTCGCGAACAGCCCAATATGCGTGAAGGGGCCCTGTTGCGATCACTGCCGGTGCGGCGTTGTCACGATACCTGCCAGCTTCAGTCTCTGGATTTTCCCCGATGGTCCTTTTGGAAGCTCTTCGAGAAAGTGGATGGTGTCTGGCGATTTGAACTTTCCCAAGCGCGCCTGACAAAGGCTGACCAGGTCAGATTCGGTAACCCGTGAACCGGGCCTGACACGGACGGCAGCCTCAACGGTCTCTCCGTACCGATCGCATTTACGCGCAAACGCCGCCGCCTCGACAACCTCCGGGTTGGTGTAGAGCACCTCGTCAACTTCTCGCGGCGCAATGTTTTCACCACCCTTGATGATCAGTTCTTTCAGGCGGCCGGTCACGAAGATATAGCCGTCTTCATCTTTCCGCGCGAGATCGCCGGTGCGCAGCCAGCCATCGCGGAAAGCGGCGGCGGTGGCATCTGGATTGTGCAGATAGCCGAGCATGACATTGGGGCCGCGCACGACGATTTCGCCTTCGGTACCGTTCGCGGCTGTCGTTCCGTCCTCGGACTGGATTTCGACATCGCAGCCAAAGCCGACGCCGGGTGACCCGATTTTTCGCACTCCCGGGGGTAGGGGGTTAGAGAGGATCTGGGCGGCTGTTTCCGTAAGACCCATGGTTTCGATGATCGGGACAGAAAAGCGCGTTTCGAATGCGCTTTGGGTTTCGACCGCCAGCGCCGAGGAAGCCGAGCGGCCAAAGCGCAAGCGGTTGCGACTGGGCTCGGTCGGTTCGGTGTCGCCGTGCAACAGGTGCGAGATGATGGTGGGCACGGCAGAGAACCACGTGACACATGCCTTGTCGGCCTGAACCCAGAAGCGGGAAGCGGAGAATTTCGAAACGACGGCAAGCGATCCACCCGAGACAAGCGCGCCCATGATCGTCACGCAAAGGCCGTTGATGTGGTAAACAGGCAGGATGCAGAATCCACGGTCGGCTTGGGTTAATTCGTGCGCTATGGCGGTTGTCCAGCCGCCAGCCAGCAGGCTTGCGTGAGAATGAAGTACGCCTTTGGGGCGGCCTGTCGTGCCGGAGGTGTACATCAGAAGGGCGTGGTCGTCAGGCGTGATGTCGTGCAGGGCTGCGTCGCTGTCGGTGCCGGGGGTGATTGTTTGGATGCCTGAATCGTTTGCGGCGTCAAAAAGTGCCCGGCAGTCGGGGTGGACGAAGGCAAAGCGCGCGCCGGAGTGGTCAAGCGCATAGGCAATCGCGTCTCGTCCGGCGGCAAGGTTGATCATCGTGGCGCGAAAGCCGCCTGCCAGCACGCCATAAAGCGCGATCAGGCCATCGCGGCTGTTCGGGGCGACGATAGCAACGCTTTCCCCCTTGGTGACCCCGCGCGAGGTGAGATGCCGCGCCATCGCGAGCGCTTCGGATTGAAGCGTGGGCCAGTCGAGGTCGGTGCCGGTTTCGGGAAAGACGAAAGCAGTGCCGCCGAGGCGCGCACGCCTTGCCAGCCAGTCGCGAACGGTGCCCCCGGGCGGCGTGACGGCAGAGACGTTCATCGGCCTGCGTCGCCCCAATAGTCGGCGAAGATGTCCTCAAGGCTGGGTTCGCGGGCTGGGATTTCGCGCACGATCTTGGTGGATTGCAGGAAGTGCTTCCAATGCACGTTTTCGTCCACCGCATTGCCGCCCCAGCTTCCGCATCCCATCGACAGCGAAAACGGCATGCCGTTGGTGAAGGAACCGCCGGTCGCGAAGGTATGGGCCTGATTGACGATGATCCGGCTGGTCGGGATAGCGCGGGCCAGCGCCAATGGGCGGTCTTCGTCGGTGGAATGGAGGCCGACGGAATGGCCTGCGCCCTGGTAAAGCTGAATGTCGCGCGCAAGCCGCATGGCATCATCAAAGTCGCGCGCGCTGTAAAGCGCCAGAACGCGGCTGAGTTTTTCGCCGGAAAGCGGATGATCGGGGCCGATGCCCCTGGTTGGCACGGCGATGTATTCGGTGCCTTCCGGCACGATGCCTTCCAGATTAAGCGCGGCGATCATTTTGTCCGCATCCTGCGCGACGACCTGACGGTTCAGGTGCCCGTCGGGCCAGAGGGCCGAAACGATGGCAGCTTCGTCTTCTACAAGCGCGCCGCCGGCCTTTGCCATCGCCTGCAGAAAGCGCTCGCGCACGGCATCAACCACGACGACCGAATTTTCCGACGAACAGGAGGTTGCATTGTCGAAAGTTTTGGAGGCACGGATTTTCTCGGCCGCAGCGGCAAGATCGGCGGTTTCATCGACAATGACGGTGACATTGCCCGCGCCAACAGCGACTGCGGGTGTGCCCGTGGTTTGGGCGCGATGCACATTGTTCTGGCTGCCGGTCGCGACAATCATGTCGCAGGATTCCATCAGACGCTGGGTTTTTTCCTTGGAGCCCGGAGCAGGCACCATCTGAACAAGGTCGGGGTCTTCGCCGATCTTGGCAAATTCCATGTGGATGAACTCAAGCAGTTTTTCGCAGCTTGCCACACCTTTGGGCGAGGGCGCGACCACGACAGAGTTGCCGCACTTCAGCGCATTGATGATGTTGTTTGCTGGTGTTGCGGCAGGGTTTGTCGAAGGCACGATGGCCCCGATAACGCCCTTGGGGCGTGCAATTTCGGTGATGCCGTTTTCAGGATCGTCATTCATGACGCCGTAAGTCACGACGTCTTGGATGTCGCGCAGAAGGCCGAGCGTTTTGCGGTGGTTCTTGGTGATCTTGTCGGGGACATTGCCAAGCCCGGTCGTCTCAACGGCCAGTTCGGCCAGCAGGCGGTTGCGCCCCGGTTCCATGATGGCCCAGCCGACAGCCTTTGCTGCGCGGTCATAGCGATCCTGACTGCCGTCTGCTTCATACTTTGCCTGAGCGGCGCGCGCGCGGGCGACAACAGCATCAAGTTCGGCAATGGGATCGGGCGCGCTCATGGGATCGCTCTTTGTTGAAAGGTGGCGTGCGCGCCAAAGACGGCGCGCACCTTTGTATCTTGTATATAGTCAGAGACCGGCCAGAAGCTCTTTCAGGGTCGCTTCGCGGGCCGCCCACATTTCAAGAACCTCGTTGCGGGTCATGATGTGCATGGGGCTGCCGCCTGCTTTCATCTTGCCAGCGACGCGGCCGTTTTCGAACATCGTCGGCACGATTTCCGCCAGCTTGTCGATGATCGGCTGCGGTGTGCCTTTTGGCACCATGACACCACGGAAGTTGACCGAGGCATTGTCGATCTCATAGCCCTGTTCCTTCATCGTCGGCACGTCAGGCATGAAGTCGTTGCGGTCGTTGTCGAAAACGCCAAGGATTTTGACGTTGCCCGCTTCGCGTGCGCGGAAGGCATCCGACAGGTTGTTGACGCCGCCAAGCACTTCGCCCGCGATCACCGCTTTCATGGCGCCGGCACCGCCCTTGTTGTTGGGAATGTAAGCCAGTTTCACGCCAGCGGCCTTTTCAAGCTGAAGCGCTGCGATGTGGTGGCCGACGAAAAGTCCGGCACCCGAGAAGGTCAAGCCACCTGGGTTTGCCGTGGCGTAGTTGATGACGTCTTCCATCGAGTTGAACTCGCTGTCGGCGGCAACAACGAAAACGGCGGGGTCTGCGCCCCAGTTGGCGATCGGCTCAAAACTGTCTGCGCCATATTCAACGCCGCCTTCGATCGACTGAGCGATGAAGTGCGGGATGTTATAGGCACCAAGCGTATAGCCATCGGCTTCGGCCTGTGATGCAAACCAGTTCCAGCCAACGCGCCCGCCAGCGCCCGGCTTGTTGATGATGGCAATTGGCATGCCAAGCGCGTCTTCGTTCCCGGCGGTCATCGTGACGATGCGCGCCTGGAAGTCGGTTGCGCCGCCAGCGCCATAGCTGACCATCAGCATCAGCGGGCGTTCTGGATAGGCGTCGTGGCCATCTGCGATGGCCGTTCCGGTCAACCCCATCAGTGCGATCGAGGCGGCTGCGATTAGGTTCTTCATGGTTTTCCTCCCTTGGAAGTGTTGTCTGCCGCTGTTGCGGTTCAGAAAAGTAACTCTCGCGGTGTGAAGACGTTCAGAAGCATCGCGAAGAGGCTGTACATCACGGCAAGAAACCCCGCCGTGATAATGATGCGCTTGCCCCAGGTCCTGACCTCGCCATGGGGGGCGGGATCGTAAAGGGACAGCAAGACAAAAAAGGCGATTGTGGACGCGGTATAGAAACCGAGCGTTTTCGCGGCCCAGAAAACGTATATCAGCGACACGATCAGGCCGGGCAGGATGTTCTTCAGGGCTTCTACTGACAGGCCGTTGCCGACGCGGGTACGGCCCAATAGCGCCTTGCCAAAGGTCCAGAGCGCGAGCACGACGAAGACGGTCGCGATGATGCGCGGGAACAGGAAAGCGGCGGCGGGTTCTGCGGTATAGGAAACATAGGTGACCCAAAGACCGACAGCGGCGACAAGCCCGCTGGCGACAATGTGTTGGCTGCGGGGCAGGTCGGTCATGACAGCGCCTCTTCCTTGGCGACGGCATCGTCTTTCGTGATATAACGGCGGCTGCGAAGTTCCATCCAGACCGAGTAGCCGACAGAGGCGACGACGATGGCGATCAAAAGCAGGTTCAGCGCTCCGGTGAAGAAATATGTGCCGACGCTGGAGGTGGCGTTTGCGATCATGGAGCCCTGGATAAAGTTCGCCTCGGCAATCGGGCCGAGAATGAGCCCGAGAACAAGGGGCGCGGCAGAAAAGCCAAAGCGTTCAAGAAAATACATGCCGGTGCCAAGCGCGGCCATGATATAGACGTCGCCCATCGAGTTCTGCACCGAGTAGCTGCCGAATACGGCGAGGCCGAGAACAACAGCGGCCATGACGGCGTTTGGTACTTGCGCGACACGCGCCGCCAGCCCGGCGATGTAAAGGCCGAAGACGCACATCAGAATTTGACCGACCAACATGGAATTGATGAACGTCCAAGCCACCTGAGGATGATTGTCAAAAAGGTCGCTGCCTGGGAATATGCCGTGGATCAGAAGGCCTCCAAGAAGGACAGCAGCGGTGGGCGAGCCAGGGATAGAAAGCGTCAGAAGCGGCACAAGCGAGGGGCCGACCATGGCGTTGTTGGCGCTTTCGGCGGCGATCACGCCTTCGGGGTGGCCGGTGCCGAACTTGTCACGCTCGGGGCTCATCTTCTTGGACTGGTCATAGGCGACAAGACCGGCGATCTGCCCGCCGACCCCGGGGATCAGCCCGATGATCGAACCGGTGAGCGTGCCGATGGTGAGCGCGCGGAAGCGGCTGAATACTTCGCTGAAGGCTTTCGAGATCGGGTGTTTTTCGACAGCGATCACTTCGGCATCGAGCCGCCTGCGACCCTTGGCAAACATGGTGATGACCTGCGGGATGGCGAAAAGGCCGATCAGGGCGGGGATCACGTTTATGCCGCCCGAGACGCTGGAATGGAAGATGAAGCGCTGGGTGCCCATGATGTCGTCAAACCCGATGGTGGCAAGCCAAAGACCGATACAACCCGACAGCAGGCCCTTGACGACCGAACTGCTGTCGAGCGATCCGATAATCGTGACGCCAAGGATGGCCAGCCAGAACAGATGGGATGGGCCGAAAGCAAGGGCCCATTGGGCCAAAAGCGGCGTGAGGAAGATCAACAGAAGCACGCCGAACACGCCGCCGACGGCGGATGACAGGAACGAAAGTTGCAGCGCGCGCGCGCCTTCGCCCTTTTTTGCCATCGTATGCCCGTCGAGCGTTGTGGCGATGTTTGCAGGTGCGCCCGGAATTTTGAGCAGGATCGCACTGACCGCGCCACCAGCGACAGTTGATGTATAGGCGGCACCAAGCAGGATCAGGCCTTGCGCGGGCTCTAAGCGGAAGGTGAACGGGATAAGCAATGCGACCGCCATTGTCGGCGACAGCCCTGGCGTTGCGCCCAGGATCAGCCCGCCAATCGTGCCGATCAACAGCAGCATGAAGTTGAAGGGCGTGAACACGTCGCCGAAGTAGAGCAGGAACTCCAAGCCGTCACCTCCCAGTCAGGCCATCGAAATTTGACTTTTCAGGGTAAGAGATGAAAATAGTTTTGCAAATGTTTTCATTTTGAACGCGATTTTGGAGGTTAAGTGGCTGATAAAAATATTAAAAAAGCCGATATCATTGCCGTTTCGAAGGCTGCACGTGTGTCGCCTTCGACGGTGTCGAGAAGCTTCAATCACCCCGATTTGGTGAAGCCCGCGACTCGGAAAAAGATCGACGCGGCGGTGCGGCAGCTCGGGTATATTCGCAATCGGGCGGCGCAGACGATCCACGGTATTCGCAGCGGAACGATCGGTCTGATCGTGCCCACTGTGGACCAGGCGATTTTTGCTGAACTGATTCAGAGCTTCTCCGAAGCGGTCGAGGACCTGGGCTTCACGATCCTTCTGGCTTCACATGGCTATAACCTTGAGCGCGAATATGCGCTGACCCGGAAAATGCTCGAACACCGGGTGGATGGGATTGGGCTGATTGGCATTGAACATTCTGACGACACCTACGAACTTTTGGCGCAACAAAGGATACCGGCGCTTCTTCTGTGGAACTATGTGCAGGATGCGCCCTTCCCATGCGTCGGATCGGACAACTATCAGGCAGGATACCTGATCGGACAGCACGTGGCAGACCTCGGCCATGACAAGATCGCCGCGATCTTTCCACCGCTTGACGGAAACGACCGCGCGTCGCGCAGGATGGACGGGGTGGTTGACGCTCTGAACACTGCCGGACGCGCAGTGCGTTCGGATTGGCTATTGGAAACGCCCTATAGCGTTGCCGACGCGAAAGCGGCTGTTGCTTCCCTGATTGCTGCAGCGGACTGTCCGACGGCCATCATCTGCGGAAATGACGTGTTGGCCTGGGGCGCGCTTCACGCGCTGCACAAGGAAGGGATGAGTGTGCCGAGCGACATGACAGTCACGGGCATAGGCGACTTCAACGGGTCAAAAGATTTCGAACCTTCACTGACAACGGTCCGAATACCGGCGCGCACCATTGGTTTGAATGCGGCTGACGCAATCGTCCAACTCATTAGGACGGAAGGACAGGCGGAAGTCGGGTCACTTGTTGAAACCGAGCTTTTCAAACGTCAAACAAGCGGGCGCCATCCAACGGCCCGGGCCGAATTGCACCGACGCTAACCAAGCGCAAATCCAAGGTTCAGTGAGGACTGTAATCTTGAGTGAGCATCGCGAAAGGCGTCAGGTCTCTCGGCAGAAGGCGGTGGCGCGGCACCTCGACCTCGATGCCGACCCAGCCTTCCTGTGGCCGCCGCGGGGCGTGTCACACAAGGCGAGGAAGCAGGGAAACATTGCCAATCAGAACGAACGCGCCGCAGAGGCACAATGCCAACCGGAATGCAGCGCGTTGGCGTTCCAAAAAATCTGTACCAAAACAGCTCCAACTCCCGATAGATTGGAGCAAATTCAGGAGACGCCCATGAAGATCGGCATAATCGGGACAGGTGCCATCGGGCGCTATGTTGCGGAACATCTGAAAAAGCAAGGACTTGGCCCGGATGCCGTTCTGGTGCGCGCCGCTCGTCTGGACCAGTCGGGCGAAAAGGGCGGTCGCCGGGTCTGCTCTGTGGCCGACCTGCCGGACGACATAACCCTTATGGTCGATTGCGCAGGCCATGCCGCCCTTGCCGAACATGGCGAGGCGATTCTGTTGCGCGGGACTGACCTGATCACGGTGTCTGTCGGCGCCTTGGCCGATCCCGCGCTTGAAAAGCGTCTTGCGCGCGCAGCCCAATCGGGCGGCGCTCAACTTCACCTGGCCAGTGGCGCGATCGGCGCGCTTGATTGCCTTGCGGCGGCCAGGGTCGGCGGGCTGAGCGAGGTCGTCTATACGGGCCGAAAGCCCCCGGCGGGATGGAAGGGATCGCCCGCCGAAGCGCGCCTGGATCTTGAAGGGTTGGACAAATCAGCCGTGCATTTTGAAGGTACCGCGCGTCAGGCCGCAACCGACTATCCAAAAAATGCCAATGTCGCTGCTGCCGTGGCCTTGGCAGGGATCGGATTTGACAAGACCAAAGTGGAATTGATCGCCGACCCTTCGATCACGGCCAATATTCACGAAGTCCGTGCCAATGGACACTTTGGCAAATTCACATTCCGCATCGAAGGCAAGGCACTTCCCGACAATCCGCGCAGTTCGGCCCTGGCGGCGATGAGCGTGATTGCCGCGATCGAGCGCCAGCGGGCAGCCATCAGCATCTGATTTCAGATTATGGTCGCCCGGCACCGCTCGAACACCAGAGCCTGCCATCGAGGCCCAGACAGCAAAAGGGCGGCACCCATGGCGCCGCCCGTTTTTTCGTGGAGTGTTTCGGCCCTATCCAGCCATGCGGGGAGGTGCGGGCGTTTCGAAGTGTTCGCCGACGTTCGGGCATGCGCCCAGGACAGAGTTTGATGTCCCGTCGATTTCGCCACCCGCGATCACTGACGCGCCCGAGAAACCGTTGCCTTGAGCAGCGAAGTTGACGTCGCCAACGGCCACAATCTGTCCGCCATAAAGCTGCATCTTGGCGGCGGTCTTCATGCCCCCAAACGTTACAAGCTGGGCATCGCCTCCGGCCGCGCAGCTGTCGTCTTCTCCGATCTGCAGACCCTGAGGCGACTTGATGGAACGGTCGTCGGTGCTTTCGGTGATGAACGTTGCATTGATAAGGCGGGTGCCGTTGCCGAACGTCAGGTCGCAATCGGTGATCACGACAACATCCTCATAGGTTTCGCCGGCAACGTTCAACGTGTTGCCGCTGCAAGAGACCTCGTGGATCCGTCCGGGTGTCAGGCAGCTCATGCCAAATGAACTACAACCGCCACCGCTGCTGCCGCCGCCATTGTTTCCACCCCCATTGTTGCCGCCGCCGTTGCCGTTGCCGTTGCCGTTACCGTTGCCGCCGCCACCGTTGCCGCCACCGCCGCCACTGCTGAGGCTGACATTCAGCACCGTCGAATTGGTGACGAAGCTGCGATAGTGATCCGAAGAGGGATCCGTGATCCCATCCCGGATCTCGACCACCAGGGCGTCAACATCCATGGGATAGGTGCCATAATGAAGCGACTGCTGAAGTCCGGGGTTCTGTGAAAACCCAGAACCAGGGATCACCAAATCGCTGGGCGAGGGCATCGAAACCGTAACACCGTCATCGTGTTCGAAAAAGTTGTTGTTATTGAACTCGACTCGGCTGTTCGAATGGATGCAGAATCCGTTCAAGAAATCGTTGTTGGATTGCATGTCGACCCGTCCATTCGCAAAGAAACCGTCGCCCATACAGGGATATCTGCTGTTGACGAATACCGCAGAAGTGCGCACGTCAAAGCTGGCGTAGCCGACCAATTGCAACAAAAAGCTGCTGACCGGATTGGCGTTCGCCGCCAACCTGTTCGTCGCCACAAAGACCGCTTCGGTACTGGTATTATCAACCAAGAATGTCTTGGTGGACCGGTCATAGGTGCCGAATTGGATGTCTCCGATTTGCAGGACATTCCCGAAAAGATTTGGGTCCACATTGGCCCGTGCGTATTCAAGCGCCTTTGCTTTGGATGCATCGGCATCCAAGGTTCTGCGTGATTGCATCGCGGCATGTGCCGCCACATCAGCCGCGACCTGAAGCTGGTTTCTTGCGACCATCAGATTGCCGATGTCGATGGCGATGCCGCCAAAGATGGCAAGCGTGATGGTGAAATAGATGTTCAGGATCGAGATTGCGCCGCTCTCCTTGCGACAAAACCGACCCAGGTGACCCCCGAAATTCCTTGTCGAAAAAGCCATCTCAGGTCTCCTTGAACTGCTGTGCAATGGATTGGATGTTCATGCCGCCGAATTGTGTGATGAACCCAAGCGGCCCACCAAGATCTCCTGCCGGAACGGACACGAACGTCGTGATCAATCCGTTGGTGATCGTCGAGGTGACGGTTACATTCGTGCTGATCCCGGCAAGTTCAGCCTCAACAAAGGTTCTGATTTCGTCCTGGGTCGTAATATCACCCACCGAATAGGCGCGCGTTGCGTTTTGGGCCGCGCTCAGGGCCACCGTCTGGCCAAAGAAGATCAGCGCAAGTTGACCGACCCCCATCAAAAGAATGAAAAAGAAAGGCACCCAAAGCACGATCTCGACCGTCGCGTTGCCGTCTTCCCGGGCGCGGAATTTCGCGATCCGAGCCTTGGTTTCGGTATGAATTGATTCTGCAAAAAGGCGGATAGGAAACATCGTTACACCCCATTCATGTGGACAGAGGAAAAGGTGATGTTCACATCGACAAACTGTGTGATGGCACCAATGGCGACAAGATCGTTGGCGGGCAAAGTCACGGTTGTGGTGATCGCCTCAGCGCCAAAGACAGTATCGGCCGTCGCATTCGGGCTGTACGGCTGCAGCCGCGCCAGAACGGCGGTTTCAACGGCGGCTTCGGTTTCAAACGTACCAACCGAAGCCTGACGATTTCCGTCATAGGCGATCCGCGTGGCCATGGCCTGACCATGGAAGATCATCGAAACATCGGCGACCAGCGTGAACAGCACCGCATAAATGGGTACCCAAAGCACGGCCTCAACCGTGACACCGCCACGCTCGCACCCGAAAAATCCGGTTAATCTGCGAAAAGGTTTTTCTATTAGCATTTTACCTCTGACCGGCCCACTGACCGAGTTCCAATTCACTGAAAATTACTCGCGAATTGAGGCAGGATTTTGTGGAGGTCAGGTCGGGATTGGCGCAAATCCCGGGAATCACGGCGTTATTTCGTGGGCAAACCAGCCCATTGAGCGCATTCCTGAACAAAAGGAGTCCTGAGGCACCATTGTTCAGAATGTGTAAAGGCGAGGCCCGCCGGTCAAATCGAGCAGTCCAACGCGGGCCCAGTTGCCCGGTTGGCCCACCAAAAAGACGCAAGTCGGCCGATGAACCTGCCTCAACACCTTTTGGTGCGGCCCGGTATTCCCAGTGCTCGTGTGATCAGGCTGAAACCGCGACGGCACGCACCCTTTTCATCAGTGGTATGCCAGATACAAACCAGGAAAAAATACGTGGCATTCACCATTCAATCGGCTGACGGCGGGGTCTATATCGCTATAAACAATAGTAAAATACAAGAAATTTGGGACATGAGTTGAGATGTTGTCGGATTGAAATTCTTGGACTACCGTATACCAAGCAGGCGACGAATCGAAGTTTCGATGTGATACCAGCCTGACCGGGGGCCTTCGATGCAGCTTCAGCCGATCGTAATCAACACGACGCTCAAGGACAGGGTGTACGGACGATTGCGCGACGCCATCATCAACATGAATATCTATGAGGACGGTGCCAACCTTCGGCTGGACGAACGCACAATGGCCGAACAACTTCAGGTGTCGCGCACGCCATTGCGCGAGGCTTTGACCCGCCTGGAAAATGACGGGCTGATCGAAATCCGGCCGCGCAAGGGCGTCTTCGTTGTTCGCAAGACCCTGGACGAAATCCTGGACATGATCATCGCCTGGGCCGCGCTTGAAAGCATGGCCGCACTCCTGGCTGCTGAAAATGCCAGTGACGCACAGATCAAAAGCCTGCGCCGCCACGCACTGCAACACTCGGAAAGCTCGGCGCGCGCGGACCTCAGTGAATATTCCGAAGCAAATATCCGTTTTCACCAAATGATCCTTGAAATGTCCGGATGTACTCTTCTGGCCGACATGGCCGATGGCTTGTTCATGCACATCCATGCCGTACGCCGCCGAGCACTTGAGGAAAACGACAGGGCGTCACGGTCTGTCGTCGATCACCTGGGAATAATCGAGGCGTTGGAGGCACGGGATGCCGATCTCGCCTCGCAACTCGTCAGAACACACACCATGCGACTGCACGCCCATGTCCGGCGCGTCTGGTCGAAATTCGAGAATGCAGTAGTCGCATCCTAGCGGCAACGAAGGAGAAAAAGTTGGCAGACGGAGCAACCGAGACCGAAGTCGAGCTTACCGACGGGTTTCATCTGATCATCGACGCGCTGAAGCTGAACGGGATCGAAAACATCTATCACGTACCGGGCATTCCCGTGACGGATCTGGGCAGGATGATGCAGGCCGAGGGCATGCGCGTCGTATCGTTCCGCCATGAATCGAATGCCGGTAATGCCGCCGCAATCGCCGGCTACCTGACACGAAAGCCGGGTGTCTGTCTGACCGTCTCGGCTCCGGGATTTCTGAACGGTCTTGTATCGCTTTCGCATGCCACGACAAATTGCTGGCCGATGATCCTGATCTCGGGCTCGTCCGAGCGTGAAATCGTCGACCTTCAAAAAGGTGACTACGAAGAAATGGACCAACTGGCCATTGCCAAGCCGCTCTGCAAGGCGGCCTATCGTATCCTTCATGCCGAGGACATCGGGATCGGCATCGCGCGGGCCATTCGCGCCGCCGTTTCAGGGCGCCCGGGCGGTGTCTACCTCGACGTCCCCGCCAGTCTTCTGGGCCAGACGATAGAGGCCGCCAAGGGCGCGCAGTCCCTGATCCAGGTTGTTGATCCGGCCCCGGCGCAATTCCCGTCGCAAGCCGCCATCGACCGTGCGCTTGACACGTTGAAAGGGGCGAAAAAGCCTCTGATCATCCTCGGCAAGGGCGCGGCCTATGCCCAATGCGATGACCTTGTCCGCCAATTCGTCGAAACATCCGGCGCGCCCTATATCGCCATGTCGATGGCCAAAGGGCTCTTGCCCGATGACCATCCCCAATACGCCGGGGCCGCGCGTTCGCTTGTCCTGAAGGAAAGCGATTGCGTGATGCTGATCGGTGCACGGCTGAACTGGCTTCTCAGTCACGGCCAGGGCAGGCAATGGGGCGAACCCCATACCAAAAAGTTCATCCATATCGACATCGACCCCAAGGAAATGGACAGCAACCAGCCCATTGATGCGCCACTGGTCGGCGACATCGAAAGCTGCCTGACCATGATGACGGCCAGCATGGATGGCTGGCAGAAACCCGATGCCGAATGGACCGACGCCATCACCACAAAAACCGCCATCAACATCGAACGGATGTCGGGCAAACTGATGAGCAACGCGGTGCCGATGGACTATCACGGCGCTCTGGGGCGCCTGAAAAAGATCTTCGCCGACCACCCCGATGCGATCCTGGTGAACGAAGGCGCCAACACGCTCGACTTCGCCCGCTCGATCATCGACATGTCAAAACCGCGCAAACGGCTGGACGTTGGCACCTGGGGCGTCATGGGCGTTGGTATGGGCACAGCAATTGCGGCCGCCGTCGAAACCGATCACCCCGTTGTTTGCATCGAAGGGGATTCCGCCTTTGGTTTCAGCGGGATGGAAGTTGAAACCATCTGTCGTTACAACCTGCCGATCTGCGTCGTGATCTTCAATAACTCCGGGATCTATCGCGGCACCGACACCGACCCGACAGGACGCGATCCCGCACCGACCGTGTTCGTGCGCGATGCCAAATACGACATGATGATGCAGGCCTTCGGCGGCGAAGGCGTGACCGCCCGCAGCCCCGACGATCTGGAACGCGCGGTGCGTGATGCCATCGCCTCGCGCAAGCCGACCCTGGTCAATGCGCTCATTGATCCCGAGGCTGGCACCGAATCCGGTCGTATCGGCAACCTGAACCCACAATCCGTCGTGAAAAAGAAATAGGAAACGAAATCCGATGAAAGCCCTCGAAGGTGTCAAGATACTCGACTTCACCCACGTGCAATCGGGTCCCACATGCACCCAGCTTCTGGCCTGGTTCGGTGCGGATGTCATCAAGGTCGAACGCCCCGGCGTCGGCGATGCAACCCGCAAGCAACTGGTGGATGTGCCGGGCGCCGACTCTCTCTATTTCACCATGCTCAATCACAACAAACGCTCGATTGAACTGAACTCGAAGAACGAGACCGGCAAAGAGGTTCTGACCCGCCTGATCGAAGAATGCGATGTGATGGTCGAAAACTTCGCGCCGGGTGCCCTGGATCGGATGGGCTTTACCTGGGAACGCATACAGGAAATCAATCCCCGCATGATCCTCGCTTCGATCAAGGGGTTCGGGCCGGGCAAATACGAAGACTGCAAGGTCTATGAAAACGTCGCCCAATGCGCGGGCGGGTCGGCCTCGACCACCGGGTTCCGGGATGGACCGCCCTTGGTCACGGGCGCGCAGATCGGGGATTCCGGCACCGGGCTGCACCTTTGCCTTGGCATCGTGACCGCACTGTTTCACCGCGAAAAATCCGGGCGCGGGCAAAAGGTCTCGGCGGCCATGCAAGACGGCGTCTTGAACCTCACCCGTGTGAAATTGCGCGACCAGCAGCGTCTGGCGGTCGGTCCCCTGAAAGAATACAGCCAGTACGGCGAAGGCGTGCCCTTCGGCGAGGCGACGCCACGGGCGGGCAATGACTCGGGCGGTGGCCAGCCGGGCCGCATCCTGAAATGCAAGGGCTGGGAAACCGACCCGGACGCCTACACCTACTTCATCACCCAGGCTGCCGTCTGGGGCAATGTCTGCGACGTGATCGGGCGCCCCGAGTGGAAAGAGGCCGAAGGCTATAAGACGCCGCCCGAACGCCTGGACAAGCTGAACGAGATCTTCGACGCAATCGAGGAATGGACCAAGACCAAGACCAAGTTCGAGGTCATGGAAATCTGCAATCCCCTGAACATCCCCGTTGGCCCGATCCTGTCGATGAAGGAATTGATGGAGGACGAGGGGCTCAGAAAAACCGGCACCATCGTCGATGTCGATCACCCCGAACGCGGGCGCTATGTCAGCGTGGGCTGCCCGATCAAACTCAGCGACTCTCCGGTCGAAGTCGTGCGCTCGCCCCTGCTGGGCGAGCATACGACCGAAATCCTGACCCAGGTTCTTGGCTATTCCGGCGACGATCTGGCCAAGGTCGTCGAAAGTGGCGCCGTTGGTGACATCAACAAGGAGGCCGCGGAATGAGCGACGCAATGCGCCTGATCGTCATGGGCCAGCAAGCCTTCGGCAAAGACGTTCTGGCCAAATTGCTGGACACCGGCACCGACGAAGTTGTCGCGGTATATTGCGAACCCGACCGGGACGGCAAGCCGGTCGACCCGATCAAGGAGTTTGCGCAGGAACAGGGCTTGCCCGTCCATCAACCCGCCAACTTCGATGACGCGGCCACCCTTGAAACGCTTGCCGGCCACGACGCAGATTTGATGATCATGGCCTTCGTCAACGTTTTCGTTCCCGAAGCTGCCCGCGAAACGCCAAGGCTTGGGTCGATCTGTTTCCACCCCTCTCTCCTGCCGCTCCACCGTGGCCCCTCCGCGGTCAACTGGCCGATCATCATGGGGGCGACCAGGTCGGGATTTAGCTGGTTCTATCC
>JABDJO010000052.1 GCA_013002465.1 Silicimonas sp. | reverse complement strand
CCCCCCCCCCCCCCCCCCCCCCCCCCCGGATCGACGTGCCAGAGGCACGGCGAAATAAAGGAACGACACCATGACCAAAGCGGACTACGACGGCCCGATCCTCGAAATCGAAAGCCTCTCGATCAGCTTCTTCACGCGTCTGCGCGAAATCCCCGCCGTGATGGACTTTTCCTGTGTCGTGCAACCGGGCGAAGCCATGGGGCTGGTCGGCGAATCCGGCTGCGGCAAATCCACGGTGGCCCTCGGCGTCATGCAGGACCTTGGGGTCAACGGCCGCATCGTCGGCGGGTCGATCAAGTTCAAGGGCCGCAACCTCAATGAAATGTCGGCGGAAGAACTCCGCGACATCCGCGGTTCCGAAATCGCTATGATCTATCAGGAACCGATGGCGTCGCTGAATCCCGCGATGAAGATCGGGCGCCAGTTGATGGAAGTTCCGATGATCCACGAAGGCGTGGACGAAAAAGAGGCCCGCGCCCGCGCTCTCGAAGTTGTCACCGATGTGCGCTTGCCCGACCCCGAACGCATGCTGCAATCTTACCCGCACCAGCTTTCCGGCGGTCAGCAACAGCGCATCGTTATTGCCATGGCGCTGATGTCGAAACCTTCGCTCTTGATCCTCGACGAACCCACCACCGCCCTTGACGTCACGGTCGAAGCCGCCGTCGTCGAACTGGTGAAGGACCTTGGCAAGAAATACGGCACCTCGATGCTGTTCATCAGCCACAACCTTGGGCTGGTGCTGGAAACCTGCGACCGGCTTTGCGTGATGTATTCCGGCGAAGCCGTCGAGGCGGGTTCGATCAAGGACGTCTTCGACCAGATGCGCCACCCCTATACGCAGGCCTTGTTCCGCTCGATCCCCTTGCCGGGCGCTGACAAGAACGCGCGCCCCCTGATCGCCATTCCGGGCAACTTTCCCTTGCCCCACGAACGCCCGCCGGGCTGCAATTTCGGCCCCCGCTGCGATTATTTCGAAGCCGGGCGCTGCGATGCCCAGGACATCCGCATGGATGTGATCGAGGGCAACGACCGGCACACGTCACGCTGTCTGAAATTCAAGGAAATCGACTGGGACGCGCCCCTTGTCACGGACCGCACCTTCGAAAAAGCCGAGCCGGGCCAAGTGGTTCTGAAGATGCAGAACCTCAAGAAATACTACGAGGTCTCCGCCAATGCGCTGTTCGGTGGCAAGGAAAGGAAGGTCGTAAAGGCCAATGAAACCCTGTCCTTCGAGGCTCGCGAAAGCGAAACCCTGGCCATCGTCGGTGAATCGGGGTGTGGCAAATCCACCTTCGCCAAGGTGCTGATGGGGCTGGAAACCGCCACTTCGGGCCGCATCCTTCTGGACAACAACGAAATCCAGGAAGTCCCGATCGAGGAACGCGACACCAAGACCATCTCGTCGGTACAGATGGTGTTCCAGAACCCCTTCGACACGCTGAACCCTTCGATGACCGTGGGCCGACAGATCATCCGCGCCCTGGAAATCTTCGGCATCGGCAAGACCGAGGATTCACGGCGCGAGCACATGCTGGAGCTTCTCGATCTGGTGAAACTGCCTCGCGAATTTGCCGACCGCATGCCGCGCCAGCTTTCGGGCGGTCAGAAACAACGCGTCGGCATCGCCCGCGCCTTTGCCGGTGGGGCGCGCATTGTGATCGCCGACGAACCGGTCTCGGCCCTGGACGTCAGCGTGCAGGCCGCGGTCACCGACCTATTGATGGAAATCCAGCGGAACGAGAAGACCACGCTTCTTTTCATCTCTCACGACCTTTCGATCGTGCGCTATCTCGCGGATCGCGTCATGGTCATGTACCTTGGCCACGTGGTCGAAATCGGCGACACCGATCAGGTCTTCTCGCCACCCTACCACCCTTACACCGAGGCGCTTTTGTCCGCTGTGCCGATCGCCGACACCAGCATCCAGAAAAAACACATCGTGCTAGAGGGCGACATTCCTTCGGCGATGAACCCGCCATCCGGTTGCCCGTTCCAGACCCGCTGCGGATGGAAAGGCAAGGTCCAAGGCAATCTCTGTGATCGTGAAGTGCCGCCAATGCGGAAATTGGCCGCGGGACATGAAATCAAGTGCCACCTTTCCGATGATGAACTGGCGGCAATGGAACCGGTGATCAAGATCGCCGCCGAGTAGCGCGCGTATAGATCACCACTTCGAAAGCCTTTGCAGGCACCTTGGCCCGCGAACGTTCACAGGCCGGCACCACCCTTCTTGGGGTGATCGCCAATTCGCGCACCGCGTCCCCGTAAAGAAGAGGGCGCACAGATCATCCGGGGCTACCCCGGGGTGCCCGCCACCGGCGGCGCCGCCATCATCAACCGACCATAGCTTTTTTGCCCAAGTACCCTGGGGAAGAGAGCAAGCGAACGGGGGGTCAGGGCCCCCCCATCGCCTCGGGGCCTGCGCACCGAGGCCAAAAGTCGTGCGCGCCTTTCTGCGCCCCGCTTGATCGGGGAGGGGCTGACGCCTAAGCTGCCCCGAATTGATCGGGCAGACTTATGGTGCGCTTACTTTTCCGAATTGCCGTCGCCGTCATCGTCCTGTCGGCGTTGGCCATCGCGGGCTTTCGCATGATGGCAACCGGGCGCGAAACACTTGCCGTTGCCGATCTGCTGACCCCCGAAAGCACATTGACCGAAACGCCCCACGGCCAGATCCACAGCATTGCGATTGGCCCCGACGACGGCCCTCAGGTTCTCTTGATTCACGGCACGGTCGGTTGGGCCGGGTTTTGGCAAGACACCATGGAATCGCTTGCCGCCAAGGGATATCGCGCCATTGCCATCGACCTGCCGCCCTTGGGGTTGTCTGAACGCACGCTCAACACCGACTACTCCCGTCAGGCCCAGGGCTTGCGCATCCTCGCCTTTGTCGAAGCCAGCGAGATCGCGCCCATTCTTGTTGCACATTCCGTTGGCGCAGGGGCCGCCGCCGAAGCGCTTCTGGTCGATGCGGACGCTTTCAAGGGTGCGGTCTTCGTCAATGCCGCACTCGCGCTTGGTCAGGACGGC
The DNA here is from genome assembly GCA_013002465.1 of Silicimonas sp. Taxonomy (GTDB): domain Bacteria; phylum Pseudomonadota; class Alphaproteobacteria; order Rhodobacterales; family Rhodobacteraceae; genus JABDJO01. The sequence continues at coordinate 13,720 of JABDJO010000052.1, read as the reverse complement.
AGTGGTCAGCAACTGATGGCGCCACTCAGACCAGCGGGCGTCAGGGAAGCTCTGGTTGCCTCGACCGTCACCAACCCCTATCTGACCCGCCGTTACCTTGCGTACTTCATGCACCGGAAAGACGCGATCACCGACGCCAATGTCGCGGCTATCCAGTACCCCTTCACCCGGAAAGGCACGACCGAAACGCTCGCACGCTGGCTGCCGACGCTTATTATCCCGCCCAGAAACGCCCTCAGCACGGACCCCGGCGCTTATGGCGACATCGCAACGCCCGTCGCCATCATCTGGGGCCGCCAGGACGAAGTGACCCCACCCAACGAGGCCGTCGCTCTGCAACAAGCCCTTGGCGATGCGCCGCTCTATTGGCTGGACGACGTCGGACACATCCCCCAGATCGAAGCGCCCGAGGCGTTCCAAAACGCCCTTGCAAACGCCCTTGCCGGTCTGGCAGATCCCTCCTGAACCCCAAAGCCAACCGACGGAGCCCGCGCCATGGCCTTCACTCTTGCCACCTGGAATATCAACTCCGTCCGGCTTCGGGCCGGTCTTGTCCACAAGCTTTTGAAGAAAGAGCGGCCGGACATTCTTTGCCTGCAGGAATGCAAATCCCCGGTCGATAAGATTCCCTTCGAAAAGTTCAGGCGCCTTGGCTACACCCATTGGGTGGCGCGCGGGCAAAAGGGGTACAACGGGGTCGCGATCCTGTCGAAACTGCCGATCGAAGACGTCGGCGATGACCGGGATTGGGCGACGCTTGGCCATGCGCGCCACGTGGCGGGACGACTAGAAAACGGCGTGACCATCCACAACTTCTATGTGCCTGCAGGGGGTGACAAACCGGACCGGGAGGCGAACGAAAAATTCGGCCAGAAGCTCGATTTCCTGACCGAGATGCGTGACGTCTATCACGCTGACAAACCTAAGAAATCCATCCTAGTCGGTGACTTGAACATCGCGCCCCGTGAAGACGACGTCTGGGATCACAAGAAGCTGATGAAGGTGGTCAGCCACACACCCATCGAAGTCGAACACCTGGGCGAAACCCAGGACGCCGGGCACTGGGTGGACATCACGCGAAATGATATACCCGAGGGGCGACTTTACAGTTGGTGGTCCTACCGCTCGCCCGACTGGGACGGTGCCGACAAGGGCCGCAGGCTGGATCACGTCTGGGCGACCCCGGACATCGCAAATGCTGGCCACGGTTCGAAAATCCTCCGCGCCGTTCGGGGATGGGAGCAGCCAAGCGACCACGCCCCGGTCTTCGCGACCTTCGATCTGTGAAAGGCTCCGTGATAGACTACTGGACCAGGACGTTCCCCGAAGAGCGCCGCCTGGAAAACGAAGCGGACCTGCCCCGACGGCTTGAGGTCCTGACACCAGAAGCGGCTGCGTTCTGGATCACTGTACTCAACCGCGCCGAGCCCATTGCGCAGGCTGTTTCGTGGAAACGCCCCTGCGACTATGGGCCCTGGGCCGCGGCAATAGAAAAGATCGAAAGCATCGACAAAAACTGGCCGCCCATGGGGCAGGTTCAGAACCCTTTTCCGACATCGAATCTCATGGCGTTTGCAGGCGATGCGTCCCTGCCGGGCTGGCCGGCGGACCACACCCATCTTGTGGATTTTGCGCTGAGGTTTCTGGAAGCGGACGTGATGCTCTTTCGGTCGGGATATACCAAGCGGCATCTGTTGCGGCGTCTGAGGCAAGCCAATCTTGACGCGACCCAGACCGCCCGCGCCGAAGCACTGGCGCGGCGCGCGGTCACCAAAGGCACGGGGTTGGAGGAGTTTCGCGAGTTCTGCCGTCTGACGGCTCGAATTGTGACCGACGATCTCAGGCAATGGCTCGAAGTGACCGCCGACGGCGTCTACCTGACGCTTGATTCCCTGGATGGCTTTGATATTGCGGAATATCTTGGCCGAATGGACGACGCGACCATGCGCAAGATCAGCCGCCACGGCTTTGGTTTGCGCCTGAAATACGCCTTCGCGGCTGATCTGTCGCAGCCCATTACAAAGGTCAAAGATCTGCCAGCGGACAATTGCATCAAGCGTAATGCCTGGCGCATGCTGCGTCACATCAGGCGCACTGGCAACTAGGCAAGGAACCTCCATGCGATACCCCACCGTCAAAGGGCAGTTGACCCGGCGCGCAGCGCTCTTCGGCGGCGGCGCTGTGGTCGGCGGTTATCTGGGTGCGCGGTACGCGGCCAACGTGCCCTCCGTCACAGCCACGCAATCCCTGCAGCCTTCGGGCGCGGCAGCCACGCTGAACGACGCGAGCCTTTTGAACGAAACGCCGGTCTTCCGCCATATTGTTGTGCAGGAGAACCCCGGCGAAGCGCTGATCGCCCGATTGCGCACCGAGATTGAGGAAGCGCGCGCCGAAGGTCGCCCATTCAATATCGGTGCGGCACGTCATTCCATGGGCGGTCACGCGATTCCACCAAACGGCCATGCGGTGACCTTCGACAACGGTCTGGTCGAACCCGACACCGACAACATGATATTTCGCGCGCATCCAGGCGCCCGCTGGTCTGATGTCATCGCCCAACTCGACAGGGTTGGGATGAGCCCCAAGGTCATGCAATCGAACAACGATTTCGGCGTCGCCGCGACATTCGCCGTCAACGCCCATGGCTGGCCCGTGCCGCATGGCCCGATGGGGGCGACGGTAAAAACCGTCTATATGCTGCGCCCGGATGGCGAGTTGGTGCGGGTGTCGCGCGACGAGTTCAACGATCTTTTTCAACTGACCATGGGTGGCTATGGGCTGACCGGCGCCATCATCGACATGGAGGTCGAAATGGTGGAAAACCGTCGTCTTGTCCCGACTTTTCAGAAGATGCCCGCCCGTGACTTTGCACCTTTCTTTGTTGGCGCAATCGAATCGGGAGAGGTCAGCATGGCCTACGGACGCCTGAACGTGGACCGCGAAACGTTTTTCGAAGACGCCCTGATGATCACTTATCGCGACGCCGCCGATCAATCCGAATTGCCGCCCGCACCCGGTTCAGGCTTCATGAGCAAGGCGGCCGCAAGGATCTTTCGCGCACAATTGATGAACGAACCCGTCAAGGACCTGCGCTGGTGGTTCGAGGCCGGACTTGGCCCGATGATCAACGGCGGCGAAGTGACCCGCAATGCGCTGCTGAATGAACCGGTGGTGACGCTGGACGACGGCGACCCGACCCGCACCGACATCCTGCATGAATACTTTGTGCCACCCGACCGCTTCGCCGAATTCGTCACCGCTTGCCAGGACGTCATCCCGGCCAGCTATCAGGAAATGCTGAACATCACGCTACGCTATGTAACTGCCGACCGCGAAAGCGTTCTGGCCTATGCGCCGGGACCCCGGATCGCCTGCGTGATGCTGTTCAGCCAGGAAATGACCATGCGCGCCGAAACCGACCACAAGCGCATGACCCGAGCCCTGATCGACCGCGTGCTTGATCTGGGCGGCACTTATTACCTGCCCTACAGGCCCCATGCCACGCGGACCCAGTTTTTGAAAGCCTATCCCCGGGCGCGCGAATTCGTGGCTCGAAAAAGGGAACTCGACCCCGGTGGCGTGTTCCGAAACATGTTTTGGGACAGCTATCTGGAGGGCTTGGCATGACGCTGCACCAAAAGGTCGCCCTGTTCTATTTCGTGGCCCTCATGGGTGCGGCTGCGCTGAATTACATTCCGGGTGTGACCGACGAAGCGGGCGTTGCCTTCGGGGTGTTCGAACTGGATATTTTCGATGATGCGCTGCACTTCTTTTCGGCGCTCTGGGCCTTGGCTGCTGCGTTGATCTCGGCCCGGGCGGCCTGGCTGTTTCTGGTGATCTTCGGAGCATTCTACCTGGCGGACGGGCTGATGGGGCTTGCGGTCGGTTCGGGGTACCTTGACCTTGGTATCCTGACCAACGGCGTGCTGAACCTGCCTTTCACCTTCAAGATCATGGCCAATCTGCCCCACATTGCGCTTGGATCCGGCGCCTTGATCGCCAGCCTGGACTGGGAAACCCGACCGTGAGACTGCTTTGGCGCGGGGCGAAATGGCTCGCGGTCTCGGTCGTTCTTCTGGTCGTGCTTTTGCTGATGCCCGTTGCCTATACCGAGGTCGCCTGTCGTGGCACGCCTGTTCCCAATTCCTATCAGCCACTGATCACCGACCCTGCCTGGCAACGGGCCGAAAGCCGCACACTGATGACCTATCCCGAATGGCACATCGTTCATGCCTATGACGATTACGCCAAGGTCATTGCAATCGGTGACCCGCACGATTTCGCATATCTGAGGGCAGTCGCCGGATTCTGGCAGACGCTTTGCCCGCTTGCGCGCAAGTCCGCCGAAATGGGCGGTGTCACGACCGAAACCAAGATGACGATCTATACCATCGGTGTCAGCTTCACGGCGGAACTCCTGGCCAAGGCGCTTTACGAAGAAACCCTGGGCCGACTTGCGGCACTGGTTCGGGGCACAACGCGCGCTTCTCTGGACGATCTGAGCGCAGGGCAGGCCGCGGCCTACGCCGCTTTCCTGCAACAAACGCCCTGGTACAAATGGGATTTCAACGGGGACAGGGCCGAGTTGGCCTCCGCGCGCTCCGACGGTTTTCGTGACCGGGAACGGGCGCTTGCCCTGGGGCTGGAATACTCCGCCAAGGCAGCTTATGCCCGCGTGATTGCCCAAGCCGTGGCAAGCGTCGGTGCCGATGAATTGCGCATCCGGTCGGTGGTCACTGATTTGTCTGCCGCGCGCCTTCGGTTGATCGACGGGGTAAGCGTCATTGCCGAACTGCCGGAAGGTGTGGTGATCGAAACCGACCGATACCGGGAATTTACCAATATATTGCAAAGGCTTGCCGTCGCCGGAGCGGATATCGCCGAAATCGCTGGCAACGACGACATCCTGATCACCACGACCGGGCCCAACCCAGACGTCGAAGGCCCGCTCTATTCATTCTTGCGTCAGGGCTATGGTGATTGGCGGCACTTGCGGGTCTTGCCGGTCGCGGACCTCGCCAGCCAGTTGCGGCAGTTGAATGGCGCGCAGTTGGAGCATGTTCATGACTATTAGGCGCCTCGCCGTTGCATTGCCGCTGGTGGTGCTGGCCTGGATCCTGGTGATGGCCGGTGTGATGCGCCTAAGCGATGCCGCGCCCGCCGCCGTGGTGCCGTTTCCGGGCCGGTCCCTGATCGAGCGTCTGCCCAACGATGCCGCCTTACTGGATGTGAACCGGGCGGCGCTGACGCTGGCCAATCGACCAGGGCTCGCGCGCGATCTCTACGCAGCCGGGGCCTGGCTGGTCCTGCCGGCGGGTCTGACCGGATGCCTGCCGCTAAGCGACGCGCAACGCCGCGCCCTGCTTTTGCGTTAGCGCAGCCAGGCGGCGTAATCGGGGCTGGCGTCTTTCATGTCTTCGTAAAGCCAGACCATGCGGTCGACGAACCAGACCTTTGGCAAGACCACCAGAACGGTACCCAGAACCGTTATAGCCACGTCAAGCTGCCAAACGCCCCAGACCAGCGGCGGCAAGCCAATGGCCGACAATGCCCCCAGGGCGAAGGCCCACCTGCGGTGATGCGCGGGGATCGGGATATTGCGGCGGTTCAGGAAAACCCGTTCGCCAAAGGTGCCCTTTGACGCCCAGTTGTCGGTGTTTTCGGGAACCGGAAAGGCCCGTGGGTTAACCCAGGTCCAGAGCATCGCAAGGGCCACTAGGCCAAGCGCCCACCACCCCAGCCAGATCCGGCTCCAGATCGCCAGGATCAGAAGCGGCAGGCAGGTAAACCGGGTCCAGACGCTCAGGGGATTGGCATGCCGCATCCACGTGTCCTCGGTCATGCCCATGCCGCGTTCGGCCAGATTGAAAAGATCCATTCCTGTCACCCCGGGCAAAATTCTTTGCCAAGAATTTTGGTGCCCCTTGGTTATCCGCCGCGCAATCGCATATAAGTCGCGACAACACCTATTTGGGGACGATCATGCTTGAACTCAATGGAAACGGATCGGACGCCGCGCCAGCGGACCTGATCAAGGACAGTTCCGAAGCCACCTTCATGGCCGACGTGATCGAGGCCAGCCAGACGGTTCCGATCATCGTCGACTTCTGGGCCCCCTGGTGCGGGCCCTGCAAACAGTTGACGCCCGCCATCGAAGGCGCGGTCAAGGATGCCAAGGGCGCGGTGCGTCTGGTCAAGGTCAATGTCGATGAGAATCAGGCAATTGCCGGACAGCTGCGTGTACAGTCCATCCCGACCGTCTATGCCTTCTGGCAGGGCCAGCCGGTCGACGGGTTCCAGGGCGCGGTGCCTGCTTCGGAAATCAAGGCCTTCATTGATCGCGTCGTGCAGGCATCAGGCGGCGAAGCCGACGGCGGCTTGTCCGACGCCATCGAGTCTGCTGAACAGATGCTGACGGAAGGTGCTGCCGCCGACGCAGCCCAGGTGTTTGCCGCGGTGTTGCAGGAAGATGCCACTAATGCCGCCGCTTACGGGGGGCTTGCGCGCAGCTATCTGGCACTTGAGCAGGTCGAGCAGGCCGAACAGCTTTTGGCCAATGCCCCGGAGGAAATCGCATCGGCACCCGAAATCGAGGCGGTGCGCGCCCAGTTGGAACTGGCGCGTCAGGCTGCCGATGCCGGCCCAGTGGCCGAGTTGCGCGCCGCGGTCGAGGCCGATCCGATGGATCATCAGGCGCGGTTCGACCTGGCGTTGGCGTTGCATGCGGCGGGCGATGTCGAAGCGGCGGTTGACGAATTGCTTGAGCTTTATTCGCGCAATGCCAACTGGAACGACGGCGCGGCCAAGGCCCAGTTGTTCACGATATTCGATGCGTTGAAGCCAAACGACCCGGTAGCGCTGGATGGCCGACGCAGATTATCTTCGATGATATTTGCCTAACCCGGAGGACGGGCTACGTGCCCCATATGTTCTCGGTTTCCGATCTGCCCGACAAAATCCCGGTGTTTCCCTTGCCGGGCGCGCTTTTGCTGCCGCGTTCGCGCCTGCCGCTGCACATCTTCGAGCCGCGCTATCTGGCGATGCTGGAAGACACCATGAAAACGCGTGAACGGCTGATCGGCATGATCCAGCCCCGCGATGGCAAGATCGAGGGTGGGCCAACACTTCATGCCATTGGTTGTGCAGGTCGGCTGACCGCGTTTTCCGAAACCGAGGACGGGCGCTATATGGTCACGCTGTCGGGCATTTCCCGGTTTCGCGTCAGGAACGAGATCGAGGGGTTCGCGCCCTATCGCACCTGTGGCGTGTCCTGGAACGGGTTTGATCGCGATCTTGGCGCGACCGAGCACGACCCGGGCCTTGATCGAAGCAAATTCTTTCCCATGCTGCGCCAGTTCTTCGAGGCCGAGGAATTGCGCACCGATTGGGAGTCGCTGGAGGACGCGGAAGACGAGCTGCTGATCAATTCGCTGTCCATGCTTTGCCCCTTTGAGCCTGAAGACAAACAGGCTCTGTTAGAGGCACCGTCCCTTGAGACCCGCAGGGAAACCCTTGTCACGCTGATCGAGTTCGCCATGCGGGGCGGCGGCGAGGAGTTGTTGCAATGAGCGTAGAGCAGGTCTTTGATCGCCGGATGCTTGAAGCCCTGGTCTGCCCCGAAACCCGTGCGCCCTTAAGCTATGACGCCGAGGCGCAGGAGCTGATTTCGAAAGCCGCCCATCTGGCCTATCCGATACGGGACGGGATCCCGATCATGTTGGTGGACGAAGCGCGCAAACTGGAGTGATGCGATTTGGCCAAGGGCGGGCCATGCATATTTTCAGCAAGATGAAGCACGGGTTCCGGTCAGGTCAGAGGTGTTTTCCCTGAGCGAGCCGGGGCAAGTCACCGGTCAGGCCCGCGGCTTCGCGGATCAGCCTGCGGCGCACGCCGGGCAAGGCATTGGTCAGCCCAAGGCCGATGTCCCTTGCGGTGCGTAACAGGGGATTGTCGTTGGAAAACAGCTTGTTGAATGTGTCTGTGGCGAACGCCAGGGTCGCGGTGTCAAAGCGGCGCCAGCGTTCATAGCGCGCCAGCACATCCGGGGCCGCCATGTCTTCGCCGCGTCTGTGGGCGTCGGTCAGGACTTCGCCCAGGGCGGCCACGTCTTTCAGCCCCGCGTTCAGCCCTTGCCCGGCAATTGGATGAACCACGTGGGCCGCGTCGCCGACAAGGGCCACGCGGGGGGCCACGAAGTGGTCAGCGATGGACAGGCGCAACGGATAGGTGAAGCGGTCACCGGCAAGGTCGATCCGGCCCAGGAAACCGCCGAACCGGGGGCGCAGGATGTCGAGGTAATCGGCGTCGTTCATCCTTTGGATCTCGGCGGCGCGGGCGGTGGTTTCGGTCCAGACGATCGAGGCCCGGTTGCCAGTCAGCGGCAGGATCGCCAGGGGTCCGGGGGGCATGAAGAACTGATGCGCGGTCTCGCCGTGGGGTTTTTCGTGGGCGACGGCACAGACCAAAGCGGTTTGATCATAGCCCCAGCCTTGCCGCTTGATGCCTGAATCGCGGCCGATAGCGCTGTCGCGCCCGTCGCAGCCGATCAAAAGCCTCGCACGCCGGGTCTGCCCGGACCCAAGGGTGATCGCGACGCCCGATGTGTCGGGGGCAAAACCGGCTACATGATCGTCGATCTGGGTGATATTCGCGTCATTGACGGCCTGCATCAGGGCGGGTCTGAGGTGACGGTCTTCCACCATGTACCCCATGGGGCCCTCTTCGATCTCGCCATGATCGAAGGCCAGCATCAGGGGCGAGGGGCCTTCGCCCGCGCGCCCGTCGGTGACCGTGATGTGAAGGATGGATTGCACGTCGGTGAGCGCGTCCCACACTCCAAGCGTCTTTAGAACGCGCATCGAGGAAATCGACAGGGCATAGCCACGCCCGTCGAAATCCTTGGCCTTGCGCACCTTCGGCGGCTTGGGGTCGACCAGCGTAGTGCGGAACCCGGCCGAGGCAAGCGCAAGCGCCATGCTTGTGCCGTTCAGACCGCCGCCTGCGATCAGGATGTCGTCGTCGAAACTCATGCCTCTGAATATGGGGGGCGGGGGGCCATTGTCCATGGCAGCCGCTGCCGCTACCGTCATCGAAACGAAAGGATGTGCGATGCAGGACTGGCTTTGGGCAAGTGCTACCGATTTGGGACGCAGGATCGGGACGGGCGCGATCGACCCGGTGGCGCTGACCGAGGCTTATCTCGATGCCATCGCAAATTCGCCTTTGGCGCCGCGCATTTATGTGCATGTGACCGCCGAGCGGGCGCGGCGCGAAGCAGCAGCGGCTGCGGATCGTGCGCGCGCCGGGTCGCGGCTGTCGGCGTTGGATGGGGTGCCGATTTCCTGGAAGGACCTTTATCATACCGCCGGGGTTGAATCGACGTCCGGCTCGGCCATGTTGGCGGGCCGGATCCCCAAACGTGACGCCAAGGTGGTGCAGAACGCTGGAAAGGCCGGGTTGGTCTGTCTGGGCAAGACCCACCAGACCGAACTGGCGTTTTCCGGGCTGGGATTGAACCCTGTAACGCAGTCTCCGCCCTGTGTGAACGATGCCGAAGCCGTGTCAGGTGGATCGTCGTCAGGGGCGGCCGCTTCGGTTGCCTTCGGGCTGGCGGCGGCGGCGATTGGCTCGGACACCGGCGGATCGGTGCGCATCCCGTCGGTCTGGAACGACCTTGTTGGGTTGAAGACCGTGTCGGGGCGGCTGTCGTTGGAAGGCGTCGTGCCGCTTTGCGCCCGCTTTGACACCGTCGGGCCGCTTTGCCGATCGCTTGAGGATGCGGCCCTTTTGCTGGCCGCTTTGGAAGGGTCCAAGCCCGCCGATCTGGCTGATTTTTCCCTGGAGGGCGCGCGTCTTGGCATTCTGAAAACCACGGCGTTCGGGTCCATCGAAGACGCCCCGCGCGCTGCCTTTGAAAATGCGGCCCAGCGGTTGCAGAACGCCGGGGCAATCGTGGAACCCTTTGAAACAGAAACGGTTTCCGAAGCTGCTGCCCTGGGACCGATCCTGTTCCCGGCCGAGGCTTACGGCACCTGGCGCGACCTGATCGAGGAAAAGGGCGACATGATGTATGGACCGGTGCGCGCCCGGTTCCTGCAAGGCAAGACGATCATGGCTGCCGATTTCATCGCCGGTTGGCATCGGCTGGAGGCGCTGAGACAGGACTATCACGACGCGGTCTGCGACTTTGACGCCGTGATCCTGCCAAGCTCGCCCATCCGACCGCCGAAAATGCAAGCGCTGCTTGACGATGATGCGTATTTCACGGCCCAGAATCTTCTGGCGCTGCAAAATACCCGGATCGGCAACCTGTTGGGGCTGACCGCGCTGACATTGCCGACCGGGGTGCCGTCCTGCGGGATCATGGTGCAGGGCAGGCGGGAAGAAGACATTCTGGCCATTGGCAAGGCCATGGAGGCGGCCCTGTCCTAAGGGGTTGCGTGCCCGCGCTCTAAAAGCCACAAAATCCCGCAAACCCCCAAAAAACACGAACTTTAGGCATAGACCGGGCGGCGTCTGATCGGTATTGTCGGCGCAAACGGGGCGATATGACCCCGATGTTGAGGCAGAGATGGTGTACCCCGAGCGGTTTTCGAACCTACCGGAATACGCGTGGCCGCGCCTTCGGGCGCTGTTGGACGTGCATGCCGCGGGCGGCGAGGTGGTCAATCTTACGATTGGCGATCCGCGCCACGCGTTCCCCGATTTTGTGCCCGATATCATTGCCGAAACCGCCGACGAATTTGGCAATTACCCCAACAACAACGGCACGCCCGAACTGCTGGCGGCGATATCGGCCTGGATCAAGCGGCGCTTTGGTGTCGAACTTGGTGACGACCGGATCATGGCGCTGAATGGCACCCGCGAGGGGCTTTATAACGCCGCCGTCGCACTTTGTCCGGCAACGAAGGGCGGCGGGCAGTCGCAAGTGCTGATCCCGAACCCATTTTACCAGGTCTATGCGATTGGCGCGCGGGCGTCCGGGGCCAACCCGGTGTTCGTGCCGGCCACCAAGGACACCGGGTTTCTGCCGAAGTTCGACGCCCTGGATGCGGACCTTTTGGACCAAACGGCGGTTGTCTACATGTGTTCGCCGTCGAACCCGCAAGGATCAGTGGCTTCGCGCGAAGATTGGCGAACACTGCTGGCGCTGGCCGAAAAGCACGATTTCCGTGTTTTCGCCGACGAATGCTATTCCGAGGTCTGGCGATTTGAAAAGCCCGTCGGCGCCCTGGAGGTGGCCCAGGATATGGGCCTTGATCCTGAACGGGTGCTGGTCTTTCATTCGCTGTCGAAGCGGTCGAACCTGCCGGGCCTGCGCTCGGGTTTCGTTGCGGGCGGCCCCGAAAGCATCCGGCATATCCGCCAGTTGCGCGCCTATGCCGGTGCGCCCCTGCCGATGCCGATTCAGCACGCGTCGACCAGGGTTTGGGGCGAGGAAACCCACGTCGAAGCCAGCCGTCAGCGTTATGCGGGCAAGTTTGCCATGGCCGACCGGATTTTCGAGGGCATCGAAGGTTATGCCTCGCCGCCTGCGGGGTTTTTCCTTTGGCTGCCGGTGACGGACGGCGAAGAGGCGGCGGTGAGACTTTATCGCGAGACGGGGGTGCGGGTTCTGCCCGGGGCTTACCTTTCGCGCGACGTGAACGGGCAAAATCCCGGCCAAGGGTACATCAGGGTCGCACTGGTGGCCGAAGAACAAGAATTGCAGCGCGGATTGGAACAGATCCGCGACTGTCTTTACATGTGAGGAATGTGAGCATGGCGTTTCAGGCAAGACCCCGCGACCCGCTGTTTGACAGCGACACCCAGGCCATCATCGAACGGCGCGGAAAAGAGCTGATCGGGCTTGTTCTTTTGGGTCTTGCCTTCGTGATTGCCATGGCGCTTGGGTCTTACTCTCCCGACGATCCGAACTGGCTGTCCGCCACCGACATGCCTGCAAAAAACCTGCTGGGTCCAATCGGTGCGGCGTTTGCATCACCGATCTACGTGATCGCAGGTTACGGTGGCTGGGCGATGGCGCTTGTGCTGTTCGTCTGGGGCGCGCGGTTCGTGTTCCACTATGGCGAAGAACACGCCCTGCAACGGCTGATTTTTGCGCCAATCGCCGTGGCGATGGTTTCGATCTATTTCTCGACCCACGTGCCAAGTGCCGATTGGAGTCACTCCTTCGGATTGGGTGGTCTTTTCGGGGACACGGTTCTGGGCGCGGTTTTGGGCGTGTTGCCGGTGGCGCCTGGTGTTGGGCTGAAACTGTTGTCGCTTGGGCTGTTTCTTGGCGGGTTGGCGATGCTGGCCTTTGTCCTTGGTTTTGACCGGGAAGAACTCTGGGTCTACGCGCGCTATCTTCTGGGCGGGCTGATCCTGATCTATGACACGTTCCTTTCGCTTCTGGGCAAGGGTGCCGTGGGAAGCTGGCGCATGGCGCGGACGTCTTTGAAACCGGCTGCGAAACCAGCCACGATTGCCCGCGACCCGGAACTGAGCGAGGCGGTTCTGCGCGCCACGCGGCCCTATCAGGACGATCCCGAACCGCGCAGCAAGCTTCGGGACCTGATGCCGTCATTGCTGAAGCGCTCGGACGACGCGCCCGACGTCGATGTGCCGGTAGAAGACGACCGGATTTCCGCGCGCATTGCCGATGCCGTCAAGAACCGCGTACGCCGCCCCGATCTTGGCCCGCGCGAAGAGCCTCCCTTGGGTCAAGGTGCGCGCCCGTCGATTTCTATGCTGGGTGAAGATGGCGAGATCGCCGAGTTGAACGCGCTGGACGAACAATTCGCGATGCCCGAGCCCGAGATCGTCAATCCGTCATCCGAAACCGGTTTTGCCGCGTTCCGCGCTGCGTCGGACAGCAAGCCCAAGGTGCAACACACCACCCGGAAACCCACGCCGTCGCGCCGGGCCAAGGCCGAAGCGCAGCCGTCGCTGAATTTTGGCGACAACGGTGCCGAGTTTGAAATTCCGCCCCTGAACCTTCTGGCTGACCCGACCAATATCGAACGCCATCACCTGTCGGACGAAGCCCTGGAAGAAAACGCCCGGATGCTGGAAAGCGTGCTGGATGACTATGGCGTCAAGGGCGAAATCGTCAGTGTTCGCCCTGGCCCCGTGGTCACCATGTACGAACTGGAACCGGCGCCGGGTTTAAAGGCCAGCCGTGTCATCGGGCTGGCCGACGACATCGCGCGGTCTATGTCGGCCCTGTCGGCGCGGGTGTCGACGGTGCCCGGCCGCTCGGTCATCGGGATCGAACTGCCGAACGAAAAGCGCGAGATGGTGGTCCTGCGCGAAATGCTGTCGGCCAGGGATTACGGCGACGGCAACCAGTCGCTGCCGCTGGCTTTGGGCAAGAACATCGGGGGCGACCCGGTGGTCGCGAACCTGGCCAAGATGCCCCACCTTCTGATCGCGGGTACCACCGGGTCGGGTAAATCCGTGGCGATCAACACGATGATCCTGTCGCTGTTGTACAAGCTGACGCCGGAAGAATGCCGGTTGATCATGATCGACCCCAAGATGCTGGAACTGTCGGTTTATGACGGCATCCCGCACCTGTTGTCGCCCGTGGTGACTGACCCGAAAAAGGCCGTGGTGGCCCTGAAATGGGTCGTTGGCGAAATGGAAGAACGCTATCGCCGGATGTCGAAGATGGGCGTGCGCAACATCGAAGGCTTCAACGGCCGTGTGGCGGACGCGCTGTCGCGCAACGAGATGT
>JABDJO010000105.1 GCA_013002465.1 Silicimonas sp. | reverse complement strand
ATAGTCCTGGAACTCGCCAAACTGCTTCGTGATCGCCGCCGTCAACGTCGTCTTGCCGTGGTCAACGTGACCGATCGTGCCGATGTTGCAATGCGGCTTCGTGCGCTCAAACTTTTCCTTCGCCATGGTGTGGCTCCTTTTCTTGTCTCACGGTGCACGCTCGGCGCGCACCCTACAGGGTGGTAGGGTGCGTGGTTTCCCACGCACCGCGGGTCAGGCGAATTTTGCCTGGATTTCTTCACTGATGTTCTGCGGGACACCTTCGTAATGGTCGAACTGCATGGTAAAGTTCGCACGACCAGACGACATGGACCGCAGGTTGTTGATGTAACCGAACATGTTGGCCAGCGGCACAAAGCAGTTGATCGCAATCGCGTTGCCGCGCGTTTCCTGCCCCGTCACCTGGCCACGACGGCTGGTCAGGTCGCCGATGATGCTGCCGGTATAATCCTCCGGCGTCACGACCTCGACCTTCATGATCGGTTCCAAAAGCTTCGCGCCCGCCAGTTTCATCGCTTCGCGCATCCACGAGCGCGCCGCGATTTCAAAGGCCAGGACCGAAGAGTCCACGTCGTGGAACTTGCCGTCAATCAAAGCGACCTTGAAGTCGATGACCGGAAAACCCGCAAGCGGACCGGAATCCATGACCGACCGAACACCCTTTTCGACGCCCGGAATGTATTCCTTGGGCACCGCACCACCGACGATGCGGCTTTCGAACGAAAAGCCTTCGCCCGGTTCGGTCGGGGTGATAATCATCTTCACCTCGGCGAACTGACCCGAACCACCCGACTGTTTCTTGTGGGTGTAGATATGCTCGGCCTCGCGGCTGATGGTTTCGCGATACGCCACCTGCGGCGCACCGATGTTGGCCTCGACCTTGAATTCGCGCTTCAGGCGATCCACCAGAATATCCAGGTGAAGTTCGCCCATGCCCTTCATGATGGTCTGACCTGATTCCAGGTCGGTTTCAACGCGGAACGACGGGTCTTCGGCCGCCAGACGCTGAAGGCCGGCCGACATCTTTTCCTGATCGACCTTGGTCTTGGGTTCGACCGCGATCTCGATCACCGGATCGGGGAAGGTCATCGTTTCCAGAACCACCGGATCGGATTTGTCACAAAGCGTGTCGCCCGTTGTCGTGTTCTTCAGACCGCCAAGCGCGATGATGTCGCCCGCGAATGCCTCGGAAATCTCGTCCCGGTCATTCGAATGCATCATCATCATCCGGCCAACACGCTCGTTCGAGCCCTTGGTCGAGTTCAGCATCGAGTCGCCCTTCGACAGGGTGCCCGAGTAGATGCGCACGAAAGTCAGCGAGCCGACAAAGGGGTCGTTCATGATTTTGAACGCCAGACCCGAGAACGGCATGTTGTCGTCAGCGCGCCGCGCGATGTCGCGGGTTTCCGTTTCGTCGCCCGGTTTGAAGCCCATGTAATCGACCACGTCCAGCGGGCTGGGCAGATAGTCGATCACCGCATTCAACAGCGGCTGAACGCCTTTGTTCTTGAAGGCGGAACCAGCCAGAACGGGGATGAACTTGATCTCAAGCGTGCCCATGCGGATCAGCCTGCGCAGCGTCGCAACGTCCGGCTCTTCGCCTTCGAGATAGGCCATCATTGCGTCATCGTCCATCTCGACCGCAGTCTCGATCAGCTTGCCACGCCATTCGTCGGCGGTGGCCTGCAGGCTGTCACGGATGGGGCGTTTTTCCCAGGATGCACCCAGGTCTTCACCGGCCCAGACCCACTCTTCCATGGTCACGAGGTCAACGATGCCTTCAAGTTCGTTCTCGGCACCGATCGGGATCTGGATCGGCGCAGGGGTCGCACCGGTACGGTCCGCGATCATATCGACACAGTTGAAAAAGTCGGCACCGATCTTGTCCATCTTGTTGACGAAGACGATGCGCGGCACCTTGTAACGGTCGGCCTGGCGCCAAACCGTTTCGGTCTGCGGCTCGACCCCGGCGTTGGCGTCAAGCACGGCAACCGCGCCATCAAGAACGGCCAGCGAACGCTCGACTTCAATGGTGAAGTCAACGTGGCCCGGCGTGTCGATGATGTTCATGCGGAACTTGGTGTCGGATGTGCCTTCGGCGGTCGGCTCTTCCTGACGCTGCCAGAACGTGGTGGTCGCGGCCGAGGTGATCGTGATGCCACGCTCTTGCTCTTGCTCCATCCAGTCCATGGTGGCGGCGCCGTCGTGAACTTCGCCGATGTTGTGCGACTTGCCAGTGTAATACAGGATGCGCTCCGAGCAGGTCGTCTTGCCTGCGTCGATGTGAGCCATGATCCCGAAGTTACGGTAACGCTCGAGTGGATATTCGCGGGCCATCTGCCTGCTCCTGTACTTAATTTACCAGCGGTAGTGGCTGAACGCCTTGTTGGCGTCGGCCATCTTGTGGGTGTCTTCGCGCTTTTTCACGGCGGAACCCCGGCCGTTCACAGCGTCGGAAAGTTCGCCGGCAAGGCGCTCTTCCATGGTGTTTTCGTTGCGCGCACGCGCGGCGTTGATCAGCCAGCGGATCGCCAGGGCCTCGCGACGCTCGGGGCGGACTTCGACGGGCACCTGATAGGTGGCGCCACCAACCCGGCGCGAGCGAACCTCGACCGAAGGTTTGATGTTGTCGAGGCTTTCGTGGAACACCTCAAGCGGAGACTTTTTCAGGCGGTCTTCAACCCGGTCGAACGCGTTATAGACAATGCGCTCGGCGACGGACTTCTTGCCGTCGACCATCAGGTTGTTCATGAACTTGGTCAGCACGACATCGCCATATTTGGCGTCGGGCAGGACTTCGCGCTTTTCGGCGGCGAGACGGCGGGACATGGGCTGTCTTCCTCTTACTTCGGTCGCTTGGCGCCGTATTTCGAACGGCGTTGCTTACGGTCTTTGACGCCCTGGGTATCCAGAACACCGCGCAGGATGTGATAACGGACACCGGGAAGGTCTTTCACCCGGCCACCACGGATCAGAACCACCGAGTGTTCCTGAAGGTTGTGGCTTTCGCCCGGGATATAGCTGATGACCTCGAAACCATTGGTCAGGCGCACCTTGGCAACCTTCCGCATGGCCGAGTTCGGCTTCTTCGGTGTCGTCGTGTAAACACGTGTGCAAACGCCGCGCTTTTGCGGACAGCCCTGCATGTGCAGCGACTTCGAGCGTTTGACTTTGGGCTGCCGGGGTTTCCGGATCAGCTGCTGGATCGTTGGCATTGGGTGTTAACCCCTTTGTTGCAACACTTTGTCTCGTGGGGCGCGCGCCCCGGCTCATCTTCCTTCACGCATCGTGCGTCCACGAAAACGCGATTGACCGCGAAGCTCCCGTGGTGTCGGGCGCCTGCGGTGGGTTTCCAGAGGATCGGGGCAAACCCTGCCCGGATCGTGACCACTTCCGTTCTGTTAAAGACGGCAATTCACAGAGTCTGCCGTCCGGGTAGCGCGCGTATAGACAGAGTCGGATACCCTGTCAACAGCCCCCAAGGTTCATGCGGTGTTTGTCTCTTGGGCCAGTTTTCCGGGCGTTTCGCGGATCGGCAGATGCAAGAGTGTCGCCAGCAATCCAAGGGCAATCGCGGCCCACCACATGGGCGCGTAATCCTGGTGCAGATCAAAGATGCGCCCACCCAGCCAGGCACCGATAAATGCGCCCGCCTGATGGCTGAGAAAGACCAACCCAGCCAAGGTCGACAGGAAGGTCAGGCCCTGGGTCTGCGCGATCAGGCCGGTGGTCAAGGGAACGGTCGATAGCCAGAGAATGCCCATGAAGGCCGAAAAGATCAGCACGGATCCCTGGCTCAAGGGCATAAGGATAAAGGCCGCAATCACCAGTGCGCGGGCGAAATAGATGCCCGACAGGACATTTTTCTTGGAAAAGGCCTGTCCCGACCAGCCCGAAAAGAACGACCCCGCGATATTGAACAACCCGATAACCGCCAGCGACCAGGCGCCGATCTGGGCCGCCATGCCCCGGTCTTCGATGAATGCCGGAAGATGGGTCTGGATGAACGAGACGTGGAACCCACAAACGAAGAACCCGAAGAACAGCAAGACATAGGACCGGTCTTTGAAGGCCGTTGAAATCGCATAGCCGAACTTGGCATCACCGCCCGCCGGTGCTGTCGGAACCGATACGCGCGCGATGAAAAGGCAGGCCGGCAGGATCAGAAGAAAACTTGCCGCGATGACAAAGATCGCCGGTTGCCAGCCCAAAAGGCCAATGAGCCAGGCCGAAGCCGGAGCCGCGACGAACATGCTGGTCGAGGCCGCCGCCGTCCCAAGCCCCAGAATGAAACTCCGCCGCGCCTGCGACACCACCTTGCCAAGCGCGATGATCACGATCGGAAAGGAACAGGCGCCGGTACCGGCGCCGACAATCAGACCACTGGCGACAAAGAGCGCCGGATCGGTAACCGTGCCGCGCATCAGGAACCCAAGGGCCGAAACCACTGCGCCGAACGCCAGCACGCGCGCCGATCCCTGCCGGTCCGCGACCATGCCGGCCAGAGGTTGCGCGATACCCCAGCACAACGCCTGGATCGCCATCGACAGGGAAAACACCTCGCGCCCCCAGCCCAGGTCTTGTGACATCGGGCGCAGAAACACACCGAAGGTGGCCGCGAAACCGAAACTAACGAAGGCAACGACGCAACCCGCGACGATTGCGGCCGTGACAGCGGATGGGTTGTCGGTGGTCATCGGCATTCTCCCCCGCTCTGTCTAGTGGGATGGCTTCTGATCGCAAAGCCAAAATCCCAATTGTCAGTTCGCGTGCTGTTCGCGCCAGAATGTGAACAGCCCGGTCAAAACAACGATGGCAGCCCCCAGAAGGGTCAGCCCGTCGGGCCAATCGTCGAATACCAAAAGGCCGATCAGAAGGGCGACCATCAGGCCGGAATAGCGAAATGGCGTGACGAAGGCCACTTCGCCAAACCGCATGGCCATGACCGAAAAGAGGTATCCGCCAAGGATGAAAACCATCGACCCGATCAGCCAGAAAATATCGCGCGGGGCCATTGGGCTCCAGTCGGATGACACTGCGCCCACGGCGGAAAAACCGAGTATCCCGATCACCGCCGCCAGGGCGACGGTCAGCGAAGGAACCTCGGCGGAAATCCTGCGCACCGACAGATCACGCACTGTCACGAAAAGCACCGCAAGCACCGCATAGACCGAATAAATGGTGAAATCCGCACCGCCCGGCCTGAGGATCAGCAGCACCCCGAACAACCCGATCGCGATGGCCAGCAACCGGCGCCACCCCACCGGTTCACCCAGGAACAGGGCGGCACCCAGGGTGACCGTCAACGGCAGGGCCATGATGATTGCCGTCACATTGGCAATCGGCAGATGCACCAGCGCGGTCAGAAAGAAATAGGCGGCGGCAACCTCGGCCAAAGTTCTGAACGCAATCAGCCAGCGGTCAGGGCGGGATGTCGGAAGATGGACGGCGCCCATCCGGTAGGCCAGACCGACCATCAGGACCATAACGCCGACGCTTCTGAGAAACAGCACCTGGAAGAACGGCAAATGGTCGCCCAGCAACTTGAAGAACGTATCGTTGACGGTGAATGCGGCCATCGAGACCGTCATCAGTGCCGCGCCCTGCATGTTCGCCGATTTCAGCACCGCCTGCCCCGTTTTTGGTTTCATGCAACAGGTCTCACTTTTTTCGCACCGGGACCAGTTCGAATGCTGCGCGGCAACTCATAACGCCCTAGGATTCAACAAAACAACCGCGAAACATGCGGATGAGGCAGAGCAGAACATGACAGACGACACCAGTTTGCTGGTGACGACCGTCAGGAATGAAGGTCACACCATTCTTGAGTGGGTCGCTCATCACCGTTTGTGCGGTTTCGACCGCATTCAGATTTATCAGAACGATTCCACCGACACGACGGTCAAGACGCTTCATACGCTGGCCGGGCTTGGGGTGATCGAATACCACGAGAACCGGCACAAGAAGGGCGGGCACCAGATGCGGGCCTATCGCCGCGCGTCACGCAGCGAGGCTTATGCAGAGTGCGATTGGTGCATGGTGCTGGATGCCGACGATTTCCTGAATGTGCGTCTCGGCGGTGGCAAGGTCGCGGACCTGATTGCGGCCTGCCCAGACAAGGCTGACGCCATCCTTGTGAACCAACGCAGTTTCGGGTCGAGCGGCCATCAGTATCTGGATCGTTCGCTTGTGACCGAGCGCTTTGGCCGTGCCGAACCCGCAGGTGACATCGTCACGACCCGGATGTCGCCGCTGAAGCCCCTGTTCAAAACGCGTGCATTTTCCCGCCCCGGGGCCCACCTGCCCCGCGATCCGGCGATCGAAGCCCCGGTCCATTGCAACGGCTCAGGTCTTGTTGACGGTGAGTTTCGCCGCAAGGGCGGGCGCAGCTTCGACCCCGAAGGTCGGGCCTTTGCCCAGGTGCATCACTATGGGTTGCGCGATCTGGCCAGTTTCCTGGTCCACCACGTCGAAGACGGAGAACCCGCGCACCGTGACGAGGGCCTTGAGATTTGGAGAGAGCTCGACCGGAACGACGAAGAGGATCATACGCTGGTCAGCCGTGCTCCCGCGTTGTGGGAAGAGATGCAACGCCTTGACGAAATGTCCGACGGCCTGTTGCTGCGCTTGCGCCAGAAAGCCATCCGCCAGTGGCGCGTCGCCGCCAAGAACCTGGCCGAACGCAAGGACATCACCGCCCTGCGCGACGCCATCCTTGGCAAGGTGCCGGAACTGGTTCTGAAACCGGAAAGCATGGTGACGCCATTCCGGCTTCCGCAGCCCTTGCCGGTGTTTTCAAGTGTGCGCAACGCCTCTGAAGACGCGGCACCGGACAAGCCTCACAAGGTCGCTGCAAGTTGATCGCAGTCTTTATGGGCCCGAAGGACTAGTGCAGCACGGCAGGTACTGCCACCGCTGACAACGGACGCAAATCGGCTTCCAGATGCACGAACGGGGCGACCCGCTTTAGAATGTGCGTTGCACAAGCAAGGAACGTTCTGTCGAAGGCGCCCCGCTGTCGGCTTTCAACGTTCAATGCCAAACGGCACGACTTTCCCAACGAAGTTGCCACGCATAGTTCAGACCGCATCGCCAGATCACCCGGGACATACAGGCTGTCCGCCTCGACGTCGTCGAGAACCATATAAGATCCGCTGTCCAGCACCGTCGCAATCACGCCCGGCCTTGCTTGGCTTGCGATCAACGCTTCGACGTTCCGAATATCCTTGTGGAAATCCATCCAGCTTGCCCCGGTTTGCGCATGGGCAATCAGCATGGAGCGTTCGCCCGGAGCGCGCTTGCAAACAAAAGCGCCACGTTGCCAGCCGGTGACAGATTGAATGACATCCAGTGCCCAGCCCAATCTGTGCTGCAATGGCAGATCCTCGTTCAGGCTTTTTCCGACAAGGTCGATAGCAATCTCGCTTTGGCGGTACCTCAGCGTCCTTGGCAATTCGGCATTCAAATAGAGAAACTCCCGATCAATACACTGGATTTTTACCCGCCATGACAGGGATTGGTCAACCAAAGGAAGATTTCGGCACATCTGGCTCTCTTTTACGGTGCGCGATCTCTTGGTTGCATCCCAGAAAGAAAAGGCCCCGCAAATGCAGGGCCTTTTCGATTGATTTGTCCGATACGATCAGTCGCGGCTTTCCAGCGTTTCCCCGACATCGGCGTCGATGGTTTCACCGTCGCCGTCCATATCCATCGGAGCGGCAAGTGCCGCCGCCGCTTCCGCTTCGGCCTGGGCTTCCTGAATGACCTTCAGGTCACGCTCGGCAGCAATACGGCGAACGCGTTGCGTCGCACCACCGGTACCAGCCGGGATCAAACGGCCGACGATGACATTTTCCTTCAAGCCCACCAGTTTGTCGCGCTTGCCCTGCACCGAAGCTTCGGTGAGAACCCGCGTGGTTTCCTGGAACGACGCCGCGGAGATGAACGACCGGGTCTGCAACGACGCCTTGGTGATACCCAGAAGGATCGGCTCGCCCTGTGCCGGACGACGGCCCTCGGCCTCGGCCTTGGCGTTGGCAGCCTCGATCTCGGCCTTGTCGACGTGTTCACCTTTCAAAAGCGTGGTTTCACCGGAATCCTGGATCTCCCACTTCTGAAGCATCTGGCGAACGATCACCTCGATGTGCTTGTCGTTGATCTTCACGCCCTGCAGACGATAGACGTCCTGCACCTCGTCGATCATGTAATCGGCCAGTGCTTCGACACCCATGATCGACAGGATGTCGTGGGGCGCCGGGTTGCCGTCCATGATATAGTCGCCCTTCTGGACAAAGTCGCCTTCGGCCACCGGGATGTGCTTGCCCTTGGGCAGCATGTACTCGACAGGCTCCATCGACTCGTCGGCGGGTTCGATCGAAATCCGGCGCTTGTTCTTGTAGTCGCGCCCGTATTTCACATAGCCGTCGATTTCGGCGATGATGGCATGATCCTTGGGACGACGCGCCTCGAACAGTTCGGCCACCCGTGGCAGACCACCGGTGATGTCCTTGGTCTTGGCACCTTCGCGTGGAATACGTGCAACCACTTCACCCGCCTTGATCTCGGACCCTTCCTCGATCGAAAGGATGGCATCCACAGACATAGGATAGGTGATCGGATTGCCCGCATCGTTGCGCACCGGTTCGCCCGACTTGTCAGCCAGGATGATCTCGGGCTTCAGATCGCTGCCTTTCGGCGCGGAACGCCAGTCAGTCACGATCTTCTGGGTCATGCCGGTTGCGTCGTCGGTTTCGTCCTTGACCGAGATGCCCGAAACGAGGTCGACGAACTTGGCCGTACCCGCCTTTTCGGCGATGATCGGGAGCGTATAGGGATCCCACTCGAACAGCTTGTCACCGCGCGCCACCTTGGCCCCCTTCTTTGGGAAGACCTTGGTGCCATAGCCCAACTTGTGGCTGGCCCGCTCGATGCCGTTGTCGTCGATGATCGCCAACGACATGTTGCGGCCAATCACGATGTGGTCGCCATCGGCGTTCTTGATCAGGTTGGGGTTCTTGAATTCGACCTTACCATCGGCCGAGCTTTCCATGAACGACTGCTGACCACCCTGAGCAATACCGCCGATGTGGAACGTCCGCATCGTTAGCTGGGTGCCGGGTTCACCGATCGACTGGGCGGCGATGATTCCGACCGCTTCGCCGATGTTCACCTGGGTACCGCGCGCAAGGTCACGACCATAACACTGGGCGCAAACGCCTTCCTCGGCCTCGCAAGTCAGCGGCGAGCGGATACGGACGTGCGGCAGTTCGGCGGTCTCGATGGCATCCGCGCTGCGTTCGTCGATCAGTTCGCCCTTCTTCACCAGCACTTCGTCCGTGCCCGGCCGGATCACATCGTCGGCCGCGACACGGCCCAGAATACGCTCGGACAGGGACGCGACGATTTCACCGTCGTTGATCGCCGGTTCCGCCGTGATCGCGGTTTCCGTACCGCAGTCGATCATGCGCACGATGCAATCCTGCGCGACGTCCACCAGACGACGGGTCAGATAGCCCGAGTTCGCGGTCTTCAAGGCAGTAGCGGCCAGACCCTTCCGGGCACCGTGGGTCGAGTTGAAGTACTCAAGCACGGTCAGGCCTTCCTTAAAGTTCGAGATGATCGGCGTTTCGATGATCTCGCCCGAAGGCTTGGCCATCAGACCGCGCATCCCGCCCAACTGCTTCATCTGCGCCGGAGAACCACGGGCACCGGAGTGAGACATCATGTAGATGCTGTTGGGTTCCATTTCGGCCCCGGCGTCGTCGCGCTTCATGGACGAGATTTCGTCCATCATCGACCCCGCCACATCATCGGAACACTTCGACCAGGCATCGACAACCTTGTTGTACTTTTCGCCCTGGGTGATCAGGCCGTCCATGTACTGTTGTTCGAATTCCTTCACCTGGTTGCGGACCTGACCGACGATGTCCCACTTGGCATCGGGGATGACCATGTCATCCTTGCCGAACGAAATGCCGGCCTTGAAGGCCTCTTTGAAACCCGTCGACATGATCTGGTCGCAGAAGATGACGCTCTCTTTCTGACCGCAATAACGGTAGACAGAGTCGATGACCTGCTGGACCTCTTTTTTCCGAAGAAGGCGGTTCACCAGTTCAAACGGTGCCTTGGCGTTCAACGGCAAAAGCGCGCCAAGCTGCATCCGGCCCGGCGTGGTTTCGAACCTTTGGAAAACCTCCTGGCCTTCCTCGTCGATCTGCTTGATCCGCGCAGTGATCTTGGCGTGCAGTTGCACTTCACCGGCGTCCAGAGCGTGCTGAACCTCGTCGGCATCGGCAAAGACCATGCCTTCGCCAATCATGCCTTCGCGCTCCATCGAGATGTAATAGAGACCAAGGATCATGTCCTGCGACGGCACGATGATCGGCGCGCCGTTGGCGGGCGACAGAACGTTGTTCGTCGACATCATCAGGACGCGGGCTTCCAACTGGGCTTCCAGCGACAAGGGCACGTGAACCGCCATCTGGTCGCCGTCGAAGTCAGCGTTGAAGGCCGAGCAGACCAGCGGGTGAAGCTGGATCGCCTTGCCTTCGATCAGCACAGGTTCGAACGCCTGGATACCAAGACGGTGCAGCGTAGGCGCGCGGTTCAGCAGAACCGGGTGCTCGCGAATAACCTCGTCGAGGATGTCCCAAACCTCGGGGCGCTCTTTTTCGACCAGTTTCTTGGCTTGCTTCACGGTGGACGACAGACCCTTGGCCTCAAGCCGCGAGTAGATGAACGGCTTGAACAGCTCCAACGCCATCTTCTTCGGCAGGCCACACTGGTGCAGCTTCAATTCGGGGCCGGTCACGATGACCGAACGGCCCGAGAAATCGACGCGTTTCCCCAGAAGGTTCTGACGGAACCGACCCTGCTTGCCTTTCAGCATGTCGGAAAGCGATTTCAGCGGACGTTTGTTGGCACCCGTGATCACGCGGCCGCGACGGCCATTGTCAAAGAGGGCGTCAACGGATTCCTGCAACATCCGCTTTTCGTTCCGCACGATGATGTCCGGCGCGCGCAACTCGATCAGGCGCTTCAAACGGTTGTTCCGGTTGATCACGCGGCGGTAAAGGTCGTTCAGATCCGAGGTCGCGAACCGACCACCGTCCAGCGGCACCAGCGGGCGTAGCTCGGGCGGGATCACGGGCACGACGGTCAGGATCATCCATTCCGGGCGGTTGCCGGATTCGATGAACGACTCGATGATTTTCAGGCGCTTGATGATCTTCTTGGGCTTCAATTCACCCGTAGCCACGGCCAAATCGGCGCGCAACTGCTCTGCCTCGGCTTCAAGGTCGATAGCAGCAAGCATTTCACGGATCGCTTCGGCGCCGATGTTCGCCGTGAAGGCGTCCATGCCATAGGCGTCCTGGGCATCCATGAACTCTTCTTCGCTCATCAACTGGCCATAGTTCAGGTCAGTGAGGCCCGGTTCGATCACCACGTAGTTCTCGAAATAGAGGATGCGTTCCAGATCGCGGAGCGTCATATCCAGCATCAGGCCGATCCGGCTGGGAAGCGACTTCAGGAACCAGATGTGCGCCACAGGAGCAGCAAGTTCGATATGGCCCATCCGTTCGCGGCGCACCTTTTGGAGCGTCACTTCGACACCGCATTTTTCGCAGACAACGCCGCGATATTTCATCCGCTTGTATTTGCCGCAAAGACACTCATAGTCCTTGATCGGCCCGAAGATACGGGCGCAGAACAGACCGTCGCGCTCGGGCTTGAACGTCCGATAGTTGATGGTCTCGGGCTTCTTAATCTCGCCATAGGACCACGAGAGGATCCGTTCGGGCGAGGCCAGCGAGATCTTGATCTCGTCAAAGGTCTGCGGGGCCGCGAGCGGGTTGAACGGGTTGGTTGTCAGTTCCTGGTTCATCTTGAATTCCTTAAATTCGGGCGTTGGGGACCGGTGCGTGGGGACCACGCACCCTACATTGCGGTAGGGTGCGTGATGTCACGCACCTACTCGGCGGCTATGTCCGAGGGGTCGTCATCCTCAACCGCATCCAGGAGTTCCATATTGAGGCCGAGGCCCCGCACTTCTTTCACAAGCACGTTGAAGCTTTCCGGCACGCCCGCTTCGAAATTGTCCTCGCCCTTGACGATCGACTCGTAAACCTTGGTACGGCCTGCGACGTCGTCCGACTTGACGGTGAGCATTTCCTGCAGCGTGTAGGCGGCGCCGTATGCTTCCAATGCCCAGACCTCCATTTCCCCGAAACGCTGGCCGCCGAACTGGGCTTTACCACCCAGGGGCTGCTGCGTGACAAGGCTGTAAGGTCCGGTTGAACGCGCATGGATCTTGTCGTCCACCAGGTGGTGCAGCTTCAGCAGGTACTTGATGCCAACGGTGACCGGGCGTGCGAATTTTTCGCCCGTCCGTCCGTCGAAAAGTTCCGACTGACCGCTTTCCGAGAACCCGGCACGCACAAGCGCGTCGTTCACATCCGCCTCTTTCGCACCGTCAAAGACCGGCGTTGCGATCGGCACGCCACGGGTGGCGTTTTCGGCGACCTGAACCAGACGCTCTTCGTCCAGATCCTTGATGCCTTCCTTGAAGACATCATCGCCATAGGCCAGCTTCATCGCGTCCTTCACAGGCTTCATGTCGCCCTTGCGGCGGTATTCGCCCAAGGCATCGTCGATCTGGATACCCAGACCGCGCGAAGCCCAACCCATGTGGGTCTCAAGGATCTGACCGACGTTCATCCGCGACGGCACGCCCAAGGGGTTCAGAACGAAGTCGACAGGCGTTCCGTCCTGAAGGAACGGCATATCCTCCATCGGGACCACCTTCGAGATCACGCCCTTGTTGCCGTGACGCCCGGCCATCTTGTCGCCCGGCTGAAGCTTGCGCTTCACGGCAACGAAGACCTTGACCATCTTCATCACGCCCGGGGGCAGATCGTCGCCACGACGGACCTTTTCGACCTTGTCCTCGAACCGGTGATCCAGAGCGCGTTTCTGAGCCTCGTACTGAGCGTTCAGAGCCTCGATCGACTGTGCGTCCTTTTCTTCGCCGATGGCCAACTGCCACCACTGACCACGCGAAAGCTCGTCCAGCAGTTCTTCGGTGATCTTGGATTTCGGTTTGACGCCCTTCGGGCCTTTGACCGCGACCTTGCCCATCAGCATGTCTTTCAGACGCGCATAGATGTTACGTTCAAGGATCGCCAATTCGTCGTCCCGGTCACGGGCCAGTCGTTCGACCTCTTCCCGTTCGATCTGCAGCGCGCGTTCGTCTTTTTCCACACCGTGGCGGTTGAAAACGCGCACTTCGACGATAGTACCGAAATCACCCGGCGGCAGGCGCAGGGATGTGTCGCGCACGTCCGAAGCCTTTTCACCAAAGATGGCGCGCAGAAGCTTTTCTTCCGGCGTCATCGGGCTTTCGCCCTTCGGAGTGATCTTGCCGACAAGGATATCGCCCGGCCCCACTTCGGCACCGATATAGACGATGCCCGCCTCGTCGAGGTTGCGCAGGGCTTCCTCGCCGACGTTCGGGATGTCGCGGGTGATTTCTTCCGGTCCAAGCTTGGTGTCACGGGCGGCGACTTCGAATTCCTCGATATGGATCGAGGTGAAGACGTCGTCGCGCACGATACGCTCAGAGATCAGGATCGAGTCTTCATAGTTGTAGCCATTCCAGGGCATGAAGGCGACGATGACGTTCTTGCCAAGTGCCAGTTCCCCGATGTCCGTCGAAGGACCATCGGCGATCACTTCACCCTTGCCGACCGTGTCACCCACTTTGACCAGCGGACGCTGGTTGATGCAGGTGTTCTGGTTCGAGCGCTGGAACTTCCGTAGACGATAGATGTCGACGCCCGGATCACCAGGTTCCATGTCTTCCGTCGCGCGCACAACGATCCGCTGCGCATCGACCTGGTCGATGACGCCAGCGCGTTTCGCCATGATCGCAGCACCTGAATCGCGGGCCACGATTTCCTCGATACCCGTACCCACAAGCGGGGCTTCCGCCTGCAAAAGGGGCACGGCCTGACGTTGCATGTTCGAGCCCATGAGCGCCCGGTTCGCGTCGTCGTTTTCAAGGAACGGGATAAGCGAAGCCGCGACCGAAACAAGCTGCTTCGGCGACACGTCGATCAGATCGACATTTTCGGTTGCGGTCAGCGTGTATTCACCTGATTGGCGCGTGTTGACCATCTCGTTGACGAACTTGCCCTTGTCATCAAGGTTCGCGTTCGCCTGAGCCACCACGTGCCGCATTTCTTCGGTTGCGGACATGTATTGCACATCGTCCGTAACCTTCGAATTTTCGACTTTCCGGTATGGCGTTTCGATGAAGCCGTACTTGTTCACGCGGGCAAAGGTGGCCAGCGAGTTGATCAGACCGATGTTCGGGCCTTCCGGCGTTTCAATCGGGCACATCCGGCCATAATGCGTCGGGTGAACGTCACGCACCTCGAAGCCCGCGCGTTCGCGCGTCAGACCGCCCGGCCCAAGGGCCGAGAGACGACGCTTGTGCGTAACTTCCGAAAGCGGGTTTGTCTGGTCCATGAACTGCGACAGTTGCGACGAGCCGAAAAATTCGCGCACAGCAGCGGCTGCCGGTTTCGCGTTGATCAGATCCTGCGGCATCACCGTGTCGATTTCGACCGAGGACATGCGCTCTTTGATCGCGCGCTCCATGCGAAGAAGGCCGACGCGGTACTGGTTTTCCATCAGCTCGCCAACCGACCGCACCCGGCGGTTACCAAGGTGGTCGATGTCGTCGATGTCGCCACGCCCGTCGCGCAGATCAACCAGGGCTTTGACACAAGCCGTGATGTCTTCTTTGCGAAGCGTGCGCATGGTGTCTTCGGCGTCCAGATCCAGACGCATGTTCATCTTCACACGGCCAACTGCCGAAAGATCATAACGCTCTGAATCGAAGAACAACGTGTCGAACAGGGCCGAGGCCGCATCAACCGTGGGCGGCTCGCCGGGGCGCATGACGCGATAGATGTCCATGAGCGCGCTTTCGCGGTTCATGTTCTTGTCGGCGGCCATGGTGTTGCGCATGTAGGGGCCGACGGTGACGTTATCTATGTCCAGAACCGGGATGTCGGTGATACCCGCATCCATCAGTTCCTTCAGCGTGCCACCGGTGACTTCGCCGTCCTTGTCGACTTCCCAGGTCAGTTCGTCGCCAGCCTCGGCATAAATTGCGCCGGTTTCCTCGTTGATGATGTCCTTGGCAACGAAGCGGCCGACAATCTGATCGAAGGGAACCAGAAGATCGGTGATCTTGCCGTCGTCGATGATCTTTTTTACCGCGCGCGGCGTGACCTTCTTGCCGACCTCGGCAAAGACCTTGCCGGTTTTGGCGTCGACCAGATCAGTGGTTGGGCGCGTTCCGCGCGCCCGCTCGGGGAAGAACTTGGTGACCCAACCCTTGTTCTTCTTCAGCTTGAACTGAACGGTGTCATAGTAGGCATCCATGATGCCTTCCTGATCCATGCCCAGGGAATACAGCAAAGTCGTCACCGGCAGTTTCCGGCGGCGGTCGATGCGCGCAAAGACGTTGTCCTTGGCGTCGAATTCGAAGTCCAGCCAGGACCCACGGTAAGGAATGATCCGGCAGGCAAACAACAACTTGCCCGACGCGTGAGTCTTGCCCTTGTCGTGGTCGAAGAACACGCCCGGCGAACGGTGCATCTGGCTGACGATCACACGCTCGGTGCCGTTCACGATGAACGTACCGTTCGGGGTCATCAGGGGCATGTCGCCCATGAAGACGTCCTGTTCCTTGATGTCCTTTACGGATTTCGCGCCGGTGTCTTCATCAACATCGAACACGATCAGACGGAGCGTCACCTTCAGCGGTGCCGCATAGGTCATGTCGCGCTGCTGGCATTCCTCGACGTCGTATTTCGGTTTTTCAAGTTCATAATCGACGAACTCAAGAACGGCGGTTTCATTGAAATCCTTGATCGGGAAGACCGACTGGAATACGCCCTTGATCCCCTCGCCGTCCAATGGCTCGGGCTGGTCACCCGAATTCAGGAACAGGTCGTAAGAGGATTTCTGAACCTCGATGAGGTTCGGCATCTCAAGAACTTCGCGGATTTTACCAAAATATTTGCGGTAACGTTTCTGGCCGAGATAAGACGTTGCCATAGGGGCGGATCTCCGTTTTAATCATGGGTGCAGGTTCGGTTTGGGCCTCCGAACCAGCGCCAGATCAGGACGTCGTCGTTTCCATACCAGAAAGATCTCCCACAGATCCTTCACCCGAAACGACAAGATGCCCTATCAAAGCCCAACATTTATTGGGCTTTGATAAGACACTTACCAAAAGTCTATTTAGCCTGCTTGCGCGCGCACCGAATCACATTTCTGCCTGAGGGCACCACGTAACAACCATTTATCAAGCTTTCAAGGGTTCAGAGGGGCTGATTGATGGCGCGAAAGGGCCTGTTCGAACCAAACCGCGCGACGTCCGGGCTTCGGGCCGTGCCCCACGCAGCCCTTGTGCCCTGTCGGAAACCGCCTTTGCGGCGTCATTTTGAGGCATCTGGCACCCTTGTCCGGTTCTACTTTCCTGGCGCGGCGACAGCGGTCAATCCGACGAAATCGCCGACTTTGACCAACCCCGAAACGTGGCGTGCTGCAAGGATGCCGTCTCGTCTTGCCAGGCAGGGCACAGGGTCCACGCCACAGCGGTCGGCAGGCCAAATACGGGCGAAAGGTTGGCCTTCACTAACGGTGTCGCCGAGGTCGGCCAGATATTCGATCAACCCGGCGTTCATGGCGAACTGGAAGCATCGCTCGTCCGGCATGTCGAGTTGCACGGAGTCCGCAAGGTCCGGTTCGCCAGACAGGATTTCTGCGTGACAGAGCAAGTTGCGTACACCCTTGCGCGCGATTGCGACGCTGCGGGAAGTGGCGGTGCCCGCGCCGCCCAGTTCGGTCGTGACAAAGACCTTGCCCTGCTGTTCGACTTCCGTATCGAACATGCCGACCGGGTCGATTTCCAGCATTCGCACCGAGTAGGGTGCGTTGAAGGCTTGCATCGCGTCCATGCAGGCCGTCTCCTGGGTCTTGTCATCCAGTACGTGCGCCGCAGCGAAGGGCAGAAAGTCCAGCGTCCGTCCGCCCGAATGAAAGTCGAGCACGATACCGGCGTTCGGAACCAACTCGGTCGCCACGTAATGCGCGATCTTCTGGGTGACGGTTCCGTCGGGACGACCGGGAAAGCTGCGGTTGAGATTGCCGCCATCAATGGGCGAACAGCGTCGGCCAGCGGCGAACGCGGGCGCGTTCATCATCGGCAAGATGATCACGCGGCCGCGGATGTCTTGCGGGTTCAGCGAAACCGACAGTTCCTGAAGGGCAATCGGGCCTTCGTATTCGTCGCCGTGATTTCCACCGGTCAGCAGCGCCGTGGGTCCATCGCCACCCGCAATCACGCTGATCGGGATCATAACCGAGCCCCAGGCGCTGTCGTCGCGACTGTAGGGCAGCTTCAGAAACCCGTGATGCGCGCCTTGCGCGTCCAGCGGGATGGTCGGGACAATCGGGCTTCTGGTCATGTTTTCACCCAGAGTTCGCGCGGCGTGGTGCAAAAACACTCATGGCCGTCTTCGGTTATCAGGATTGGTTCGGTGATCTCAAGCCCGCCATCGTCAAGCCAGAGGGCCGGCATGAAATGGAAGGTCATGCCTGGTTCAAGCACCGTGGTATCGCCGCGACGGAATGAAATGGTGCGCTCTCCCCAGTCGGGGGGATAGCTGATTCCGATGGCATAGCCGCAGCGGCTGTCCTTTTCGAACCCCGCCTTGTTGAGCGTCGCGTTGAAGGCGTTTGCGATGTCCTGCGCCTGATTGCCGGGCCTGGCCTGTTCCAGCCCCGCCTCGATGGCGTCCAGCACGGCGGCCTCGGCATCGCGGTATTTCTGCGGCACGTCGCCCAGGAACAACGTCCGCGACTGCGGACATTGATAGCGCCGGTGCGCGCCGGCGATCTCGAAGAACGTGGCCTCGCCATCCTCTAGCGGCCGGTCGTCCCATGTCAAATGCGGCGCTGTGGCATCAAGGCCGGACGGTGCCATGGGCACGATGGCGGGATAGTCACCCCAGAACCCGAGGGCGCCGCGAATACCCGTGGCATAGATTTCCGCGATCAGGTCGTTCTTGCGCATGCCCGGTTCGGCAATGTCCAGGATTTGGTCGTGCATCGCCTCGACGATGCGCGCGGCGCGCTGCATGTATTCGATCTCGCGCTCGGATTTGACGGCGCGCTGCCAGTTCACCAGTCCGGTCACGTCTTTCAGGTTGGCCTTTGGCAGCCTGTTCTTCAGGCAATCATGGGCTGTCGCCGAGAAATAGTAATTGTCCATCTCGACACCGATATTGGCCGCTTCCAGCCCAAGCGCGCTCAGCAGGCGTGCCGCGTCCTCCATCGGATGCTTTTCGGGATTTTGCACATAGGTGTCGTCATAACCGCGAATTGCATCGTCGCCTTCCATGAAAACCGTCCGCTGCGCGCCAAGAGCATCCATGGCGCGCCCCCACCAGACCGGCTCGCCTTCCTGGGTCAGGACGACGCCTTGAAAGACATAGAACGACCAGCCGTCATAGCCAGTCAGCCAGGACATGTTGGACGGGTCGCTGACAAAGATGGCGTCCAGCCCTTTCGCCGACATGGCCGCCCGGGTCTTGTCGATGCGGCGCTGGTATTCTTCGGTGGTGAAGTTTTTTTCGAAGGTCGTCATCTGGCGTCGCCTTTCGTTGAAATCGCCGCAAGCGCATGAGTTGCGATTGCAGTGTCCTGAACGCCGGTGCCGGTCAAATCCGCAATCGTGATGTCGTCAGGGTGGCCGCGACCAGCAGCCTTGCCACAAAGTACGTCGCCCAATTCGCCGAAATCGCGATCCTGCGCGACAATGCCCGCGTCAATTGCGGCGCGCAGTTCTCCCATCTTGCGCGTCTGGGACAGGCGGTCGGGCACGTAGAGGTCGGCGCGTGCAAGACAGGCTGGATCAAGCTCGGACTTGCCCGGCTGGTCCGATCCCATGGCGGTGAGATGTTGTCCGGGACGCAGCCAGTCAGCCGACAGGATCGGTTCACTTGCCGGGGTCGTGGTGACGATGATATCGGCGTCGACGATCGCGCTTTCGCGGTTGGTTCCCGGTTCCACGGCAATGCCCAGAGTGTCAGAGCATTCCCGTGCCGCATGCTTGGCTTTGCCCGCATCGCGCGCCCAGATCACCGCGCTTTCGATGGGACGAACCAGTGTCAAGGCCTGCAATTGCATCCGTGCCTGCGTACCGGCGCCAAGGATAGCGGCGTGACTGGCCGCTGGCCGCGACAGCGCCCGCGCGGCGACGGCACCGGCCGCTGCCGTACGCACGTCGGTCAGGTAACCGTTGTCCAGCAGCACCGCCTGCACCTGCCCGGTTTCGGCCGAGAACAAGACCATCAGCCCCGATGTCGACGGCAGGCCACGTGCCGGATTGTCGAAAAAGCCGGGCGAAACCTTGACGGCAAACCCGGGAAACCCGGGCAGATAGGCGGTTTTGATGTCCACCTCGCCATTAACCTGCGGCAGATGCATCGACATGACCGGGGGCATCACCACGCCATCGCCCGCCAGTGCACGGAAGGCACTGTCGATGCAATCCACGGCAGCCAAATCCAGGGGCACCGCTGCGCAGAGCCGGGTTTCGTCTATGACCACGATGTCGCTCATGCCATCCCGCCGCAAATCAGACGCCTGTGATCGGCAAGGTCGATGTTGCCACCGCTTAGGATCAGGGCCAGCGGCCCCTTTGCGCGGACCTTGTCCGCCAGCACCGCCGCCACACCGACCGCGCCTGCGCCTTCGACGATCTGTCCCTCTTTCGCATAGCAATGGCGAATACCCTCGCCGATCTCGTCCTCGCTTAGCAGAATGACGTCATCGACCAGCGCCCGGGTCATTGCGAAGGTCAGGCGGTTGTCCAACCCGATGCCACCACCGAGCGAGTCCGCAAGGCTTGTCTGTTCCTCGACCTCGACAGGCTTGCCCGCGGCCAGGGACGCGTGCATCGCGGCACCGCGTGCCATCGAGACGCCGATGATGCGAACCTTGGGATTGCGCGCCTTGATCGCCGCCGCCACCCCGGAGATCAGCCCGCCACCCGACAGCTGGACCAGCACGGTATCGACGTCGGGCACATCTTCAAGAAGTTCCAATCCCAATGTGCCCTGCCCGGCAATCACATCGCGGTGGTCGAAGGGCGAAATTGTTGTCATGCCATCTTCGGCGATCAGACGGTCGACCTCTTTTTGTGCCGCGTCCTGGGATTTTCCGACGATCCGGATGTCGGCGCCCTGGGCAGAGATACCATCAATCTTAGCTTGCGGCACCAGTTCCGACATGCAGATCGTGGCGCAGGCACCCGAGGCGCGGGCCGCGTAAGCCAGCGCGCGGCCATGGTTGCCGGTCGAGACCGCGACAATGCCGTTGGCCCGCGCGGCGGCGTCCAGCGACAAAACAGCATTGGTTGCGCCGCGCAGCTTGAAGCTTCCGGTGATCTGTTGGTGTTCAAGTTTCAGATATACGGGCTGACTGACCCGTTCCGACAGCGTTTCCGAGGGGTTCACGAAGGTGCGCCGGATATGGCTTGCGATACGGATGCGCGCGGCCTCGAT
>JABDJO010000049.1 GCA_013002465.1 Silicimonas sp. | reverse complement strand
CCCCCCCCCCCCCCCCCCCCCCCCCCCCCCCCCCCCCCCCGGTCGTGGCGAGCGATGCTCGCCGCGAAATCAATAGACGACGACGCTGCGAATGCTCTCGCCTGCGTGCATCAGGTCGAACCCCTTGTTGATATCGTCCAGCGCCAACGTGTGGGTGATCATCGGGTCGATCTCGATCTTGCCGTCCATGTACCAGTCCACGATCTTCGGCACGTCCGTGCGGCCCCGAGCTCCACCAAACGCCGTGCCCCGCCAGACCCGGCCCGTGACCAGTTGGAAGGGGCGGGTGGCAATCTCGGCGCCCGCAGGCGCGACACCGATAATGACGCTTTCACCCCAGCCCTTGTGCGCCGATTCCAGTGCCGCGCGCATCACATTAACGTTGCCTGTGGCATCAAACGTGTAATCCGCGCCACCCTTGGTCAGATCGACCAGATGCGCGACAAGATCACCGTCCACCTGATCGGGGTTGACGAAATCGGTCATGCCGAATTTCTCGGCCATGGGTTTCTTGTCGGCATTGAGATCAACGCCGACGATCTGATCGGCGCCTGCAAGTCTCAGGCCCTGGATCACGTTCAGCCCGATACCGCCCAGGCCGAAGACAATGGCGCGGCTGCCGATTTCGACCTTAGCGGTGTTGATCACGGCACCGATCCCGGTGGTCACGCCACAGCCGATATAGCAAATCTTGTCGAAGGGCGCGTCTTCGCGCACCTTGGCGAGCGCGATCTCGGGCAGCACCGTGTGGTTGGAAAACGTCGAGCAGCCCATGTAGTGCAGGATCGGATCGCCATCCAGCGTCGAGAACCGGCTGGTGCCGTCCGGCATCAGGCCCTGACCTTGGGTCGAGCGGATCGCCTGGCAAAGGTTGGTCTTCGGGTGCAGACAATAGTCGCATTCCCGGCATTCGGGCGTGTAAAGCGGAATCACGTGATCGCCCGGTTTCAAGCTTGTCACGCCTTCGCCGACTTCCATGACCACTCCCGCACCTTCGTGGCCCAGAATGACCGGGAAAAGACCCTCGGGATCGGCGCCCGACAGCGTAAATTCATCCGTGTGGCAAATGCCGGTGGCCTTGATTTCAACCAGCACTTCGCCGGCGCGCGGCCCGTCCAGGTTGACGTCCATGATCTCTAACGGCTTTCCGGCGGCAGTTGCTACGGCAGCACGAGTTCGCATATTTGACCCTCTCTTTGTACTTCGGCTTGACCCTGCGCGACGGACGGGGCGAAATCAACGCAAAATCCAAGGAGCCGCCATGATCCCCAATCCGATCCATGCAGGCATTGCCGCACTGGTTTTTGCGCTTGCGGCGTGCAGCAGCGACGTGCCCGACGATCGCAACCTGGATAATGGTGAAACGGTATCCGATGGCGAAGATGGCAAGGAACCCGGCCTGGCGGACATCGAGCTTTGCGATGCCGCCGATTATCGCGGCTTGATCGGGACAAGCATTGCTGCCACGACCCTGCCCTCCGATCCGATGATCCGTGCCTTTGGTGAGAACGACATCGTTACCCAGGATTACCGCCCGCACCGGACAAACATCGTTTATCGCGAAAAAGGCGGGACGATCTTCCGGGTGTACTGCGGTTAACAGAAGGTTTCGCCCGCAAAGCCGTTGCGGATTGCTGGAAGATTCTGGCGATGGACCCTTCGGCGGTGATCTAGCTGAACGCGACGTGGACCAACTGGCGGGTCGTCCGTCGGCGTGGTGCATGGTGTTCCGAGGCGGCCCGGACGGCCGAGACGACTTCGTCGAGGATAGGCGTCAAGGCTTTTTCCGTGGCTGAAAACACGATGACCGATCCAGCGCGGCCGCGAAGCCGAAGCGCAAGGCGTGCCGGTTGGGCGTTACCTTTATTGCGCTGCAAGAAGGCACTGTCGATGGACGAGAATGGCACCGTCAGCGCGGCCCGGAATTTTCTGTCGACCCCTAGAAATCCAACTTTCAGTGTTCCGGATTTCCTGTCCAACTGGATGTGCCGACGAAAACCGCGCCATCCAAAATAAAGAAGGCTTGCCCCCGAGACCAGTATCGTAAGCGTCGCCAGGAATTCGCGAAGCAATCCCTCTGATTGCAGAAGACCGTCCGACATGACCAACCCCAAGATAACTGGTAAGACCATCAGGGCCGAGAGCAACACCAGCGACAAACCCAGGAAACACACGAGTTTTTCGACCAGATCGAGCTGAAACGATTGCTGGGTGATCAGAATCGCGTCGCGCTTTCGGTCGATCGAAAACGTCTTCTGGTTCAAGTTTCGGTATTTGGGCAGCGAGGACCCTACCGTGGTGACGTTCATAGGCTGAATGCTCCGGTGTCAATCGGCCCTTGAATGATTGGGAAATTCGTCAATTCCGTGTCCGCTGGATGGATACCTCGGGCCAAATTTTTGAAGCCTGGTGAAATTGGATGGGCGGGAGGATTTGAAACGCATTGTAAGAAAACTTTCCATTCGCCATACTAATGCCCCATTAGTATTGATAATGATAACTGTATCGAGTGCCGTGAGTGTGCGGAAGTAACGAGTAAAATGGTTCTATGTTTGTGAACCGACTGTGTGAGTGAGTGTAAAAAGTGACCATGTTTCTAAGTAGTGCGACCATTCTTGCACCATATATTGCGATTGCATGTGGTGTTCTGATCATCTGGGCCGACAGTCTGCGTGAAGGGGGCTGGCATATTCTTCCCGATGCGGAAGATTTCGGCGCGGAGGTGATCTAGGCCCAATCCATCTGAACAATGAAACGAAGTAGGGGCGGGCGTGAAATGCCAATCTGGCGGCACCTTCCTTCGGTTTCACTGTTATTTGGGCGCTGATCTGGTTGCTGCGGGTGTGGCGGCGCTGGCCTGTTTCGTCGGGTTGGCGCCGCCTGATTGTTCCAGCGTCCAATCGGGCGCGGAAGACTCGACTCGCTGGAAGGGGGTTGCTATAGATAAGAACAAATAGCGAACATTCATGCTGCCCAGACCCTGATACACCCATGCCTCAGAGACGAATCCTGTCGCTCTGGTTTCCCCGGCTGTCCGCCGAGCGTTGCCTCAGGCGAGGGGCCGGTGTGCCCGGTGCTCCTTTTGCCGTTGTGGGCGAGGAACGGAACGCGCAGGTTCTGGTTTCGCTTTCAGCCGACGCCGAAGTGGCGGGTCTGACCCGGGGTCAGCCTTTGCGGGATGCCCGCGCCATGTGTCCGGCATTGCAGACCAAGTTGCAGAACCCGGAATTGGATCAGGCCTTTCTGACAGTGCTTCGCCGGTGGGCCGGCAAGTTCAGTCCCTGGGTTTCCGAAGAGCCGCCCGAATCGCTGGTCATTGATCTGACAGGCTGCGCGCATCTTTTTGGCGGGGAAGAGCAATTGATGACGCATGTGATCGAAGACTGCGCCGTGCTGGGAATGACGGTCAGGGTCGGGATTGCCGATACCGTGGGGGCGGCCTGGGCGCTTGCGCGGTTTGCTGGCTGTGCCCAAAGGGGCGCGCGTTCGGGCGATGATATCGCGCAGGAAGCCCGCGCCACCCGGTCGCGCGCGGCCAAGCGCCGCCACTGGGAACGGGGTGGGCCTGCTCCGCCACCCGGCCCCGGGCGGTCGCAGACCAGCAGCATTGCCGCACCCGGGCAGACCCGGACGATCCTCGCCGATCTGCCGGTGGCGGCCCTGCGGATCGAAAGCGATACGGCGGCCATGCTGAACCGGCTGGGGCTGCGTCGGATCGGTGATCTGGCCGGCCAGCCCCGTGCCGCCTTGGCGCGGCGTTTCGGGCGCCACCTGGTGTTGCGGCTGGACCAGGCCCTGGGCGTCGAACCCGAGCCGGTCAGCCCGGCCCGCCCGCCGTTGCATTTCGCGGTGCGTCTGACACTGCCCGAACCGGTGGGGCTGACCGATGACATTGCCGCCGCTCTCGACCGCCTGCTGCCTGCGCTTGCGGATCAACTGCGCGCCGCGGGGCGGGGGGCCCGGGCGGTGCGGCTGGAATATCATCGCAGCGATCATACCATGGGATGGATCGAAGCGGGGCTGGCGCGGCCCTCGGCCAATCCTGACCGTATCCGTCCGCTCTTGCTGATGAAAACCGGCGAGATCGACGCAGGCTTCGGGATCGACATGATCCGGCTTCTGGCCAGCCAGACCGAACCGGTTCACGCCCATCAACACCGTGGCCATGCCGACGCCGCCTCGGATGGGGCGGTGCGTCTGTCGGCGCAGGGGGTCGGCATGGACGATCTCTTGGGCCGGATCGGCGCCCGCGTGGGGTTGGAGACGATCACCCGGTTGCACCCGGCCGACAGCCATATTCCCGAGAAAACCTTCAAACCCCTTGCCGCCGCCTGGTCCGAACCGGCCGCCGCCTGGCCGCAACCGCGTGCGCCGCGCCCGCTGGAACTCTGGCGCCCCGAGATCGTCATGACCCCTGAAGAAGGCCCCGATCTGCCGACCCGTTTCCGCTGGCGGGGTCGCCTTTTCGAGCCGCGCACGGCCCTTGGTCCCGAGCGGATCGCGCCGGAATGGTGGCTTGACGAAGCGGATTGGCGCAGCGGTGTCCGGGATTACTGGCGGGTCACGACGCGCACCGGGGAACGGCTCTGGCTCTACTATGCCCATGGTGCAACCCTGTCGCCGGGCTGGTTCTGCCAGGGTGGATTTTGCTGAGCCTGCGGTCGCCCGTATCCCTACCCGTAACGCTCTGGCAGGTTCAGAAACGTCCTAACAAGGTGTCCATCTTCTTGGCGAAAATATCCCGAGGGGGTCTGGGGGAGCAGCGCTCCCCCAGCGGGTCGG
>JABDJO010000033.1 GCA_013002465.1 Silicimonas sp. | reverse complement strand
GGATACACCAGCCTGGCTTGCGACATCGCTCCTGTCTTTTTCTGCATGCCCGATGCCAACTGGGACCCTGCTCAGCACAAAGGCGAGACCGTTCTTCTAAGGTCGGGTGGCGGCAGCGCACAGTGGGGCCCGGGCAATTTCGGCTTTCTCGATATCGTAAACATGGTGGATTATGACATCACCGATACAGCGGGTCCTTGCTATGGCGAGAATGGTGCGAACCTTTACAACTGCCTTATCGGTGCCGAGGCAGCGCTGACGCTGTGCTTTGAGAATGGCCAGTTGGAACTTTTGCCGGGCCAGCGGAACGGTATTACACCAGCGGTCCTGAATTCGAAGTTCGACATGTACAACGCGACGAACCAGCAATACCAGGACGACTCGCGTTTTCGCCCTGCGCCAATCGTATCCAAATCTTACGAGACAGGCACGACCTGTGCCCAGCAATCAGAGAACGATATCACGGATACGACCGACTTTCTTCCCGACGACTGTTTCTGGGATGGCGTGACCAGCGGTTGCGGCGTCTACGATAGCGTTGTCCGCTACGGGAACGGTGATTGGGAGGATGCCCGGCTGGAATATGTGGATCGCAATTATTCGGTCGATATGGCCAGCATTGGCACGATCACCGGATTGGAAACCGTCAATATTGCAGGTCAAACCTACCACATTGACGATCCGTTCCGGCCAAACGGAAGCGGCGCAAACGAACGTCCGGACTACTATCAAGACTATCCTGAGTTGGATAACACAGCCTGGCGTTGGCACTACTACAACGCCGAGGTGGCCGCGTCGTATTTCAATTCGCCGGATACTGTGTTCAACTCTACGACTGGTGAAGTCAACCAGGCGTCGCTTATCGACGGATCGGCTCAGCGTTCGACCCCGATCGACCTGGTTGCTGTGCGTGATCCCAACGATCCGGATAATTTGCTGGATCCTCCGTCAGGCGCCTTTCTGTCACGCAGCGGAACCGGCCTGCCGCATTGTGCGCCGGATGCTTCGCTGAACCCGCGTCGCCGGACGATTGTATCGGCGGTGGTGGACTGCGACGATCCAAATAACAATATGAACGGGTCAGGGACCGCGACCGCCCGGTATTTCGTCGAAGTGTTCCTGCAAAGCGTTTCGGGTGGAACGACAACGAACGGCGACATGGATATCTATATCGAACTGATCAGCGACCCTCTTGTGGTCGGAGATCCGTCCTATGCCAGCGGCGTCTTCCGCAACCTTATTCAGCTGTATCGGTAAGAGTTCATGCGTGTTCCTTCAATAAAATCCGCTTTTGCGAGGTTCAGACGACAGGAGGATGGCGTCGCGCTTGTCGAGTTCGCGATTTTCCTGCCGCTGTTCGTGTTCTCGTTTTTTGTGATCGTCGAGTTCTCGCGCACGTTCTTTTCCTATCAGGGTGCGGTTGTCGGCGTGCGCGATGCGGCCCGCTATGCCGCTCGGACTTTTGATCCAGGCCTTTGCATTGGCGAAGCAAATGGCGGAGGCGGTACGGCAACTATTGGCACAGCCGCGCTTCCAGACACGACATACAATATTATCGAGCGGAACATGGTGAACGAAATCGCCGCGCTGCCTGAGAATATTCGCATTGTCTCGGTATCGACCAATTATCGCTGCGTTGTTCCCGGGGTCGCCGGAACGTATCGCCAGGCGGAAGTGCCGATCGCAATGGTCTTTGCAACGATCGAGATCACGCTTCCCATGGCGCGTATTCTTGAACTGAACGGGCGCCCCATTATCCCAAGTATCACCACGGTAATTGGTGATGAATCCAGGGTGTTTGGCGTATGACTGGCTTTGTTCAAAAATCTCTTAAGCGCTTCGTGCGGGCGGAAGCTGGCACGACCATGGTCGAACTTGCGATTTGCCTGTCGCTGTTCCTCTTGATCCTGTTCGCCGTTCTCGACTTTGGCCGCTTGGGTTACAACTGGGTCATGGCCGAAAAGGCGATGCAGCGCGCAGTGCGGATTGCTGCCGTGCGCCCGCCAATCTGTACTGGTGTGCCTTTGTACCACGCGCGTTTGGATCCAAATGACCCGACGTATCCCGCCGGAACCAATTGCCGTGATGTTCCAGGTCTTTGCGCGATTGTGAACACTCAATGCACTCTCAGCAATGCCAATGGTGCAGATAGCGAAGCCGTTGCGGCGGCTGCCGAGATTTGGACCGCTGTCCAACCGTTGCTGCCAGACAATGCGACCGATGCAAATGTGCTGATCCGTTACGAGTATGATGCTCAGCTTGGTTTTCTTGGTGGACCATATGTTCCGCTGATGACGGCCGAGCTGGTAGGTGCTGCGACGCAGCAGGGCAATTTTGGTGATTTCATGTTTACCTTCGTCACGCCTTTGTCGGCGCTTGCGGCGAGTGCCGGAGCTGCCGACACGACCGGTATCCCGGCCGATAATGGGCAAATTCCTTTTCCGGATGTTTCGGTTTCGCTTCCGGCCGAGGATATGAATTTGGGTAGTAGGGGTTAACGAGTGCCGCGTTTTGGCCAAAGGAAAAGCTGATGAACAACAGTTCCATTCTACTTATTTCTTCCGATGACAAGATCGTCACCTCAGTCGGCGACGTTCTTGACGGGATCGAGGGTGCGCGGGTCAGCCGCGAGGATTCGAGTGTCTCTCAATTGAACGGGGCCGCCGTCGAGATGGCGGCAAGCCATGACATCGTTATTTTTGCGACCGACCCTTCGAATGCCGCCGATCTGACGGCAATCGAGGTGCTGACAGACAATCGCGGTGAGAATACGGTCTATCTGGCCCTGACTGATGGCGATTTGCCGTTGTCAAAAGCCCGGGCGCTGACACGCGCCGGTGTCGACGATGTGCTGCCTTATCCGACTTCGGACGACGAAATGGTCGAGCAGATCAATCAGTGGATCGCAAAGCGCCGTGCCGTCATCGAAGAAAAATTCACCGGGGGTGGCGCCGTCGGCAAGTTGATTGCCGTTCAACAGGCGCGTGGTGGCATCGGATCGACAACCGTTGCGGTCAACCTGGCAGACCAGCTTCTTGATCGTAAAGGCCGTTTCAAGAAAGAAGCCACGAACAAGGTCGCAGTCGTTGATCTGGACATCCAGTTTGGAACCGTCGGGGATTTCCTGGACGTGGAAGAACAGGAGGGCTTGCTTCAGCTTGCTGCCGAGAACTTTCTTCCAGATGTTCATTGGGTCGAGCAATCGCTAGTGCGTTTGCCGTCGGGCCTTGCCGTTCTTGCGGCGCCGCAGCGGTTTGCACCCCTGGAATCCCTTCAGCCCGAACAGGTCGAAGCCTTGATCAACGTGTTGAAGTCCATGTTTGATTATGTGGTTGTCGATCTTCCACGGGCATTGGTTGGCTGGATCGAACCTGTTCTGGCGGAAACCGACAAACTCTACATCGTCATGGACATGACGGTTCCCGCGGTTCGGGCATCGCGCCGCTTGATGGATTTTGTGCGGGCCGATAACGCCCAACTGCCGATCGACTTGGTCGTGAACCACGAAAAGAAGCCGATGATGCTGCGCGACCACCACCGCGAAGCGGCAAAGGCTCTTGATATGACGTTTAACCATTGGATCGGTGACGATCCGAAGGCGGCGCGTGAGGCCGTCGATTTTGGCAAGCCGGTTTCGGAGGTTTCGGGACGTTCCGAACTTGCGAAGAGTATCGCCGCGCTTGCCAAGTCAACCCTCGCCGAGCTGCCCAAGGATCAACCGGCAGTACGAGTGCAATAGGAGCTGAGAATGTTCAAATCATTTGGAAAGACCGACAAAAAACCCGCTGACGCTGTACAGGCGAACGGTGCGGTCACCGGACACGAGGCGGCAAGCCGCGTGGCATCTTCAGCCCTACGTTCGTTGAATACGGCCGACAAGGATCTGACGGACCGCCTGGAGTTGAAAAGCCGTCTTCATGAAGCCCTTCTGGAACGGTTGAACCTCAGCGTGATCGACAAGGTTCAAACCGAGGAACTGCGCCGCGAGGTCGCCAACCTGGCCCAGGCAGTGCTTGCGGAAGAAAAGCGGCCCATGCGGACCGAGGAATTCAAGGCCATCGTTGACGAACTGATGCACGAGGTTCTGGGATATGGCCCGCTTGAGCCCTTGCTGGAAGACCCCACAGTAAACGATATTCTGGTGAACGGTCATGATCAGATCTATGTAGAGCGCTTTGGTGTGCTTGAGCAGACGAATGTGCGTTTCCGCGACGAACGCCACCTTATTCGGATTATTGACAAGATCGTCTCGTCGATTGGTCGTCGCGTGGACGAAAGCCAGCCTTGGGTTGATGCGCGTCTTCCCGACGGCAGCCGGGTGAATGCTATCATTCGCCCATGCGCCATTGATGGCCCGTCACTGTCCATTCGTAAGTTCTCGAAAAAGCCGATCCTTCTGGACAAGATGATCGAACTCGGGTCGATGTCCGACGAAGCGG
The DNA here is from genome assembly GCA_013002465.1 of Silicimonas sp. Taxonomy (GTDB): domain Bacteria; phylum Pseudomonadota; class Alphaproteobacteria; order Rhodobacterales; family Rhodobacteraceae; genus JABDJO01. Next base: position 1,544 of record JABDJO010000033.1, on the reverse strand, counting down.
CCGGCCTGTTGAAGGCGCTGGTGCAGGCGCGGATGAACATTCTGATTTCGGGCGGTACGGGTTCGGGTAAGACGACCCTGCTGAACGCCATGTCACGCTCGATCAACGAGATGGAGCGGATCGTGACGATTGAGGACGCGGCTGAACTTCAGCTTCAGCAAGAGCATAACGTGCGTCTTGAAACCCGCCCTCCAAGCCCGAATGGCACTGGCGCGATCACGCAGCGTGATCTGGTTCGGAATGCCCTGCGTATGCGCCCGGATCGCATCATCGTTGGCGAGGTGCGTGGCGCTGAGACCTTCGATATGCTGCAGGCGATGAACACTGGGCACGATGGTTCGATGACCACCGTTCACGCCAACACCGCGCGTGACGCACTGGCACGGATCGAACAAATGGTCTCGATGATGGGGCTGGACTTGCCGCTGTCGGCGATCCGTTCACAGATCGCTTCGGGCATCCATTTCATCGTGCAGCTCAGTCGCCTGTCCGATGGTAACCGGAAGATCATGAGCGTGAGCGAAATCACCGGCATGGAGGGCGAAACGATCACCATGCAGGATATCTTTGTCTTCCACCGCACCGGTAAGGGCGAGAATGGCGAAGTTCTGGGCGAGTTCAAGGCCACTGGCATGCGCCCGAAATGCGCAGAGCAGCTTATCTCGGCCGGCATTGAACTCAATCAGACGACATTCCTGCCGCGGGGGGTCTGATCAATGGATATCACTGAAATCTTCATGCAGATCGACCTGCAGTTTGTTGCCTACATAGGCGCCTTTCTCGGCGTGCTGTTGGTCCTTGAGGGCCTGCGACAACTGATATCGCGCAGCGGCAATGCGCAACAGGCCAAAAGCCGTCGGATGCAATTGATCCAAAAAGGCGCATCGACCGAAGAGATCCTCAAGATCCTGAAGCCGACCGAAAAGCGCAGTTTTGTCGAACGATTGCCGCTAATCGGCGATTTGCCCGTCGTTCTGCGCCAGGCCGGCATTACCATGGCCCCCGGTGCATTCCTGGTGACCTGTCTTGCAGCTGCGGTGGCCCTGTTCGTGATCGCATTTCAATTCATGGCACCGATCAATGCGGTGGCCTTTGCTTTGATCGTTGGCATCTTCCTACCCATCCTTCAGGTCCGCATTAAACGGAACGAGCGCATGAACGCCTTGGTCAAGCAGATGCCCGATGCGTTGGACTTGATGGCGCGTGGATTGAAGGTTGGCCATCCTTTGAACACGACCCTGGCGTCGGTGGCAAAGGAAATGTCTGATCCAATCGGATCGGAATTTGGCATCGTTGTGGATCAGGTAAGCTTCGGCGACGATCTGACCGAAGCGTTTCGCGATTTCTCTTCACGGATTGACCAGGAAGATGTGCATTACATGTCCACCGCCATTGCCATCCAGCATGGTACGGGGGGTGACCTGGCGCGTGTCCTGAATGTACTGTCGCGGACCATTCGTGACCGGCTGAACATGCGCAAGAAGATCAAGGCCCTGACCGCCGAGGGCCGTTTGACGGCCGCATTCCTAAGCTTCATTCCTGTG
>JABDJO010000028.1 GCA_013002465.1 Silicimonas sp. | reverse complement strand
GACTTCATCTTGCAAGAAATATGCCCGCCGGAGGCACGATTTTCCGCGCGGAAAATCGCCCACACTGCCCAGGTCGTCAGCGCAACATGATGGCGAGCGCAGTGTCTATGCCCTCGTGCAAAATCGCCCGCGCCGAGTCCGGATCGAGATCCCGGAACACCTCGTCAAATCCCCAAGAACGGGCGGAAATCAAAAAGCCCTCGCCGAATGGGCGCCACACCCAACACTCGGTCATCGCGCCCGGTGCGTGCGGCAAAAGGCAAAGCGATCCCTCGGTCAAGTCGCCCAGGCTGACAGCCCGAGGTGACGTGGAGTTCCACCAAGGCATCGAAAGCGCGCGTTTCGGGTCCGATTGGATCAGGATCTGGTGGGCGTGCCGGTAGGGCTCGGACGAATACACCGCGCACCAATCCGGCGCATTCTCGCCGCCGCAGCGCGCACTCAGTGTTTTGTAATTGGAAGCAGGCGTCAGCCAGATCACATCCTGTTCAATGACCCTCGATCCGGTTCGCGCTTGCCGGCAGTAGCGCGCGAAGTCCGTTTTTCTGTCGAGCCGTCCAAAATGCCCAATGACAGGACCTCGCTCCAGACGCGGCCGCATTTCAACCGGAAGCGCGACTTCGCGTCCCCCAATCCGTGCGGTGATTTCGGTGCATGTGGGGCTGACGGTCTGATTCCAGACGATGAAGACCGCCAGCGCCACCATGGGGGCCAAGACCCAGATCATGCTGGCCTTCGCCGGAGAGCGTATGAAGCGTAAGAGCCATCCCCAGCACAGCCCGATCACCATCGCGATGGTGCTGCCGCCGACAACGATCAGATAGCCCAGCCCAGCATGATCGCCTTCCATCGGGTTCGCTTGGAAGAAAATTGCCAGAAGCCCGAAAATGGCGCAGAGCAAGAGAAGGCGCAGACGCGATCCAGCCTGAACGGCAACAGCAGCGCCGAGGGCGATAAGGGTAAGTAGAAGATGAAACTCGGTTTTCTGATCGAATGGAAACATGAGACGATTCTTACAAATAGCAAGTGGTTCGGCGACGTCTCTTCATCTTGCAAGAAATATGCCCGCCGGAGGCACGATTTTCCGCGCGGAAAATCGCCCACACTGCCCAAGTGCGGGCGGCGTGGATCGACTGGCCGAAGGCCAGGTGAAACCTAAAGCTTCAGACGGAACAGGGCGAACCCGTCGGCGCCGTCCCCTGCAGGTGCGATGTCGACCGATTTCAACTGGTCCACGTAATCCGCCGCCTTCGGGCCGGTTTCAAACAAAACCGTTGCCCCATCCAGTGGCGTAAAGGTCCAGTTGGCGTCCGCCGTGGGCTCGATTGTGCCCTGTTCGACGATATAGCGCACGATGACGTCGCGGTTGGTGTCGGGTGCCTCGAAGATGATCGTCGAACCATCCGCGCCCGGGAACGACCCGCCACCCGAAGCACGGTAATTGTTGGTGGCAATGACGAACTCCATGTCGTCGGTCACCGGTTGACCGTTGTACATCAGGTTCTTGATCCGGTTCGCCTCCATATTCTCAGGCTCGCCCTTGGGGCCGTATTTCGACGGCTCGGAAAGGTCGATCTGATAGGTCACACCATCGATCACATCAAAATTGTAGGACGGGAACGAGGGGTTCAGAAGCGTCGTGTCGCTTGACCCCTTTTCGACCTGGTTGAACATGCCCGCCGACCGCTCAAGCCAGTCGCGAACCTCTTTGCCGGTCACCTTCACCGCCCGCACGGTATTGGGGTAAAGGTACAAGTCCGCAACGTTCTTGATCGCCACATCCCCGACCGGCACGTCGGTGTAATACTCCGGCCCGCCCCGGCCCCCGGCCTTGAACGGCGCGGCGGCCGACAGGATCGGCAGGCCTGCGTATTCGGTGCCCGCCAGCATCTCGCCCACGTACCATTTCTGCGCAATCGACACGATCTGAACCGACGGATCGTCGGCCACCAGGGCAAAATAGCTGTGCAACGGCGCTGCCGTCTTGCCGACGGCGCGGCGGACATAGGCCAGGGTTTCCTCGTGCTCTTGTTTCGTGGCCTCCAGCACGGCCTCGTCGCTTTCCACCAAAGCCGTGATCGACCGGTCTTCGTTGCGCTTTGAAATCGGGCGCGTCGTGCTTTCATGGCTGACCACGCGCCACGTGCTGCCATCCTTTTCAAGCATCAGGTCAATCACCCCAAGGTGCGATCCCCAAAACCCGCCCATGACAGCCGGTTTGCCGTGCAATGTGCCCTTTTCGGGGTCGATCACATCGCTCGCTTCATAGTTCGGGCCGGGGAATACAAGGTGGTGGTGCCCGGTCATGATGGCATCGACACCATCGACGCCCGCCAAGGGCACACTTGCGTTTTCCAGCATCTCGCCGGTTTCGGCACCGATGCCCGAATGGCTGAGCGCGATGATGATGTCGGCACCCGCCTCGCGAATCTCCGGCACGTAAGCCTCGGCGGTGGCCACGATATCGCGCACCTCGACATTGCCCTCCAGATGGCGGCGGTCCCAGTTCATGATCTGGGGCGGCGTGAATCCGATGATCCCGACCTTGATCTGATGTTCGCCACCCGCCCCGTCGGTGACCGTCCGATCCAGGATGACATAGGGCGGATAAAGCGTGGTGTCGTCGCGCGGCGCCGCACCCTGCTTTGTCGTCACATTGGCAAGCACCCAGGGAAATTTGGCACCAGCGGTGGATTTCGTCAGGAAATCAAGCCCATAGTTGAACTCGTGGTTGCCGATGGTGGCGGCATCATACCCAAGCACGTTCATCGCTTCGATGATCGGGTGCAGGTCGCCGTCCTTCATGCCGCGCTCGTAGGCGATGTAATCGCCCATGGGATTGCCCTGGATCAGGTCGCCATTGTCCAAAAGCATCGAATTGGTCGCCTCGGCCCGGATATCGGCCATATGGGCTGCCGTTCGAGCCAGCCCGAGGGTGTCGCGCGGTTTGTCGGAATAATAATCATAGGGCCAGACGTGCACGTGCAGGTCCGTCGTTTCCATGATCCGCAAATGCGCTTGTCCGCTCGCGGCCCGGGCCGAGAAGGGATGCAGTGCGATCAGGCTTGCACCGGCGGTGCTTGCGATAAACGTGCGTCGGCTCATGTCGGTATTACTATAGCGTGTCATGGCGGAGTCTCCCCTAGATTCTGAAATTTTTTTCAGTGTACCACGAATCCAACTTCTCGCGGCGGAAATTCCGGGTTTGCCAACGGGGCATCCGCGTGGCATCCACCGGGGATGTTGGGACGGGCAGAATGAAACACGCGGAACGTGTGACCTTTGGCGGCTGGGGTCTGGATCGGGCCGCACACTTGCGGCGCGACCCTCCTTCTGGCGATGTGCTGCCTTTCTGGCGTGGCAAGGTGCTGTTTGACGGTGACGGCGAGGATCGGCACCCGGTCTTTCTTAGCGCTGATCACAGCGTCTTCGACCAATCCAGGGAACCCGCGGTCTTTCTTGGCCTTGACGACAAGGCACCGCGCTTTGCCCGCGATATTTCTGACTGGGAACCTGACGACACAACCGAAACCGTCGGGGCCTTCAACGACCCGTCCGAGCAGCATCATCCGGCCCTTGGCGAAGGGCAGCGGTTTGGCGAACTCAGGGCCAACATGACGCGCCTGTCGCGGCGTTCGGCCGAGCTTGTGGCGACCGGCAAGGCGATATTGGAATGGCATCGCACGCACCGGTTCTGCGCCCAATGCGGTCAGCAAAGCCAGATCGCCCAGGGCGGGTGGCAGCGCGATTGCCCGGCCTGCGAGGCGCATCATTTCCCGCGCACCGACCCCGTGGTCATCATGTTGATCACACACGGAAATTCCGTGCTCATGGGACGGTCGCATTTCTGGCCAGAGGGCATGTATTCGCTATTGGCAGGATTTGTCGAACCGGGCGAAACCATCGAGGCCGCCGTGCGCCGCGAAGTGGTCGAGGAATCCGGCATTGTCGTCGGCGAGGTGTCTTACCTTTCGTCGCAGCCCTGGCCCTTTCCGACATCGCTGATGTTTGGTTGCCATGGCCATGCCACGTCGACCGAGATCACCATCGACAAAGACGAAATCGAAGATGCCCAATGGGTCACGCGCGAAGTGATGATGCAGGCGCTTGCCGGTGAGTTGCCGAACATGAAACCTGCGCGAAAAGGGTCGATCGCGCGCTTTCTGATCGAACATTGGCTTGCCGATACGCTGGATTAAATGCACATAGTCCTGTCATGAAGTTGTCAACCCGCGAAGATATTGATGCGCCTATTGATGACGTCTATCAGGCCGTGACCGATTTCGACGGCTTCGAGCGTCAGCTTTTGCGACGCGGCATCGACATCACCCGCGATGAAACCCAACCCATGGACGTGCCCGGCCTGTGCTGGAACGCGCGGTTTCCCTGGCGTGGGCGCGCGCATGACCTTGATGCCGAACTGGTCGAGATCAATCAGGGCCAGGGCTATGCCATCGAAAGCCGTTCGGGCGGGATCGTCTGCCTGGGAGTGGTTGATCTGGTCGCACTTTCAAAATCCAGAACGCGGCTTTTCGTGTCGCTTGACCTGAAACCGACAACCCTGTCGTCGCGGCTATTGGTGCAGTCCTTGAAGCTGACAAAAGGGTCACTGGGGCGGCGTTTCAAATCCCGGGTATCCGAATTCGCAGCCGGGTTCACAGCCTGAGCCAGCGGTGTCAGAAAAACTCGGGGCGCGACCGCCACCGGTCCATCGCATAATTCAAAACCGGCGACAGAAAAGCCGCAGCCATGGCCGCGACCAGCGCCAGAAGGTAGATCACGCCGATGACCTCGCTCAGGGTCGCCCATTCAACCGTTTTCAGCTTGCTGAACACGCCAAGGGCCAGGGCGCTGATCCAACCGGCGCCCGATAGACCCGCCAAGGCCGACAACCGCGTTCTTTCGGCAAAGGGAATTGCGCCAAAACGAACCCCGTGCCAGTCCCGCAAAACAGCAAGGCCAATCCGCCCGATCATGATCGCATTGACGGTAAGAAGGGTCACGATGCCCAGCTTTGCCATGAGTTTTGGTGAAAAGCTTTCGACCTGAAAACCGGTGCGCAGCCACAATAGAACAAGGCCACTGGCCCAGAACAGGGCAAGGCCCATGGCCACCGTGCGGTGATACCGGTGCAGGGTTTCGACCTCGTGACCGTCCAGCGGGCGCACCAAAAGCCGTGCCGCGCTGAGATCGGCCAGGATCGCGACTCCGAACCCAAGGGCCAGCCCCAAAAGGTGTACCGCGCGCGCGGCATCGTTCAGCATTGTGAGATCCATGGGCTCTTCCTCGTTGGTGCCCGACTTTGGTGCCGTGGTTGTCACCATGCTCCATATGGATTGTGTCCTACATTCGCCGGAAATGTGGCGGGGGACAGGCTTCGGCCAAGAATTGCTGGCTGAATCAGGAAACTCATTGTGTCCGTTTTGGCTGTGATCCGGCCATGAACCGGGCGCCTGACAGCCGCGGTGATCGTGCTGGCAAAGAGCCAAGTGATTCGCTATGCTGCGGTCAGACCCGGACAACGGGCAACAGGCAGACGAGCAGGTCCATGACGGAGATGGTCTATGGTTCGGTCCCCCGTGGGGGTGGCGAACCGATACTTCCGCGCTGGTGGCGCACGGTTGACAAGTGGTCGATGAGCTGCGTTCTGGCGCTGTTCGGTGTTGGTCTTCTGCTGGGATTGGCCGCCTCGCCACCACTGGCCGAGCGACACGGGCTTCCTGCATTCTTCTATGTCCAGCGCCAGGTTTTCTTTGGCGGCATCGCCTTGGTGGTGATGTTCGCGCTGACCCTGATGTCGCCGAAAAGCGTGCGTCGGCTGGCGGTGCTCGGCTTTGCGGTCTCGTTCGCTGGCATCGCGCTTTTGCCGTTTCTGGGCACCGATTTCGGGAAGGGCGCGGTCAGGTGGTATTCGCTTGGCTTTGGATCGGTCCAACCCTCCGAGTTTCTGAAACCGGGACTGATTGTCCTGGTCGGCTGGATGATCGCGGCCTCGAACGAGGTCGCAGGACCGCCGGGCAAGACCTATTCCTTTGCGCTGACGATGATTGTCGTGGGGCTTCTGGCGGTGCAGCCGGATTTCGGGCAGGCGGCGCTGATCCTCTTTGCCTGGGGTGTGATGTATTTCGTCGGCGGCGCGCCGTTCTTCATCCTGGCAGGTGTGGCGGGACTGGTGACCATGGGCGGCGCCTTCGCCTATCAGCATTCCGAACATTTCGCGCGCCGCATTGACGGATTCCTCTCGGCCGAGGTCGATCCCACGACCCAGCTTGGCTATGCCGCCAATGCCATCCGCGAGGGCGGCTTTTTTGGCGTCGGCGTCGGCGAAGGCACCGTGAAGTGGTCGCTGCCCGATGCCCATACGGATTTCATCATCGCGGTCGCGGCCGAGGAATACGGGCTGATCCTGGTTCTGGTGATCATATTTCTTTACGCCACGATCATCCTCAGATCGCTGTTCCGCCTGATGCGCGAGCGCGATCCCTTCATCCGGCTGGCGGGCACCGGGCTGGCCTGTACGCTGGCCATGCAAGCGATGATCAATCTCTCTGTCGCGGTGCGCCTGTTGCCGGCAAAGGGCATGACGCTGCCCTTCGTCAGTTACGGCGGGTCATCGCTGGTGGCTGCGGGCATCATGATGGGTATTCTTCTGGCCCTGACACGGGTCCGCCCCCAGGGCGAGATCGGCGACTACCTTGTACGGAACAGGCGCGGGTCATGAAGACGCCGCATCTTGTCATCGCCGCAGGCGGGACAGGTGGGCACATGTTTCCCGCGCAAGCCCTGGCCGAGGCGATGCTGGCCCGGGGCTGGCGTGTGACCCTGTCGACCGATGCGCGTGGCGCGCGCTATGCGGGCGGGTTCCCCGACAAGGTTGCGATCCGAAAGGTGGCAAGCGCGACATTCGCCCGTGGCGGGGTATTGTCGAAAGTTGTGACTCCGCTTCGTATTCTGGGCGGTGCGGTGGCGGTAGTTGGCTGGTTTCTGAACGACCGCCCCACGGTGGTTGCGGGCTTTGGCGGCTATCCCTCGATCCCGGCCCTGTCGGCGGCCTGGGCGTTGCGCCTGCCCCGCATGATCCACGAACAGAACGGCGTTCTGGGGCGCGTGAACAAGCTGTTTGCGCCACGTGTTCACAAAGTGGCCTGCGGTACCTGGCCCACCAGGCTTCCCGCCTCGGTCGAAGCAGAACACACCGGCAACCCGGTCCGCCAGCAGGTGCTGGACAAGGCCGCTGCCTCGTTCACGCCGCCGAACGGCGAAGACGAGGTGTCGATCCTGGTGATCGGCGGCAGCCAGGGCGCGCGCGTCCTGTCGGACGTGGTGCCCGACGCGATTGCCCGCCTGAACGGGGGCCTGGCCCCGCGTTTGCGCGTTGCCCACCAGGCGCGTCCCGAAGACGAAGCCCGGGTGCGCGAGGTCTATCAGACCGCCGGGATCACTGCCGAAGTCTTGCCCTTCTTTGATGACATCGCCGCACGGATTGCCGCATCGCATCTGGTCATCAGCCGCGCGGGCGCATCTTCGATTGCCGACATCAGCGTGATCGGTCGCCCGTCGATCCTGATCCCCTATGCCGCCGCCACCGCCGATCACCAGACCGCCAATGCCCGTGGGCTGGTTGATGCCGATGCGGCCATCCTGGTGCCCGAAACAGCCCTTGACCCGGCGTCCCTGTCAGAGCAGATCATGACCGTGCTGACGACCCCGGGTGCGGCGGCACGCATGCGCGAAAATGCCCTGGGGCAGGGTAAACCCGATGCCACGGAGCGCCTTGTTACCCTGATCGAAAAGCTTGGCAGGAGAGAGACATGAACGCCGCAGCCGCAACCAAACTGCCGACCGAGATGGGGCCGATCCACTTTGTCGGGATCGGCGGCATCGGCATGTCCGGCATCGCCGAAGTGCTGATCGAGGCGGGTTATACCGTGCAGGGCTCGGACCTGAAACGCTCCAGGATCACCAACCGTCTGGAGGACAAGGGCGCCCGGATTTTCGAGGGCCAGGCTCCGGAAAACCTGGAAGGCGCCGAGGTCATCGTGATCTCGTCCGCGATCAAGAAGGGCAACCCGGAACTGGACGAAGCCCGCCGGTTGGGCCTGCCGGTCGTGCGCCGGGCCGAGATGCTGGCCGAACTGATGCGCCTGCGCTCGAACATCGCCGTCGCGGGCACCCATGGCAAGACGACCACGACGACGATGGTGGCGGCCTTGCTGGATGCCGGCGACCTGGATCCGACGGTGATCAACGGCGGCATCATCCACGCTTACGATTCCAATGCCCGCGTCGGCACTGGCGAATGGATGGTGGTCGAGGCCGACGAAAGCGACGGCACCTTCAACCGGCTGCCCGCCACGATCGCCATTGTCACCAACATCGACCCCGAGCACATGGAGCACTGGGGCACCATCGAGAACCTGCGCCAGGGGTTCGACGATTTCGTGTCGAACATTCCGTTCTATGGTCTGGCGGTGCTTTGTACCGACCACCCCGAAGTGCAGGCCCTTGTCGGGCGCGTGACCGACCGCCGCGTCGTGACCTATGGATTCAACGCGCAAGCCGACGTGCGGGCCGTGAACCTGACCTATGCCGGTGGCGTTGCCCATTTCGATGTCGAACTGTCCGAAGATATGCTGATCGAGGGATGCCGCCTGCCGATGCCCGGGGACCACAACGTTTCGAACGCCTTGGCGGCGGTCGCCGTGGCGCGGCATCTGGGTATGAAAGGGTCGGAAATCCGCGATGCGCTTGGCGACTTCAAGGGCGTGAACCGCCGCTTCACCCGGGTAGGAGAGATCGGCGGCGTGACCATCATCGACGATTATGGGCACCACCCGGTGGAAATCGCCGCCGTGTTGAAGGCGGCGCGTCAGGCGGTGTCCGATCGCGCGGATGCGCGGGTGATCGCGGTGCATCAGCCACACAGGTATTCCCGGCTGTCATCGCTGTTCGAGGATTTCTGCACCTGCTTCAACGACGCCGACGTGGTCGGGATCGCCGAGGTCTTCGCCGCGGGCGAGGATCCGATCAAGGGCGCCAGCCGTGACGATCTGGTTGCCGGCCTGGTGCGCCACGGGCACCGGGATGCACGGGCGGTTATGGACGAGGACGATCTGGAACACCTGGTGCGCGCCGAGGCCCGTCCGGGCGATATCGTGGTCTGCCTTGGGGCGGGCACGATCTCGGCCTGGGCAAATGCCTTGCCCGACCGTTTGCGACAATCGGCAGCCTGAGATTTCGCCGCGCTTGCGCGCGTCGATCAACCGGGGGAGCGCTGCTCCCCCGAAACCCCCTCGGAGTATTTCAGACAGGAAGAAAGGCGAAGAGCGCCCGAAGGCGCCCTTCCGAGAAAGCCAAAGCCTTCTCCCTGTGCGGTCATCGGCGCTCCCGCCTGTACCGCAGTCGCAAAAATCAACGGATCCGGTTGCGTTTTGGTTAACGAACCAAAACTGCTTTTCTTCCTGTGAAAAATACTCCTGTGGGTCCGGGGT
>JABDJO010000024.1 GCA_013002465.1 Silicimonas sp. | reverse complement strand
GTCTGCCCCCTCGACACTCCCCCGAGGATATTTTGACCAAGAAGAATGTATCAGGCGGTTTCGATGATTTCGAAGTCGTGGGTCACCGGCGCGGTCTTTTCCAGCATCGCGGTGGCCGAGCAGTATTTTTCGACCGAAAGTTCTATGGCGCGGGCAACCCGGGCCGGGTCCAGATCGCGGCCCTTGACGACAAAGTGCATGTGAATGCGCGTGAAGACCTTTGGCGGGTCTTCGGCACGGCTTGCATCAAGTTCGACGATCACGTTCTCGATCTTTTGGCGCGACTTTTCCAGGATCGAAACCACATCGAACGAGGAACAGGCACCCGCGCCCATCAGGACAAGTTCCATGGCCGAGGGTCCGGGTTTTGGCGCGTCGTCGTGGGCGTTGCCGATCACGATCGAATGGCCGCTTTCGGTCTGGCCCAACCATCGGCGGTCGCCGGTCCAGGTGATGGTGGATTTCATGCGCGTCTCCGTCGGTTTTTCCTGGCATAGGCGCTGACCTTTGGATTGACCAGAGGCCCCAGAAACAACAAACCCCCGAGGCAAGCCGCGGGGGTCGTCGTTTGGCGAATGACTTCGCCCAGTGTCTGAAGGGGGCTTAGAGCATCCCTTCGCGCTGTGCTTTCTTCCGAGCGAGCTTGCGGGCGCGGCGAATGGCCTCGGCCTTTTCGCGGGCGCGCTTTTCGGACGGTTTCTCGAAATGTTGCCGAAGCTTCATTTCACGGAAAACGCCCTCACGCTGCAGCTTTTTCTTCAGGGCACGAAGCGCCTGATCGACATTGTTGTCGCGAACACTGACCTGCATGTGGTTGTCACCACCTTTCTAAGTTAGAATTGCGCAATAATTGCAGGAAGTGGGCGTATAACAAAGCGTAACGCTCTTGTCCACCGTTCGTACCGGAGGTTCCATGACCGACAAATCTGCCCTCGATCGCCTGTTGGATGCGGGATTGCCCCATGTGGCATTCGATGGCTGGTCCGACACGATGTTTGAAGCCGCCCGGCGGGAATCGGGTCTGACACCGCAAGAAGCGCGCACCCTGGCGCCCAGAGGCGCGGTCGATCTGGCGGTCGCGCTGCACCGGCGCGGGGATGCCGAAATGGTAGCCCGGATGGCGGAAGTGGATATATCGGACATGCGTTATCGCGACCGGGTCGCAACCGCATTGGTTTACCGGGTCGAGGCGTTGCCGGATCGCGAAGCGGTACGCCGGGCGACGGCCTTGTTTGCCTTGCCGGTGCATGGGGTCGAGGGCTCCAGACTGATCTGGGAAACTGCCGATGCGATCTGGAACGCCCTGGGCGACACCAGCCGCGACGGCAACTGGTATTCGAAGCGCGCGACATTGTCGGCGGTCTGGGGGTCAGTCGTGTTGTTCTGGTTGGGCGACGACAGCCCGGATCACGAACGGACCAAGGCATTCATCGGGCGGCGGATCGACAACGTGATGCAGATCGAAGCGTTCAAGGGCCGGTTGCGGTCCAACCCTTTGACCAAACCCATGATGGACATGCAGGCCGAGTTCTTTGGCCGGATGCGCGCCCCAAGCCCGGCAGAAAACGTGCCCGGCCGTTGGAAGCAGAATTAGCGCGGGACCAAACCAGCCGAACAGGGCGATATTCAGCGAATTGGATCGAAAAGCGCGTCCGTCATTCGGCAGTCCCGCGAAACATCCGAACCGCAGGCCCGCAGTTCAAGCGACCGGGTCAGGCAGACCCGCGCTTCCTGGATGCGCCCTGATTTGCAGGTGATGGTGATCACGTCCGCCGAAAGCTGCGGGTTCGCTTCAAGAAATGCCTGCTCAATGACCGAAGCAGGCAGGCGCACGGCCTCGTCGAGCTTGCGGAAGATGGCCGGTCGGGTGATGCGTCCGAAGGCCTCGCGCGAAAGCTTGTAAAAGTCCTCTGCCGACAGCCCCGAACAGCGGCCATGCTTGTTCCACTGATGCCAGGCACTGCCGGATGAACCGAACAAATCCGCTTGGTCGCGCGTGTCGGCGCGCGAAGGGTTCCGTTCTCCTGTTCGGCAATAGCTGGGCCAGCCGCTTTCGTATTGCGGCCAAAGTCCATGCAGGACCCATCCGAAATCGGCATCCATATCGCATTGCGGCGACCCGCGCCGGTCGCCTTCCAGCGCGCACCAGGTCGGCGACCACGACAGCGCCATCACATAATAATCGAACTCTCCGGCTGGTTCGCCATCGGCATGGGCCAGCCCGGTCAGCATCAGAAGCGCCACCAAAAACCGCATTTGCTCTTTCCTCTTACGCCTGGCGCGACTATATAGCCCGTGACTTCCCCGAAATCGAGGAAAGGGTCCAACCGGACCAGCCGATTTCCCGGCACAAGAAAGATATGTCAGGAGACAGCCCGATGAACAAACCAATCATGGCCAAAGCGACTGCGGTCTGGCTTGTCGACAACACCACGATCACCTTTAAACAGGTGGCAGATTTCTGCGGTCTGCACGAACTGGAAGTGCAGGGGATCGCCGATGGCGACGTGGCAACCGGGGTGAAGGGTTTCGATCCGATTGCCAACAACCAGTTGACCCAGGAAGAAATCGACGCGGCCGAAAATGACCCGCTGCACATGCTGAAGCTCAAGTTCAACCCGGCGGCCGTGGGCGAGGAAAAGCGCCGTGGCCCGCGCTATACGCCCTTGTCCAAGCGCCAGGATCGCCCGGCGTCGATTCTCTGGCTGGTCAAGTTTCACCCCGAATTAAGCGACGGCCAGATCTCGAAACTGGTGGGAACCACCAAGCCGACGATTCAGTCGATCCGCGAGCGCACGCATTGGAACATCTCGAACATTCAACCGATTGATCCGGTCGCCCTTGGGCTTTGCAAGCAGTCGGAACTGGATGCCGCAGTACAGAAAGCCGCTGTAAAAACCGCCAAGGACGGCGATGTCATGTCGGACGAAGAGCGCCGCAAGCTGGTATCGACCGAGCAATCCCTGGGGGGCGATTCCGAACCCAAGATCCCCAGTTCGATTTCCGGGCTTGAAACCTTTACCTTGGGCGATGCGCCCGAGGAAAAGGAAGAAGAAACGCCGGACGCCGACAGTTTCTTCAACCTTCCCGATAGCGACGACGAGGATGAAGACGACAGTTGATCCCTCGTTTGGGCGAACAATGAACCCCGGCCCGGTGCCGGGGTTTTTCTTTGCCTGGAGGGGCCGCCTTCGCCATAGTTTGCTTATGCGGTTTCTTGTTTTCGTCACTTTCATTTTGTCCGGCCCGGCCTTTGCCAGCGATGCCTGCCACGACCTCTGGTTCACCCGGAACCTGATTTTTGATCGTGTCGGTTTCTGCTTCGCGTCGCCCCTTGGGCAGGCCGTGTTCGACAATGGCGATTGCAGTACCCGGACCCCGGTTCTGTCAGCGGAACAGACGGCGACCATTACCCGCATCAAGGAACGCGAAGCCTGGTTCGAATGTGCCGTTGACACCGCCGACACAGAGCTGCTGCTGGACATGCCGGCGCTGCGCATGTCGCTTCAGACGCTTCCCGTGCTCGATACCTACGAATCCGCCTGCATTGGCTGGCGTGGCCCGGTCCTGCCGCTTTTCTCAGGTGTCGCGGAAGGCGCAAGGCAGATCGCCGAGGTGCGGCCAGGCGACATGCTGCTGTTCGAGTACGAGTACCGCGACCCATTCAGCTTCGTGTCGGTCCTGCGCGACAATCAGGTGGTCGGCATCGGGTGGGGGCTTGTTCCGAACGGCGAAGACATCTGCTCGGATTGGGCCGGATAGGGCTTTCGCGACGCCGCGCAATCGACGCCTCGGAAATCATGGCGAAATAAACGCGCAGGTTTGCTAGCATGCCCGAAGAATAAAAAATCCGGGGGGTAAAATGTCGGATCCATACGCAAACCTTGCCGCCGAGGACGCGGCTTTGCAGGCCCGCATTGCCGATGCGATGGACGCGCGTTGTCTTGATCCGGCGCAAGTGGCGATCCGACAGGAATACCTGGGCGATCTGACCCTGCCAAAGGGCGCCTTTGCGGTCGAACTCGGCTCGGGCACCGGCCATGTAACAAAGGATCTGATGACGCTTGCCGGTGCGGAACAGGCACTTGGCATCGAACCGTCACCGGTCATGGTCGAGCGCGCCAATCAGCATTTCGCCGATGAACCCAACCTGTCATTCCGGATCGGCGACGCCAAGCAGACCGACCTTGCCGATGCATCGGTCGATCTTGTCCTGATGCACACGCTTCTGTGTCACGTTCCCGGTCCCGAAGATGCGGTGAAGGAAGCCTGGCGGGTGCTAAAGCCCGGCGGTATTCTGGCCATCTGCGACGGCGATTACGATACGGCCACGGCGCAGATCGCGGACTTCGATCCTTTGAATCAGACAATCCGCTTCATGATCAATCAGAACGTCACCAACCTTTGGGTCATGCGCCAGATTTCCGGCATGCTGGCCGATCTCGGCTTTGATCTGGGCAGACGGCGGGGCCACAGCTATGTGGCCGAGGGCGATGCGGCCTATTTCATGACCGTAATCGACCGCGGCGCCGACCGGATGGCCGAAACAGGGGTTCTGTTTCCCGAAACCGCTGCCGCCCTGAAGACCGAGGCGCAAAAGCGGCTGAAGGCGGACACGTTTTTCGGGTTTATGTCCTATGTCAGCCAGATCGCACGCAAACCGTAATCCGGTGATCGTCAGACCGACTTCCGCGCCCGCAAAGCCGCCGAGATCGTGCCGTCGTCCAGGTAATCCAATTCACCCCCGATCGGCACGCCCTGAGCCAGCGAGGTAACGGTGACGCGGTTTTCCAATTGGTCGGCAATGTAATGGGCCGTGGTCTGACCGTCGACAGTGGCATTCAGCGCCAGGATCACCTCGGTGATCTCTTCGCTCGCCACCCGATCCAAAAGCTTCGGAATCCGCAATTCGTCCGGACCGACAGCATCAAGCGCCGACAAGGTTCCCCCCAGCACGTGATAGCGGCCCTTGAAGACGCCCGCACGCTCCATCGCCCAAAGATCGGCGACATCCTCGACCACGCAAAGTTCGCCATTGGCCCGCTTTGCGCTTTCGCAGATCTCGCAAAGATCGGTGGTGCCGATGTTGCCGCAGTTCAAGCATTCGCGCGCGGTTTCCGCCACACGGGTCATGGCATCGGCCAGGGGCATCAGTACCAGAGCGCGCTTTTTCACCAGATGCAGCACCGCACGACGGGCCGAGCGTGGCCCAAGCCCCGGCAGTTTGGCCATCAATTCAATCAGAGTATCCAGGTCGGACGGCGCGCTCATTCAGCCTCTCCCGGCAGGGGCAGGCGGGTCACGTCATACCCTTGCGCGCGCAGCATGCTGACCAAGCCTTCGTCACCCGGAAGATGACCGGCGCCAACCGCAATGAACACGCCGCCTTCGCTCAATTCGCCCGCCAATCGCTCCATGAACCGCAGGTTTCGAGCCGTGATCAGATAGTCCTCGGTCCGTCGCCGGGCGTCTTCGCCTTTTTCGCCCAGAACGTCGGACAAATACGCCGCATCCCAAGTGGTCATCAGCCCCAGTCGACCCTCGCGGTAAAGCCCGAACCAGGTTGCGCGTTCGGCATTGGATGTCACCGGTTTCAGATAGGCCGCGTAAACCGCGATGATCGCATCGGCGGTGGCTTCGGCCCCGGGTGCGTTCAGGTCGTCCAGAAACTCCTTCTGGGTTTCCAGCCCCAAGATCTGCGCCCCGGCCAGACGGCCCAGAAGCTGTACGTAGTCATCCTGGATCGGCAGCACGCCACCGGCGAAATCTTCGCACGGGTCGGCCAGAAGCATCGACACCAAACCGCCCTTCGACAGGATCAGGTCGGCATCTTCGGTATAGCCGGCTTCAAATGCGCGATCGCGGATCCAGTCTGAAATCTCAAGCGGCAAATCGGCGATTCGCCCGTCGCCGGGGTCGTCGAAGTTGAACGCGTCGCTTGGATCCTTGAACCAGCCGTCAAAAAGCTGTGCGTCGCGATAGGCTTCACGGCTTTTCAACACATAGTCGACCTCGACCGCCACAACGCGGGCACCGGCAATGGCCTCGCGTACCGCGTCCGGCAGATCGAGGATCAGGGGATCGGACGAATGGAAAGTGCCCCAAAGATGCGACAGTTGCCCTTCGGGCCCGGCAATCTGCCAGAACCGCCCCCGCCGGTTTGCGATCTTTGCCGCCTCGGCTTCCAGAACAGCGCGACCCGGTGGATCGAAAACTTGATCCTGGATTGTCGGCCTGGATACAGTGCAGATTTCCTTGGTCGCCCAATCCTGTGCGAGGGCAGGGACAGCGGCCAGAAGCGCCGCAAGCAGGGCAAGAAGGTGCCGCACGCTTAGAAAGGAAGCTTCATGTCGGCGGGAAGCCCCATGCCTTCGGTCAACTTGCGCATTTCGTCCTGCGATCGTTCGCTGGCCCGGGATTGCGCATCCTTGATCGCGGCCAGGATAAGGTCTTCGACCACTTCCTTTTCGTCCGGATTGAAGATCGAGGGGTCGATGTCGAGACCGGTCAATTCGCCCTTGGCGGTCGAGGTCGCCTTGACCAGACCCGCCCCGCTTTCGCCGGTTACGGTCATGGTGTTCAGTTCTTCCTGCAAATCGGCCATTTTGGTCTGCATTTCCTGGGCCGCCTTCATCATCTTGCCCATGTCGCCGAGGCCGCCCAATCCTTTGAACATCTCATCTCTCCTTGATCCTGTCGGTTCCTAGATACGGAGCGCAGGGGCCAGCGGCAAGGGAGCATTCGGCGCTTTCAGCACCGATCCGGGGGGGGGGGGGGGGGGGGGGGGGGGGGGGGGGGGGGGGGGGGGGGGGGGGGGGGGG
>JABDJO010000012.1 GCA_013002465.1 Silicimonas sp. | reverse complement strand
GGCCGCGGTGACGGACGTTTGATGTTCGAGCGCGGCGAAGCCAACATCGACTATCAGACGTCTTCGTCCTACTTGTCCGGCGTGACGCCGCTGGTCGAAGCGGGCACAGCCGTGCCGATGATGACCTGGGGCGCATTGGATGACGACGGCAACATCGTGCGCGACCCGACCTTCCCAGACATCCCGACCTTCAAGGAGGTCTGCGAAGCGACTGACGGTTGCGAGACGTCAGGCGAGCAGTGGGATGCTTGGAAGGCGTTCTTCATCGCCGGCTTCCCGGCACAAAAGATGGTGTTCCTGCCCAACGGCGCTTCCGATGCAGCGATTGCCACCTATACCGCCGCGTTCGAAGCCGTGAAGGCGCGTCCCGACTTTGCCGAAATCTCTGGCAAGCGGTTGGGAAAGTATCCCCAGATGACCGGCCCGGCGGCGCAAAAGGCGCTGGAAAGCGCCACCAAGGTCACGCCTGAAGCCAAGGCATTCATCGTTAACTGGTTGCAGGAAAAGTACGGCGTATCGCTGAACTAAGATCCGCTTTTTGAGCGCCCCGCCAAGCCGGCGGGGCGTTTGACCAAGCGGATCGGGAGGGTTTGTCATGGACGTGATCATGGAGGCACTGCCCGCATTGGGCAGTGCATGGGGCCTGATTTTACAACCAATCGTACTGGGATATCTGGTGCTGGGTGTTGTGATGGGCCTGTGTATCGGCGTCTTTCCGGGCCTTGGTGGCATCGCTGGTCTGTCTCTGCTTTTGCCTTTCATGTTTGGTATGGACCCGATCCTTGGCCTCGCGCTGATGGTCGGTATGGTCGCCGTCGTGCCGACCTCTGACACATTCGCATCCGTGTTGATGGGCATTCCGGGGTCTTCGGCAAGCCAGGCCACGGTGCTTGACGGCTTTCCCATGGCCAAGAAAGGTATGGCGGCGCGCGCACTGTCTGCGGCTTTTGCCTCGTCGCTGTTCGGCGGCTTGGTGGGCGCGACATTCCTCACAGTCTTTATCCTGATCGCCCGCCCTATCGTACTGGAATTCCGCACCCCGGAACTGTTGATGATCACCATTTTCGGCCTGTCGATGGTCGGGATTCTCGCGGGCCGCGTCGCCATCAAGGGGATCGTCGCCGCAGGTCTGGGCATGCTGATCGGCACGATTGGCGAGGGCGCATCTTCGGGCGATTTGCGCATGTCGTCCTATGATTTCCCCTATTTGACGGATGGTTTGAAGCTCGTGATCGTAGGTCTCGGCATTTTTGCCATCCCAGAGATCATTTCGCTTCTCCGGCAAGATCGCGCCATTGCGCAGGAACCCCAACTGGGCGGTGGTTGGCTGGACGGCGTCAAAGACTGGTGGGCCAATATCTGGCTGTCGGTCCGCTGTTCCATCATCGGTGTCATCGTCGGTGTCATCCCCGGCCTCGGCGGGTCGGTCGTCGACTGGATCGCCTATGGCCACGCGGTGCAAACTACCAAGGACAAGTCGCAGTTCGGCAAGGGTGAAGTGCGCGGCGTGATCGGGCCGGAAAGCTCGAACAACGCCAAAGAAGGCGGCGGGCTTGTGCCGACACTGCTGTTTGGTATTCCCGGTTCCGGCTCGATGGCAATCTTCATCGGCGCGATTGCCCTCTTGGGATCAGGCCAGATAGAAGTCGGCCCGGCGATGCTTAAGAATAACCTCGACATCACTTATTCCATCGTCTGGCTGCTGGCGCTGGCGAATGTGGTGGGTACGGTGATCTGTATCGCGGCATCAGGTGGCATTGCCAAGCTGACCACCATCCGTTTTGCCTTGCTGGCACCGTTCCTGTTCATGATCATCAGTTTTGCTGCTTTCCAGTCGGGCCAGAACTTGATGGATCTGGTGGCCCTGTTGGCCATTGGCTTCCTCGGTATCATGATGCGCCGCTTCGACTGGTCGCGCCCTGCGTTCCTGATCGGTTTCGTGTTGGCCCGTCCTGCGGAGACCTATGCGAACCAAGCCGTGCAAATCGCGCAAAGCCAGTTCCGCAAGAGCTTTGGCGAAGGAATCGACTACATCTTCTCGCCCATCGTCATCATCCTGCTGATCATCACGCTTGTTTCCGTCGTGCTGGGTTTGCGTCAGGCCAAGAACATTCTGGCCGAAGGTAACGTGCAATCGGGGTCCAAGCGGGCGCCGTTCGTGTTCCTGCTGATCATCACCGGCTACATCGCTTATGCCTACTTTGATGCGTGGTCGATCCCGGAGTACAGCCGGGACCGGACCTTCCCGATGTTCGTCGCAGGGGTTTGCCTGCTGGGTTGTGCCGCGCTGATCATCCGCATGATGCTGAAGCCCGAGACCGACACGATCTTTGCCGACCGCGAGTTGAACGGCGAGGATGCCGAGGCGACCCACGGACTGTGGCCGACGCTGGCATGGTTCGCGGGCCTTCTGTTGCTGACCGGGCTGTTCGGCTTTATCCTTGCATTGGGTGTGTTTTTGTTCACCTTCATGAAGTTCCGCGCACGCGTCAGCCTGTCTTATTCCTTGATCTACACGGGCTTCGGTATCGCCTTTATGTGCAGCATGGCATGGCTGTTGAACCGTGACTTCCCCCCGGGCCTTTTGCAGGAATACACCAACTTCCCCTGGCCCTTTAACTGAGAACGCTGAACATGACCCAAACCGAAATCCCTTTCGTCTTTATGCGCGGTGGCACGTCGCGCGGGCCCTATATGAACCGCGCTCATCTGCCCGCGGATCTCGAAACGCTGGCCGAGGTTCTGGTCGCCATCGTGGGCTCCGGCCACCCTCTCAACATCGACGGTATGGGCGGCGGGGCGGCGGTGACAACGAAGGTCGCGATGCTTTCGCGCTCGGATGATGAATGGGCCGATGTCGACTATTTCTTCGCGCAGGTCAGCGTTGAAGATCGGCTGGTAGATTTCAAACCCACATGCGGCAATATCCTGTCCGGCGTTGGCCCGGCCGCGATCGAAATGGGGCTGGTCGAGGCGCAGGAGGGGCAGACGACCGTCAACATCCGTGCCGTCAACACCGAGGCCCGGATCGCCGCAATCGTGCAGACGCCCCGCAAGGCCGTCAGCTATGAGGGCACCGCGCAGATCGACGGCGTGCCGGGAACGTCGGCGCCCGTGGCGCTACAATTCATGGAGACCGTGGGCGGCGTAACGGGGTCGTTTCTGCCGACAGGTAACCTTATCGACACGATCAACGGGGTCGACGTGACCTGCATGGACGTGGCCATGCCGATGGTCATCGCCAAGGCGGAAAGCTTTGGCCTGACGGGATACGAGACCGCGGCGGACTTGGATGAGAACGCCGATTTCTACGCCCGCATGGACGCGATCCGGCTTGAGGTGGGCGAGCGGGTGGGCATGGGCGACGTTTCCAAATCCGTCACGCCCAAATTCGGGCTGCTCGCGCCCGCGACGCAGGGCGGCACAATCGCGACGCGCTATTTCATGCCGTGGAAGTGCCACCCGACAATGGCCGTGACCGGTGCGCAATGCCTCGCCTCATGTGTGCTGACGCCCGGCACGGTGGCGGACGGAATGGCGGCGATACCCAATGAGACCCCCGCCACGATCACACTGGAGCATGCCAGTGGTATCATCGACGTCGTGGTCGACTATGAAAATGCCACCGGTGGTTTCGTGCTGAAATCCGCCGGACTGGTACGCACGACGCGCAAACTGGCTGCCGGGAATGTCTTTGTGCCCGCTGCGATCTGGATGGGGAATTGACCGCGGTTCAGTTTGGTATACAATGGTATACATTAGGAGAGTGGCGAAGATGACGCAAATCTATGAAGAGTGCCTTGCAATAGCCCGGTCAGAACTGAAAATAGCCCGTCAGAGCCTGAACGATGAAATCACCAACTATCCGACACCGATCTCCGGATGCGATGCGCAGTTCAATCACCTTCTGGCAGAGCGTGAAAAGGTACGTCGTGCGCTGCAATCGCTTGATCAAGTGGTTTTCGTGCCGACCCCGCGTTCACCATCGCCGGACACCGGGGTCGAAAGCCGGTGAAAGTCCATATTCTCGACGATTGGTTCGACACGCTGCGCACGCTCGACTGTTTCTCGCTTCTTGACGGTCACAACGTCACTGTCTGGACGGATCATCAGCCCGACCCGGTAGCTCTTGCCGATCGCGTGAAGGACGCCGAGGCGCTGGTGCTTTTCCGGGAACGTACGCGTGTCGGCGCCGACCTGCTGGCGCTTTTGCCCAACCTCAAGTTGATCTCGCAACGCAGCGTCTATCCGCATGTCGACGTCGAGGCCTGTACCGCCAACGGCGTTCTATTGTGTTCTAACATGCACGCCGGTGCGCCATCCTATGCCGCAGCAGAGCATACACTGGCCCTAATCCTCGCCAGCTACCGCCAGATTCCGCAGCAGGCCGCATCGCTCAAGTCGGGAAACTGGCAGTCGGGCGTCGGGCGGACCCTGCGCGGCCGCACCCTGGGCCTGTACGGCTACGGCCGGATTGCAGGTGCCGTCGCGGAATACGCCAAAGCACTGGGTTTGAAGGTGCAATGGTGGGCCTCTGACACAGGCCGCACACGGGCCGAAAAGGACGGGGAGGCTGTCGCCGCCTCGCGTGAAGCGTTCTTTGCCTCGTCCGATATCGTGAGCCTTCACGTCCGCCTGAAGCCGGAAACGCGCGGCATCATCACCGCAGGGGATCTGGCCGCGATGCAACCACGGGCTCTGTTCGTGAATACGTCGCGTTCGGGGTTGGTAGATAAGGGCGTGCTTGAGGCAGAGATCGCTAAGGGACGCCTGCATGCTGCCGTCGATGTTTTCGATCAGGAACCACTCATGGACGACACAAACCCGCTTCTCACCCATCCGAACGTACTGGCGACACCCCATATCGGCTATGTCACTGAAGACGAATTCGACCTGCAATTCTCGGATATTTTCGAGCAGATCAACGCCTATGCCGAAGGTGCGCCGATCCACATGATCAACGAGGCTGTCTGGAATAGGCGCTGATCCCTTGGACCTACTCGTGGGCGGCCACGAACTCGTCTGCGATTGCCCGAGCAATAAAATCGTCGAGTACGCCGATCAGCGGGTTATCTGCGCCCGGCAAAACCATCGCCTGACGCACTGATGTCAAGACGCCGGAGAGAATCCGCACGTCGGGATCATCGCCAAAGAAGCCTTCCAATGATGCGCGCACACCGGCAACGGCGTCACATCGCCCTTCGCGGAATTCGGCAAAGCTTTCGGGCGGTGTGCCCGACCGTTCCAGTGCGGCGTGCTGCAACGACTTGGTCAGATGCATGTCATAGGCCGATCCAGTCGAGGTCAGCAGACTTACGCCTGCGCGGTCCAACTCGCCCACGTCCGCCAAATCTGAAGAGGCTCGGACGGCAAAGGTGGCCTCGATCACGATATATGGCCGGGTGAAAGCGATCTTTTTGGCCCGCTTTTCATCGATGGCAAGGAATCCCACATCCCATTTGTCTTGGTCCGCATCGTCAAAGACCTTTCCCGCGCCGTCGTAGAAGACCGGCACCATCTGCGCCCCGATCTCGTCAGCGAGGCGTTGTGCCAGTGCCGGGCTGATCCCGCTCAGATCGTCCCCCTCCCTTTGCACCAGCGCGCGGTTGCCCGTGTTGATCGCGACCCGCAAACGGGCGTCATTTGCGAGGTTCTCCAGCGTTGACGTCATGTCTAATGCTTCCTTTGGATCAGGTGTCGGAGGTGGCCGCCTTGAACAGCCGCGCGAAAAGCGGTGCGCCGATGATGACAACGAATATGCGTAGCACATGATGCGCCACCACAAAGGCCATATCGGCACCGACAATCAAGGCCAGCACGGTCAGTTCGGCCTGCCCGCCAGGGGCAAAGGCGAGGATTGTCTCCAACTCAGGGGCGAGCCCAAGCAGATGGATAGTTTCGGCCACGATGACCGTTAGTATGATGAGCACGACACAAAATCCGAGCGCCGCGGTGACGTAGGTCCGGACCTCCGACATCGTTACGCCGCAGTATTTGGTGCCGACCCCTATTCCGATAAAGAACTGGGCGGCCCATATCGCCTCTGCCGGTGGGCGATACTGCAGTACACCTGCAAGGGCGAACCCCGCAGCCAGAATGAGCGGCCCCAGGATCGACGCTCCGAATATGCCAACCCGTTTCGCGACCTGCCATCCGGCAAGGCCGCAGAACACCATCAAGGCAAGTTGCGACAGCGGGATCGACGCCGCGGGCTTGCCCGGAGGATTGCTGAGGTCTGCGTCCCACGCCCATTTCAGCAGGAAGGGCAGCACCGCCACGATGACCATGACGCGGGTCGCATGGATCAGCGACAGCGCGCGCACATCTGCGCCTGCCTCTTCGCCGAACAGCACCATGTCCTGAAATCCACCGGGCATCGCGCCGTAATAGCTGGTCGGGAAATCGAACCCCCATAACCGCTGGAAGTAGGGCACGCCGACCGCACCGATCGCAAGCACCATGACCGGGATCAGCACCAGCGTCGGCCACATCGCCCCCATCGACACCAACAGGGAGACAGTGAACGTGGCCCCGACGGCAACACCCAGAACGGTGCGCATGCCATCCCCCAGAATCTTGTTTCCACGCATCGGCATCCCCACGAGGGACGCGATCAGGCAGGCAAAGATCGGTCCCAGCAGCCAAGGCAACGGCAAGCTTAGCAGGTGAAAGGCAGCGACGCCGCAAGCTGCCACGCCGAGTGCGGTGATGAACGCGATCATGTATGTTGCACTTTCAGCCTGTGCCGCAGCGATGTTTCAAGATGAAGCGCGGCGGCTGCCCCGGCGTCGTCGTCGTCGGCGCTCCGGATCGCCTCGATGATCTTGTCGTGCTGCTGGCAGACCGTCTTGATCCGGGCCTTGTCATCAAGTGTGGTCGGCCCCAGAAGCATGAGGGCATTGTTCAGCGCCCGCGCGGACGCGAGCAGGAACCGGTTTCGCGAGGCGAGGTAGATACATCGGTGGAAATCCTGATTGATCGCTGAGGCCGCGCGCGCGTCTGCACGTGCCGCGAAAATCTGTGCGTTCAGATCCACCATCGTGTCGATCTCGGCCGCGCTCGCATGTTTGGCGGCCATCCCTGCCGCCGCACGCTCCAACACCACGCGCATTTCGTAGAGCTCGACTATCTCGGTCTGGCGTGGTGTTGGAGCGTGCGGCGGCAGGGATGGCCGCCAAACATGCGAGCGCGGCCGAGATCGACACGATGGTGGAT